>CAMAVY010000018.1 GCA_945861675.1 Klebsiella pneumoniae | reverse complement strand
GTCGCCGATCAGCTCAAGCCGTGCGCGCAGTTCGACGAGCTTGCGTTCCTGCTGCTCGAATTGCTCCCGCGCGTTCTTCAGGGCTGGACCGGCCGAATCCAGAACGGCCCTGATCGAATCGGGATCGCGCGCGCCGAGTGCGTCTCCTGCAGTCTTGACCTCGGCGCTCACGCGCAGCACCGATTGCTCGGCCGACCTCAGCACTTCAGCAAGCACGTCGTCACTGGACGTGTGGCGTGCACTCTCCAATTGCCGCAACAGCTGTTCGGTGTCCTGCTGCGCGCGCTGTAGAAGCGCGGCCTTTGCCGCATGATCTTCGGCGCATTGACCGTGGTTGTCGCGCAATGGCGCAAGTGCCGCTTCCGCCTCGCCCAATGCGCGCCTGGCATCGGCGCTGTTCCGTGTGCTCAGCGCATACGCGGTCTTGGCTTCCTCGGCGGTTGCAGGTAGCGGCAATGCCGAGACGCGGTTTGCATTGTAGGCAGCCACCGCTGCCTGCGTGGTCGTGATCAACTGCGCCAGGCGCTCGCGACTCAGGTCACGCAGGTGCTGGTTCGCGATGCGATCGCGATTCGCCATGGCTCTCTTCGCATCCTCCAATGCTGCCCATGCCGTCTCCGCTGCTTCGGGCGTGGCCACGCCGGCGCTTGCACAGTCGCGCGCAAGCGCGTCCAGCGCCAACTGCACGTCATGTCGCAGCGACTCAGCACTCGTACCCGGCTCTACCCGCACACGTGCGACGTCCGCGATTTGTGCAGACAGCGATTCGCTGACACTCATCACGTGGTCCTCGCCGGCAGCAAGCAGATGCCGCGAGCCATCGAGCATCAATGTCAGCGGATTCAACGCTGTGATTGTCAGCCGCGGAGACGCGACGTTCAGAATTCCCTGGGCAGTCTTGAACGCAAGCTCTGCCGCGCGAATCTGGGCGCGCAGCTTCGCCGTGATCCGCGCATCCGACACTACTGCACTGGCGCTTGCGGCCTCGGCGTCCGCATCGCGAACATGTGCCAAGCGTTCCTCGAGCAGCTTGAGCCCGAATTCCTCGTCGCGATACTTGAGGTCTTGTTGCCGCACGTTCGCGTCCGCGTCGCGCGCACTCGCGGCGGTTCTGGCGGCTTCCCAGGTCAACCGCGCAGACGTCAGACGTTGGGTTGCGGCTTCCAATGCGCCAGCGGCATCAGCCTGGAGGCCAGTTGCCTTGCGAACCTGCTCCTGCGCAGCGCGGACGGCGTCGATGAGCGCATTGCGTCGCTGAGCATCGCCGCCAGCTGCCTGGGCAGCGATCACAGCAAGCTGTTGCGCGGCGGCTGCACGCTCGGCGTCCGCTACGAGCCTGGCTACGTCATCCCAATCCTCCTGAGCTTTCGCCAGCGCGGTTTCCAAGGCTTCAACGCCTCGACGCTGTGTTGCCGTAGAAAGCTGCAGACTGGCGAATGCGTTGACGTCGTCCTCCACGGCACTGAGCTGTGTCTGCAGGTCCGCGACCCGGGCGTCCGCCTGCAGCGCCGCCGTGCGTGTACGACCAAGTGGGTCGTCTTTCTCCTTGCCGCCGTCGGTGTAGTACTTGCGGTGCTCGGCCACGACCGCATCAAACAGCGCCTCCTCCTTCTCACCGGACTTCGCCTGACCCGCAACGCGATCCAGTGCCTGCGCCAGCGCGGGTTGATCGTGCAGCTGCGGCATTTCCAGATTCTGACCTTGGGCAATGCGCAGCGCTTGCCACAGCATGGTATCGACGCTGCTGGCCAGCATCTGCTGCACGCGCTCATGCGCCTCGCGACCCACCAGACTGTCTGCATCTGGCGCGTGAATCGTCAGCGTGGTTTCCCGATCCTTATGAAAACGCTTGAAGTAGGTGAAGCGATACTTGCCAACTTCGATGTCCGCCTCGACCTCTGCGCCAACATCGCGGTGCACGGGTTTGCAATTGCGGACGTCCTCTTTGCGGCTGTCGTCACGGTGGTCGATCAGCACGTTGATGGCCTGCATCAACGTTGACTTCCCGGCTTCGTTCGCGCCGTGCACGATGGTCACGCCGGTTGGCGCGAAGCGCACCTCGGCGGCAATGACGCCAGCGAAGTTCTTCAGCCGTATGCGATCAATCCTCATGCGCTTCTCCCGACCAGCCGAACCAGCAGCGCCAACGCATCGCTGGCCAGCTCGCGTTCCGCACCGAACCCACGCGTCTGGTCGCGCAGTGTCTGCACCGCCGTGTGTGCGAAACCCGCGAGCGAGAGATCCTCGAAGTCGGCGTCGTCCGGCAGCACGACCAGCTCCGACCTGCTGCCTGAGCGAACGATCGCAGCGAACAACTCCCTCGCCTGCGTTTCGATTTCCTCAAGCATCACGCTGGCGTGAATGCCAAGCGAGCCGACGAGGCCGAGTTTCAGCACCGTGCGTTCCTTGTCCGGCATGGCCTCGATCGTGCGTGCAAGCGCTTGCACATCCTCGGTAGTCGATATGTGCGCGTCATGCACAAGGAAACGCCACACGCCATTCTGCCTGGGTGCAACCACTGCTTTGTTGTCGTCGAGATCGACGACCAGCACCTTCCCTGGGTCCACTTCATTGAAGTCGTAAGCCTCATGTGTACCGGAATAGAAGATTCGGCCGCTTGCGCCAACTGCGGTATACGAATGACGATCTCCCAATGCGAGATAGTGGAAACGCCCCTCACGAATCGCGCGCTCGGCATCAGCGACCTGGATCACGGCCGGGTTGTCACGATCGGGAGACAGCGGGTCAACCACACCGTGCCCAACCATCACGCGCAACAGGTGCGAGACAGGCGTGAGCTTCAACGCCGCCGCCGCGACCAGATCCTGTAACGGGCGCTTGGATGTCCAGGGCGCGCCGACGACTTCGATGCCGGGACGCACCTGCAGCGGCTGCCCCAACCCGTCGAGCACGTACACATTGGCCGGCTTGCGTTCGCGCCATAGTCTTGTAGCAAACACGCTGCTCGCATCGAGTGGGTCGTGGTTCGCCGGCAACAGATAAATGGGCACATCGATACTGCTCATCGCCTCGCAAGCGCGGAGCACCGTGCGTCGATCGACCTGATTGGACTCAAACACATCCCCAGCTACCACAATGAACTCGCAACGTTCGTCTCTGGCGATGCGGCCAAGACTGCGGACGCCGTCAAAGCGCGCCGCCGCCCAGCGCGCCTGCGCATCCGCGTCCATGAACTGGCGCGTGACGCCCAGCTGCCAGTCGCTCGTGTGCATGAAGCGGGTCTGCATGCGGACTTCTCCTATCTCAACCGGACTCGGACGTGAGCATCCCACATGCCTCCGCCAGGCGCGTGAAGGATCCACGCCCGATGGGTGAGCATGCGATTGCGCGCATGCGCAACACACAGGATCGAGAGATTGCCCGGGGTTGTGCGTTCGGGATAGCGTCGGAGTTGATTGAGGGAGCAACGGCAAGGACATGCACGATGGACGCCAGTAATCCATATCAGTCGCCCGCAGCACCCGTGCTGCCGCCTGACGAGTTCAGCGCCGTCGATGTGCTGTCGACGTCCGGGCGCATTGGTCGCGTCCGGTACCTTGCATTCGGTATGGGGATCGGGCTGCTTACTGTGCTTGCTGGCGGAATTGGCGGCGCGCTTGGCGGAGCACTGCAGTCGGAAACAGTCACATACGCTGTGATTGGTCTTGGCTATCTCGTCGCAGTGGTCCTGCAGATCATGCTGACGATCCAGCGTTGTCACGATTTCAATCAATCGGGTTGGCTCTCCTTGCTCTACCTTGTTCCGGTCGTCGGCCTGATCTTCGTTTTTGTCCCTGGCACCCAAGGTCCCAATCGATTCGGCAACCAGACGCCACCGAATTCCTCCGCGCTGGTTGTGTTCGGCTTGTTTCTGCCGGCGGTCGCGTTGGTGGGCCTCCTCGTCGCCGTAGCTCTGCCCGCCTACAACGCGTACATCGACCTCGCCAACACGGCGAAGGTGAACAGCCACTACGAAGAGGGCGCGCGTTTCGTTGGCAATGAAATGCGCAAGTACAACACCGCCCGCGCGTTGGGACGCAGCGACGCCGCGTTGCCTGCCGATAGCGCCGCATGGATCGCGTCGCTGAATCCAGACGACGTGAAGTCGCCCGACCGCACGCACGCGTAAGTACCTGCGGGAGACGAAACGCCAGAGAACGGCGCGATCGGCGTGGCAGTGACGGGATCAGCCGCAGCGGGCGTTCTGAGGGTTGAACTGCGTCGGCCGGCCTTCGTGGATCTGGAAGCTACGTCCGTTGATATTCGCCTCGGCGAAATCTGAGCCAGCCAATCTGCGCAAAGTCTCGCCGCTATGCCAGGTAACGTGCCTCGCCGTGCAACGGCCACAACGCGCCCGTCGCCTGCTCGCGCGGAAAAATCTCAACGTGATGCGTAGTCAACCCCGGCGGATCTGCTGTGACGATCGCGCCCGCCACATCCTTGAACCCCGCGCGGAAATGGCTGCTCGACTTCAACGCCACAATTCGATAGCGCCGCACATCGATGCCCAGCGCAAGAAAGGGCTCAGGATCAAACGTCTGTGAACGCGCAGATGCAACGACGACATCGATGCCATCCACGACCAAGCGCGCCATCGGCCCGAGATGGATGGGCGCGCCCTTGAACATGGCCTGCATGATCAGGCGCCCATCCGACAACGACTTCACATAGGCGCGCACATGCAACGGCGCACCGTGCAGCTCGTCGTACCGGCCACCCAACGCCACTTCGATGGTTGCGCCAGTGCCTGCCGCGTGCGCCTGTGCCGCAGTTTCGGCGTCAACGATGAAACCGAAGCATGCATCGTTGAGCTTGGCGTTCAACATCGCACGCAGCAGATGGGTGCCATCGCCGGGCGCGCCACCGCCGCAGTTGTCTGATGTCTCATTGATGACGACGGGCATGCGCTGTTCTGCGGGCATCGCGGCCGCCAGGCGTTCTGCTTGGGCAACGGCTTCATCCGCCGACAGACTGCGGGCACGAAACAGCTCCCGGTCGTCCCACAGCCGCTGCGCCTGCGCCTTCGCGATGCGAACTGCCTGCGCCTTGTCGCCCGTGGTCGTCACCACCACATAGCTGCCGATGTGCGCCACATCGGTGTAGGGAAAGCCATGGAACCAGCTGACATCGATCACGCCCGGCTCGGCTTCCGCCGCCAACATATGCGCCAGGGTGCGTTGGCCGATGCTCTCGAAGGTGGTGGTCGTGGGCAGCAGCATGGGCACACGCTCAACGTGCAGCACCGGGCGGAACGCTTCCTTGTGCATGCGCACAATCAGCCGGATGGCCTCGTCGGCGCGCTTGTGCATGTCGATGTGCGGGTACTGCTGGCAGGCGAACACGCCATCCAATGCATCGGCCATCCGTTGCGTTACGTTGCCGTGCAGGTCGAAGCCGGCAGTGATCGGCACGGCTTCACCCACCAGCTCACGCACTGCAGTACACAAATCGCCCTCGAGATCCTGCAGGCCTTCCACCACACCCGCGCCATGCAACGCCAGAAACACGCCGTCGACCGGGAGCGCAGTAGCAAGGCCACTCAGAATCTCCGCCTTGAAGCCCTCATACGCCGCGCGCGCAATGGTGGCCGAGGGCTGCGCATCGCAGAACAGAATGGGCACCACCTCGATGCCCAAATCAGCGCAAGTCTGCAGCGCACCGCCCAGACTTGTCTCGGTGCCACGTGCACGGAACATGCGCTCGCCGCGCAGCTGATGAAAGTCCTTCGCTTCCGTCAGCCCGCGACAGTAGGTGTTGGTCTCGTGATTGATGCCGGCCAGCGCGATCTTCATCAGCAGCTCAAAGCGTATCGACCATGTTGCGCAGCGTGTCGCAGGTCGCAACGCGTTCCGCCGTCGTCTGCCCCATGAAGGACACGTTCAACGCATTCACACCGGCCGCTTTCAGTGCCTGCAGACGCTCGCGTACGAAACCTTCGTCGCCAATCAACGAGGCCTTGTCCAGGTAGTCCTGCGGGATGGCAGCTTCGGCTTCCTTCTTCTTGCCGGCCAGATACAGATCCTGAATCTCCTTCGCTTCCGACGGATAGCCGGACTTCGAGAACACCTGGTTGTAGAAGTTCTTCGAGCGCGCGCCCATGCCGCCGATGTACAGCGCCATGCCTGGACGGCCGCGATCGCGCAAGCCTTCAAGGCCCTTGCCGAAACCCACGCCGCCGCCCGCATAGATCTCGAGCGGTGCGCGCGTGGGATCGCGCTTCGCCTTGCCCTTCGCCAGTGCTTCGCCCCACACCGCTTGCGCGCCTTCGGCAATGAAGAACGCGGGCAGCCATGCATCGGCAAGCTCAGCGGTCTGCTCCACGCTTTGACCACCCAATGCCGCGACTGCAATCGGAATGTCGTTGCGCACCGGGTGATTGATGAGCTTCAGCGCCTTGCCGAGCCCTGTGCCACGGTTCTGCGGCAAGGGGATCTGGTAGTAGCGGCCGTCGTAGTTCACCGGCTCACGGCGCCACACCATGCGGCAGATTTCGATCACTTCACGAATGCGTTTCACCGGTGCGTCGTAGGGCACGCCGTGAAAGCCTTCGATCACCTGCGGACCGGATGCGCCGAGGCCCAGCATGCAACGCCCGTTCGACAGGTAGTCGATGCCCGCCGCTGTCATCGCCAACAACGTGGGTGTGCGTGAATAGACAGGCAGGATGCCGGACGCAATCACAACGCGCTCGGTCATCGCAGCGAGATAGCCCATCGCACTGGGTGCATCGAAGGAATAGGCCTCCGGCACCCAGACCACATCGAGCCCGGCCTTCTCAAGCTCCTGCACTTCCTGCGCAGCTTCCTTGAAGCCGCTGGCATAGCTGAGCAGTGTCGAAATTCGCATGTGTGAATACTCCAGATGTAGATGAGCGACGAAGCTCGGATGAACGGTAGGCGCCGTCAGAAGTTGGCGGTGTTGGTTTCCATGCCCAGGTACAAACGACCCGCCGTTTCCAACGTGTGTGTACCGACCATGATGTGCTGCGTGGCCACATGCACATCGCGAAACAGCCGCTGCAGGCGATTGCCCTGGTACACCACGCTGCCACCGGCGAGCGTGTACATGGCATCCACAACCTGCACAGCGCTCTGCACTGCAAACGTGGTGGCCACACGCATCTCGCGGCGCTGCGCCAGGCTCACGTCGGCACCACTTAACGCCGTGGCCCAGGCATCGTCGAAGCTGTTGTAGTAGTACAGGCGCGCCGCACGCAGGCGCGCTTCCGCAGTGGCGACTTCCAGATGCGTGACCTGCCGCGTGCCAATGGTGTTGCTGCTGCCTGCACGTTTCTTCTCAGTCGCGATGCCAATGCAATCGTCGATCGCTGCACGCGCCGCGCCCAATGCAACCGCGCCGATACCCGACGCCAGCAGCGTGTTCTGCGGGAACTGAAACAGCGGGCGCTCAGGCATTGCGCGCACGCTGTAGCCGCTGGCGAAGTCGGTAGGCACGAACAGGTCGCGTACTTCGTAGTCGGTGCTGCCGGTGCCGCGCAGCCCCGACACGTGCCAGTTGTCCAGGCTGCGCACATCCGCCGCAGGGAAAAACAACATGTGAGCGCGCGGCGCACCGGCGCTGTTGGTGAGCACCTCAGCGTTCCTGGTCAGCAGGCAACCGCCGGCGATCCAGGCGGCGTTCTCGGACCCCGAGCCCCAGGCCCACCGACCGTTGACGATGAAGCCATCATCGACAACCTCCGCACGCCCGTTCGGCGCCACTACGCCGGTGAGCAGCGTGGACGGCGTTTGCAGAATCGTGCGCACGGCCGCATCGCCCATACGCGCCAGCAGCGTTGCCGTGGTCGCGCCGATGAACGCAACCCAGCCACAGGCCGGATCGCCCTGGGCAAGACTCTCGAACACGCGGGCCGCAGCGCTCGGCGAACACTCGAGACCGCCGTGGCGCGCTTCGACAAACATGCGGAAGAAGCCGGCATCGCCCATCAGCCCAGCCACGTCGGCCGGCAAGCGCCGCAGACCCTCGAACTCGAGTGCGCGCGCTGCGAACTGCGGTGCAAGCGCCTCAGCGCGCTGAAGCAGCGCGGCTTCCACTGCAGCCTGATCAACGGGAACCACTGTCTGGTCGATTGCGGTAGTGCGATCCGAATCGCTGGCCCGCGGGTCAGCGCCGGCCGAAGTTGGTACTTCCAGATTCTGCTCAACGCGCTTCTGCACAGGTTCACCCGTTCCATTCTGGCCGGTCCGAATCCTAACCTCGCACGCCGCGCGACTCATCAGATTCAGCACATAAGCTGAGTGCTACCCTCGCCCGATTCGTCGCGATCTATCGCGTCGGCTTTGACCGCAGAACAATCATCGAGTGGGACACCGAATGAAAGTCACCATCGTGGGCGCCGGCAGCCTCGAATTCGCCAGCCGCCTGACCGCAGACATCCTGAGTTTCCCAAATCTTGCGGACACAGAGTTCGCATTGTTCGACGTGGACAGCGAGCGCCTGGGCTATGCCGCACGCATTACCGACGACATCTGCAAGCGCGGTGGCTACGGGCAGGCCTCGTACACCGCAACCACCGATCGCGCATTGGCGCTGGCCGACGCGGACGTCGTCATCATCTCCATCCTCACCGGCGGCTATTCCGCCATAGAACAGGAGATCGACATCCCCGCGCGCTACGGCATCGACCAGGCGATCGGCGATACGCTGACCCCCGGTGGCGTGATGCGCTGTCTGCGCACGCTGCCGAAGCTGATCGATATCGGCCGCGACATCATGGCGATCTGTCCGAACGCCTGGGTGCTGAACTACACGAACCCCATGGCCATGTTGTGCTGGGGACTGCGCGCAGCCGTGCCCGGTATCAAGCTGGTCGGGTTGTGTCATTCCGTGCAACACACCACGGCGCAGTGGACGCACCGACTGCAGGTGCCGATCAAAGAGGTGCAGTACAACAGCGCAGGCTTGAACCATCAGGCGTGGATTACCGAGTTCGTGCATCAGGGCACCGATCTGCTGCCGGCAATTCGTGCGCTGGCAACACAACCTGAGCTGTGGCGCGACGATTCTTCGCGCCTGGAATACGTCAAGCATCTCGGGTTCCCGGTCACAGAGATGTCCGGCCACAACTCCGAATACAGCGCCTGGTTCCGCAAGAGCCCGGCACTGGTGGCCAGCTACTGTCCGGGCGGCGGCTGGAATGGCGGTTCAGGCTTCATCAAGCAGTTGTACAACCGGCCGGACTGGCGCAGCACCATGGAACAGATGGCGTCGGGCGAGCATCCCGTGGCGCTCAAGCGCAGCCATGAATACGGCAGCGCCATCGTGAATGCGTTGGCGGGCGGCGGCGACACCGTCATTTACGCCAACGTCGAAAACGCAGAACGCGAGTCCGGGCGCGCGTTGATCACCAATCTGCCGGGCGATGCCTGCGTGGAAGTGCGTTGCCTGGTGTCACCCGCGGGCATCAGCGCAGAACACTACGGCAAGCTGCCATCGCACCTTGCCGCCATCAACTCCATGCAGATCGGCATGCAGCGCCTCGCCGTCGAAGCAGCGCTTGAAGCCGACGCAGAGAAGGTCTTTCAAGCCATGGCGCTGGATCCGCTGACCAGCGCCGTATGCACCCTCGATCAGATTCGCGCCATGACGCGCGAGCTGATGCAGGCGCACGCTGAGTGGATTCCCGCGTTCGCGGGCCGGCTGCCGAAGCTACAGCCTGTCCTTGCGCAAACCGCAGCGCTTTCCACGGCAAGGACGCAACGCACTGCAACCGCGCCAGACGCCAGCGAATCAGCTGCCTGACACCATGGCACCGCACACGCCCGCCATACCTCACCATCTCGAAGCACGCTTCGATACAACCTTTGGCGGCGCGCCGCACGTCATTGCGTTCGCGCCGGGTCGAATCAACCTGATCGGCGAACACACGGACTATGTTGGCGGCACAGTACTGCCCATGACCATTCAACGCGGCACCTGGTTTGCCGCTCGCCGCACGCACGCCGGGCGACTGCGCGCCAGAAGCGACAACTATCACGGGCTGTTCGACGCCGCGCTGCCCTGCACTTCCGAGGCCACCGACGAAACACCTTGGGCGCGCTATCTGGTGGGCGTACAGCAACTGCTGGCCGAGCAGGGCATTGCGCTACCCGGTGGACTGGACGTCTTCATCACAGGCGATCTGCCGACTGGCGGCTTGTCCAGCTCGGCATCGCTGTGTGTCGGCTTCGCGCTAAGCATCGAAGCCCTCACCGGGCACACACTTCCTGGCGGCAGACCTGCGCTGGCGCGCCTGTGCCAGCGTGTCGAACATGAGTTTGCGCAGGTGCAGTGCGGCATCATGGACCAGGCAGTCATTGCCATGAGCATCAAAGACCATGCGCTGGCACTGAACTGTCAGAACCTCGACTTCGAACACGTACCGGTGCCGTCGACCACACCGTGCTGGATTGTGCTCGACAGCGGGGTGCCACGTGCGCTGGCCGATGCCCCCTACAACATCCGTCAGGACGAGGCCCGGCAGGCGGAAGCGCGTCTGCTGCCCGTCGCGCGGGTCGCCAATCTCTGCAGCATCGCCGAAGCAGATCTGCCAGCGCTGGCCAACGATCCACGCGTGCAGCTGGATGCCGTGCTGCTGCGCCGGGCCCGCCACTGCGTGAGTGAAGAAGCGCGCGTGCACCGCGCCATTGCCGCACTGCGCGCGCAGGACTGGCACGCCCTGGGCGTGGCCATGTCGGCAAGCCATGCGTCATTGCGCGACGACTTCGATGTCTCCTGCCCGGAACTGGATCTGCTCGTCAGCAGCGCCTGCGCCACGCCGGGCGTGTATGGCGCGCGCCTCACCGGCGCAGGCTTTGGCGGTGCGGCCATCGCACTGGTCGATGCAGACGCGTTGCCCGCGGTTACCGCCGCCATCGGCAGCGCGTTCAATGCAGTGTTTGGTCGCACGCCCGCGATGTTCCCAGTGCATGCGGGCGGTGGCGCGCGATTGTTGCAGGCACCGGCATGACCACGCGTCGCTACGATCCGCTGTCCGACCGCTGGATCGTGCTCAGCAGCGGCAGACTGCAACGCCCCTGGCGCGGTGCAGTGGATGCACCCGCATCGCCTGCAGCCCCGCACTTCGATGCCGGCTGCTACCTGTGCCCGGGCAATACGCGCGCGAATGGCAGCGTGAATCCGAACTACAAAGGCCCCTGGGCATTCGACAACGACTTCCCGGCGCTGGCGACTGAGTACGAAGCCCAACAGGTACACCCGCACTCGCTGTTTCGCAGCCTGAGCGTGCGCGGCCGTTGTCGTGTGTTGTGCTACAGCGAAGCGCACGACTGCGGGCTCGGCCAACTCGATGCTGCCGGCCGAACAGACGTGGTCGCGTTATGGCGCACCGAATGGCGTGCGTTGTCTGACCAATTCGCATGGGTGCAGTTGTTCGAGAATCGTGGCGAGCTGATGGGCGCCTCCAGCCCACATCCGCATGGGCAGCTGTGGGCAACAGACTATCTACCCGCGCTGCCTGCTACCGAGGACATGCGCCAGCAGGCCTACTTCACCGAGCACGGTCGCACGCTGCTGGCGGACTACGCGGATGCAGAGCAGCAACTGGGCGAACGCGTGGTGTGCAGCAATCCACACTGGCTGGCCGTCGTGCCGTACTGGGCCGTCTGGCCATTCGAGGTGCTGCTGATTGCCCGCGGCGATGTCGGCAGCTTCGCATCCGTCGACGACGCCTGCGCGCACGCCCTGGCGGAACTGTTGGGCGATCTGATCCCACGCTACGACCGCCTGTTCGGCGTGCCCTTCCCGTACTCGATGGGCTGGCATGGCCGCAGCGCAGCACACTGGACGCTGCACGCGCACTTCCTTCCACCCCTGCTGCGTTCGAGCACGGTGCGCAAACACATGGTCGGTTTCGAACTGCTTGCGGAAGCACAGCGCGATCTGACACCGGAAGAAGCGGCGCAGCGGTTGCGCGAGGCTTAGGCCGCTACTGCACGCTGGCTACCCGGGGCTTGGGATCTTTCGGCTCAGCAGCTGCTTTGTCTATGGGCGCTTTGTCTGCCGCCGCCTCGGAGGGCGTGGCCCCGGAAGGCGCTGCCGTTCGCACCGGCACCGCACCCGGCGCAGGCGCATCAGTGGCCGGCACAACGCTACCGGTGTTGCCGGCAATCGTCCGATCGTTACTCGGCCCCTGCGAATCCACCACAGCGTCCTCGGCCGCACGGTTCATGATGGTGATGCTCATGCGCCGGTTGATCGGGTTGAATGGATCCTTGTTGTCGTACAACACCGACGATGCAAGACCGACCACACGCGCCAGCTTGTCCGGCGACATGCCTGCCGCAAGCAACGCACGCCGCGCGGTGTTCGCACGGTCGGCCGACAACTCCCAGTTCGTGTAACCGCGGATGTTCGCGTACTCGTGGGCATCGGTATGCCCGGCAATGCTGACGCGGTTCGGCACATCGCGAATGATCTTAACGATCTCCTGCAGGATGGCCTGCGCATAGGGCTGCATCTTCGCGCTGCCGCGCTCGAACATCGGCCGGTTTTCCTTATCGACAATCTGTATGCGCAAGCCTTCGTTGGTAATGTCGATCAACAGCTGGTCCTTGAACTGCTTCAGGATCTCGTTGCTTTCGATCGCCTCACGCATCGTGTCCATGAGGTATTCCATGCCCAGCAGTTCTTCTTCTGCCTGCATCTGTTCAAGCGTCTGCTCCTGCACCTGAACGCTCTGGGCTTCTTCCTGGGACTTGGCGTTGTCGCCTACGCCTTCGTCGGCGTCGGGCACCGTATCGCCCATCTCGAGAAAGCTCTCGCTGGCGCCGCCCGAGGCGTTGATGGTGCTCGGGTACTCGAAGAAGTCCGAGATCGCGCGCTTCTGTTGTTCAGTGGTCGAGCCCATGAGCCACAGCAACATGAAGAACGCCATCATGGCTGTCACGAAGTCGGCATAGGCCACCTTCCACGCGCCACCATGGTGGCCATGCCCAGCCGCTTTCTTGATGCGCTTGACGATGATCGGGGCCTGGCCCGGTGCTGCGCCGTTGGACATCTGGGTATCTTCTGTTCTGGCTCGTGACTACTTGTGCAGGCTGACGACCGCAGGCTCAGGCCGGTTTGCCTTTGATCTTCTCTTCCAACTCGGCAAAGCTCGGACGCACCGCGCTGCCAATGGTCTTGCGCGCGAACTCAGCGACGACCTTCGGCGAGTAGCCCTGCAGACACGACAGCAGGCCGGTTTTCAAACACACGTAGAACTGCGACTCATCTGCCGCAGCGTGTTCCATGAAGGTCGCCATCGGCGCAACGAAGCCGTACGCCAGCAGAATTCCGAGGAATGTTCCGACCAGCGCCGCAGCCACGTGACCACCAATCTCTTCCGGCGGGCCGCCCAGCGAACCCATCGAGATCACGATACCCAGCACGGCGGCCACGATTCCGAAACCCGGCAGACCATCCGCGACGATGCGCAATGCGTTGGCCGGCTGTGTCGCTTCGTGGTGATGGGCTTCGAGCTCGGAGTCCATCAGCGTTTCGAGTTCCATCGGGTTCATGTTTCCCGACACCAGCATGCGCAGGTAGTCCGTCACGAATTCGATGGCATGGTGGTCGTGCAGGATCACCTCATACTTCTTGAACAGCTCGCTGTTCTCCGGCTCATCTACATCGGCTTCGATGGCCAGAAAGCCTTCCTTGCGCGCCTTCTGCGCCAGGTCGTGCAGCAACGCCAGCGCGTCGAGATACAACGCCTTCTTGTATTTGGAGCCTTTGATGAGCACGCCCATCTGGCTGCCCACCGCTTTGAGCACCTTGCCGGGATTGGCTGTGATGAACGCGCCCAGCGCGGCCCCGCCGATGATCACAAGTTCATACGGCTGCCACAGCGCCGCAAGGTTGCCGTGGGACAGCACGAAGCCGCCACCCACGCTGCCGAGCACCAGGAGAAATCCGACGATGAGGTTCATTGCGTTCCTTGCGTTCGGTCGCGCGCGAGCCCAATCCCAACCAACCGCCGACTGCATGTCGGCGCGCCGACACACTGTCGGCGCTTACGCGAGCAGCCGGCTTCCTGCCGGGGGCCCAGTGGTCAGCGTAGACCAGGGCAGGCCCGGCGCAGGCCGAAACAGGCGTCGCTCGCGTCGGAAAAAACGAGGTCAGGACGGGGCCGGGCCCGAGGCCAGCACAAGACATGCATTCGCAATCAGGCGACCGGGCGGGATCAGTCCTGATCGATGCCCACCCGATCAAAGTAGCGCTTGTATTGCTGCGCGAGTGTGTCGGGATGAAAGCGCAGGGCTGCCTCGTCGCGAGCGCGCTCAGCGAATTCGTCATACAGGGCCGGCTCGTCCACCAGGCGCAGAAGCAGATCCAACCAGCGCTGCACGGCGGCGTGCGGGACAGGCTGCCGCGTGTCCATGGTCAGATCCGCCGGCAACGGCAACGCAGTGCCCGCGGCGCCGACCATTTCGGCAAGCCCACCCCGATCCGAGACCAGCGCCGGCACACCGTTGACCATCGCCTCGATCGCCAGTCGTCCTGCGGGCTCGTCCCATACGCTCGGCATGAGCAGCACGCGCGCATTGGCAAAGATGTCCTTCGGCCGCACGCCGCCGGGCGAAATCAGAATGTTCGGCATGCGGGCAAGATCGACGCCCGCTCGCCATCCCGCCGCCAGAAAGTGCTCTGCCTTGCCACGTCCTTCAATGATGAGCAGCGGAACGTCGGGCCGTTCCCGGCCCAGTCGCGCCGCCAGCGTGGCCATGAACATCAGCCCCTTCGCGGGCTCCGGATTGACGAACGTAACGAACACCGGACTGCGCTTCGGTGCCAGTAGGTCGGCCCAGTCGATGGGCGGCGGCAGCACGTCAACAGGCCGTCCCAACGCACGCTCATAGGCAGACGCCATGAACTGACTCGGCGCCAGCAGGTACTGTGGTTCATACATCGCCTCGCGCGCGGACTCCGGCGCATCGGGATGCAGATAGGCAAGGTTGTGCAACGCGAACACCACCCGGACACCGGCGGCGCGCGCCTGTTCGCGTCGTTCGGCGTCTTCTGCATCGCCGCCAAAGGTCAGCAATACCTGCGGCTGCCAGTCTGCCAGCAACTTCGCATAGCAGTGGTTGTAGGCAACGCCAACGTCCTGCTGCCAGTCGCGACCTCGGTTCGGCTGCACAGCGAACAACTGGTACTCGACACGATCCAGTTGCCCGAGCAACACACCGCTCTTGCGCTGCAGTGCGCCACCGAAGCGGTGCAGCAGCAGCTCTACGTTCTCGCTGCCGTTCTCGGTCGCCGTGGTCGCCAGACAGCGCACCGCCCAGCCCGCGCGCGCGAGCAGCGTCGCGGTACTGCGCATCGACTGCGCCGCACCACTACTGGGGTCGAATGGCGACTGACCCATGAGCAACAGCAGGCGCGGCGCGCCGCCAGATGCGCTGCCCGAGGCGTTCGAGTGCATCAGCGTTGAAGCCTCCTGTGCCCGAGCAGAGTGGCGCTGGACAGCAGGATGCTGCTGAGCAGCAGAACCAACGACGTCGGCGCGGGCACGCCGGTCGGCGGCGGACTGTTGCCTGGTGCGCGGTTCAACCCTGCATCGATCGAGTTCTGTGGCACTGTCACGACCAGGCTGTCTCCGCTCTTGAGTGCACTGAAACGATCACCGTCGCACCATTCGGTGCTGAGCACTATGGCCCATAGCGTTGGCGCAGGTGAGTCGAACTCGGACAGCGGGAACGCTGATTCGTGCAGGTCGGCGCCGATCATCGCACCCGAGAGCTGGTGTGTACCGGGGTCTGTCAGATTGCCGCTGGCCGTGCTGTCGCTGCTGAACCCCGAACCCGTGGACGCATACAGCCCAGGTACATACGGCCGGTCCGAGGACTGCAGAAACCCTGCATGCAGCGCCCAGCTCACGCTTGCCGCCCCCGTGCAGGCCAACGAGAAGTCGTGGTGCAAGGCCAGGTTGTCGCCAACGCGCAACGATTCGATGAAGCTGCCGACCCACGCAAACGCCACGCCGTAGACGGCATTGCTGCTGAAATTTGCCCCGATCCGACCGACAACAGCATGGGACAGGGTTGCGTTGCCATACAGCTTGAAGCCCTCGCCCAAGCCACTGCCGCCGATGCTCGGGGACCGGCGCAAGCAAAGATCGCTCGCCCGCGTCATTGGTCGAGACCGGCTGCGTGAAGAAGCCCGATGCGTTCCAATAGCCGACATACATGCTGTCGAGCGACATTTCCTGCGTGCTGATCGGCGCGGCCTGCGCGATGCTGGCCAGCGGCAGACTGGCCAGGGCCGCCATCGTGGATGTGTTGGCAGAGATCAGTGCCCGGGCGCGCGCCATGAGGTCGGTAGCCATAGGTTGGGTTCTCGTCGCAATGGATTGCCATGCGTTGTTGACCGCGACGCGGCCACGCATGCATCGAGCACGGCCCGTGCCAATGGCCGTAAACGGCTGAGAACACTCAAGAGTTGAGACGTTCTGTAGACGTCATGATGTTGTAAGTGTTCGATGAGCCAATACCCCGGTTCCGGGGGTTGACCGGGATGTGGCGGGGATGCGTGCCGGGCTGTACGCGCGTAGTCAGCGCAGCACAACATCGAGCCACCGGCACGACCCCATGGCGCGTGGATCAGTCCTTTGACCAGACGATGTCCACGCCTTCCGTATCGCCGACCGCGGCTCTGAGCATCAGAATCAGCGACGCGCTGGCACCATTTTCTGCCAGGAAGTCGATTGTTTCTGAGCCGATGAAGTAGTCGACGTCGGACCGCGACTCTTCTTCAAGTTGATCGACCAGCAATTGCAGATCTGGCTCGGCTATCGTTCCCAGGAACGCGCCCGTTTCCTTCATTGACAGCTTGATCATCCGCCGCTCTCCCTGATGGTTGGATTGTCCGATTCGGACGTGCGCTACGCGTCATCGACTGCCGCGGCGCATTCGGATGACGGGTCAACCGCACCTCCTGAGCCACGACATGAAGACGCGGCCCCGCACAACACAGGCCTGCGAACTGCACACAGACCTGGCCCGCGCTACACGAAGCAAGTCGGAAGTTTTTTCCGGCCGCGGACGCGGCCAGAAAAAAGTTATCCCATCTTGAATACGTTCAACTTGTTGCCATCCATATCCCGGAAGTAGCCCGCGTAGAAGGAATCACCGCGCGGGCCGTTCGCACCTTCATCGGTTGCGCCAAGCGCGATGGCCTTCTTGTAGATCGAGTCGACCTTGTCCTTGCTGTCCACTACCAATGCCACCATGGTGCCATTGCCGCCCGTTGCCGCCTGGCCGTTGTGCGGCTTGATCACCGCCAACATGGGCTTGCCGGGGTCAACGCTCCACATGATCAGGCTGTCGGTGGACATCATGCGCGTTGCGCCCAGTTCACCCAGCAGTGCGTCGTAGAACTTGGCGGCCCGTTCGATATCGTTCGTTCCAAGTGTCACGTAACCAATCATGTCTGTGCCCTTATTCATGAAGAGCGGATTTGAAAAAACGGAATGTCGAGTGCAGATGCTATCGCGCCAGCGCCGACGCAACGTAGCATCACACGCGCAAGAGCGACCTTGTGTCGACGCAGGCCTGCAACCGGTCTGAGCATCTGTGCACGCGACTGAGCATGTATTCATACGACTTTGAATCTATGCAGGCGACTGTTCATTCATTCATGCAACTGTTCATTCATTCATGCAAATGGGCACATGAATGTGACGACCAACGCGTCGGCAACAACAGGTCGTAGTCGTCCGCGCCTGCCCTGCCCTGCCCTTACGGAACAATCGCCATGGCCAACCCAGCCCGTCGCCGCAATGTGCTGTTCATTACCGCGGACCAGTGGCGCGGAGATTGCCTGTCGGCGTTGGGTCACCCGGTGATTGAGACACCCGCGCTGGACGCCCTAGCCAGACAGGGAACGCTGTTCACGCGGCACTACGCGAATGCCGTGCCATGTGGGCCATCGCGGGCCTGCCTGCACACCGGCATGTATCTGCACAACCATCGCTCCGGCACCAATGGCACGCCGTTGGATGCCCGCTTCAGCAACTGGGCATTGGAAGTCCGTCGTGCAGGCTACGACCCCGCCCTGTTCGGCTACACACACACGGCCCCGGATCCGCGCGGGCTGAACGATGACGATCCGCGCCTGACGACCGACGAAGGTCTGCTGCCAGGCATCAATGCGGTGGTCGACATGGCAACGCACTGCGGGCCATGGCGACAGTGGCTGCGCACACTCGGCTACACAGTGCCCGACGACGATGGCATGACCTATGGCGTGCGCGCAGATGCGAATTCCGCCGCAACGTCGGACAGGCCCGTGCCGCGACCATCGGTCTACGCAAAGGAACACACCGACACCTGGTTTCTGACCCAACAGGCGATGGATTGGATCGAGCGCGCAGAACACCAGCCGGGACCAGGCTGGTTCGTACATCTATCTCTGCGCGCACCCCATCCGCCATGGGTGGCCGCAGCGCCCTACAACGCGCGTTACGCACTGGATGATCTGCCGCTGCCACAGCGCGCAGACAGCGTTGAACAGGAGGCCACGTTGCACCCATGGCTGGCCACACACCTGTTACGCGGGCGCAACCAGTCACATGCAGACGGCATCAAGCATCGCCTGCTGCAAGCGAGTTACTACGGACTGATGGCCGAGGTCGATGACAACCTCGCCCGCTTGTTCGCGCATCTGCGCGCAATCGGCGCTGACGCCAACACCCTGATCGTGTTTACCTCCGATCACGGCGAGCAGATGGGCGACCACTGGCTGTATGGCAAAGCCGGTTTCTTCGACGCGTCGTACCACATTCCGCTGATCGTTCGAGCGCCCGAGCAGGCCGGCGGTACGCGCGTGCAGGCGTTCACCGAACACGTGGACCTGATGCCAACCATGTTGCAATGGCTGGGTCTGCCCGTGCCCGGTCAATGCGATGGCGCACCATTGCAGCCTTGGTTACGCGGCGAAACACCGACCAGCTGGCGCACTGCGGCGCATTGGGAGTTCGACTTCCGCGATGCAGGCGTGGAGACCGAGCTCGGCCTGCACATGGAGGAATGCAACATGAACATTCTTCGCACGGCGACCAGCAAGTACGTGCACTTTCCCAGCCTGCCGCCGTTGTTGTTCGATCTGCAGAATGATCCGGGCGAGCTGCACAACTGCGCCAACGATCCCGGCTACGCGGCGCGGCGCATCGCTCAGATCGAGGCGCTGCTGTCATGGCGCATGCGCCATACCGACAAAACGCTGAGCCATGTCCGTGTAACGCGTGAAGCGGGGTTGCAGATCCGATCAAGGTAAACGGGATAGGCGGAACACACGCCAATGAAGCAACGGGAAGTCGTCATCATCGGTGCGGGCATTGGTGGGCTCACGGCCGCGCTCAGTCTGCATGCAGCGGGCATTCCAGTGCGGGTGTACGAATCGGTACCGGAGTTGCTGCCGCTGGGCGTGGGCATCAATCTGTTGCCGCACGCGGTGCGCGAACTGGGTGAGCTGGGTCTGTTGCCCGCGCTGTCGCAAGCCGGCATTGCCTGCGCCGAACTCGCCTACTTCAGCAAGCGCGGTGAGCGTATCTGGGCCGAACCCCGCGGCATTGCGGCGGGTTATCACTGGCCACAGATCTCGATTCATCGCGGCACGCTGCAGCTGCTTCTGTTGCAGACCACCCTGGAACGCCTCGGTGCTGACCACGTACATCTGGGCCATCACCTGCACACGTTCAGCAGCACACCCGGCGACGTACGCATGGAGTTCATCGACCGCGTAAGCAATCAGGCGCTGGGCTCACACGCCGCCGCCATGATGATTGCCGCAGACGGCATTCACTCGAGCGTGCGCAGGCAGTGCCATCCCAATGAAGGCGGGCCAATCTGGAATGGCGCAGTGATGTGGCGCGGTACCGCTGTTGCGCAACCGTTTCTCGATGGCCGCAGCATGATCATGGCCGGGCATACGCGGCAGAAGTTCGTCTGTTACCCCATACAAGCGCGGGCAGACGGGCAACAGCTCATCAACTTCATTGCCGAGCTGCGGTTCGACACGACCGAACTGACCGAGCGCGAAGACTGGAGCCGACCTGGCCAGCTGGATGACTTCCTGCCGCGCTTCGAGGATTGGCGGTTCGCCTGGCTGGATGTGCCGCGGCTTATTCGCTCATCGACGGGCACGTTCGTGTACCCCATGGTCGATCGCGATCCGCTGCCGGCATGGCAGTACGGCATGACCACGCTGCTGGGTGACGCTGCGCACCCCATGTATCCGATTGGCTCAAATGGCGCTTCGCAAGCCATTCTCGATGCACGCGTGCTCACCGGGTGCGTTCGCCACCACGGCGTCACGCACGCCGCACTGCAGCGCTACGAAGAAATCCGTCGCGACGCCACCGCGAAGATCGTGCTCGCCAACCGTGGCCAGGGGCCCGAGGCTGCCATGCAACTGGTGGAAGACCGGGCGCCTGACGGTTTTGCTCGGCTGCACGACGTGGTGAGTGCGGCAGAGCTGCAGGCCATCGCGGACCACTACAAACACATTGCGGGGTTCGCGATTACAGCGCTGAACGACCGTGACACGCTGGCCGCACCCACAGCCTGACGTTGCCCTGCTGTCCTGGTAGGCGAGCTGTCCTGGTAGGCGAGCTGTCCTGGTAGGCGAGCTGTCCTGGTAGCCGGGATGTCCTGGCAGCCGTGTTCTGCTCAGGCCGACCCGCGCGGTACGACCATCACCGTCAACCTGGATATACAGGTCAACGCGCCTGCATCGTCTGTGATGCGGATCTCCCAGACCTGCGACGTTCGGCCAAGCCGCAGCGGCCGCGCAACACCGTGCACGTGACCGCTGCGCACGCCGCGCAGATGGTTGGCGTTGATCTCGAGGCCCACCGCCATCGACGTGCCGAGATCTACACAGCCCATGGCCGCAGCACTGCCCAGTGTCTCGGCGAGCAGCACTGAAGCACCGCCGTGCAGCAGGCCTGCCGGTTGCACGGTTCGCGAATCAACCGGCATGGAACCCGACAGATAGTCATCACCGACATGCGTGACGTCGATGCCGAGTGCGGCCACGGCAGTGTTCGCGTGCAGTTCGTTCAGCTGCTGCACTGTCGGTCGAGTAGACCAGATGTCCGGCACGGCGCTGTCTCTGCTCAGGGGATGGAATGTGCCAATACGAAAGAGCCCGCACTGGGCGGGCTCTCGTTCAACCGACGCGACCTTGGATCAGCCGGTGCGGATCTTGATGGACCACAAGCGCGCGATGTCCTCGAACGGGCTCTTGCCCTTCGCACCAGCCAGCGTCTTGAGTGCCGCATCCTTCTTGCCGGCCTTGTACTGGGCCAGGCCAAGACGCAGTTGCGCCTCAACGGGATCCTTCAACCCGCCCTTCGCAATCCCAGCTTGAATGGCGGCAACGCCCTGTTCGGCTTTGCCCGAGTATGCAAGAACCTCGCCGATTCGAACGTCGTCTTCGCCGGTCGGGGTGCTTGTGGCTGATGCTGCGCGTGCAGCCATTGTGCCGGCCGAAGTCTTGTCCTGTGTGCGCGCCATCGTCACCAGACGCATCTCACGCGGCGTGTCCTGGCCCTTGCCAATCTGGCCCGCAGCCAGCGCACGCTCCAGCGAAGCCTTCGCTTCTGCCGACAGCTGCAACTGAATTGCAAGCTGAGCCATCTCCATGATGCCACTCGGCATCTTGATCGTGCCCGTGGCTTCACGCAGGCGGAGGATGTCGAGGTCATACCGGGTGTTGTTGCGCACCTTGTTCTGCACGACGGTGAGCAGATCACCCCAGTAACGTGCTTCGGGGTAGTAGGTCACCATCTGCTCGTTGGCCCACTGCGTACCTGCTGCGTCACGCAGCTCGAAGTAGCAGCGCGCCAGCGTCTGCAGCACATTCTTCGACGGTGTGGATCCGCCGCCGATGGACTTGCGCAGCACCTGCGCCGCCTTGGCGTAGTTGCGCTGCTGGAAGTAGATCTGCGCCACCAGCGCACTGTCGGTGCAGACTCTCGCTGCCTGGTCCCACTGCTGCGCCTGATAGCGCAGCGTGCAGATTTCCCTGCGCTTGGTTGCAACCTGGCCGCCGGAGATCTGCCCGGACGCAATCATCGACTCCAGCGTGTCTGCCGCGCCGGAGCGGTTGCCCGACACGTTGTAGATGTACGCCAGCATTTCCAGAGACTTGCCTTTCTCTTCGCCGTTCTTGGCGAGCGCCAGTGCCTGCTTGGCCGAAGCGACTGCCGCTGCATAGCTGCGCGAACCGGCCTGGGCACGCGCGTCGTTCAATGCCTTGCCGACCGCCGGGCTGACCGACGCGTGTGCAGCCTGACCCAGTCCCAGTCCCAGTCCCAGCCCGGGCGCACCCAAGGCCACCAGCAGAGTGACAACTGCCGCAACAACCTTGTACATGTTCAACCTCGCACGCATGAATGAGTAAATGTTCGGGTGTCCATTCGACAAGTTGGGCGGGGCTGTTGGCCCCTGCACCTGATCAGAGCAACGCGCCAATTCACCCACCTTCTCAACAAGAGAGGGCCGCATGTAGCGGCCCTGACCTCACTTGCGACTGAGCATCGGCCGGCTGGACAGAACGCGGAACATCGCAACCGCGCGCCATCGCCCACAGCCTTCGACCGCAAGTCGGTGCTTAAACTCCGCCTTGGCCGACAAATCCGATTTTGATCATGCCTTGACGTTGCGCAGCGGCCAGCACCTTCAACACGTCGTCATAGCGTGCGAGCCGGTTGGCCTGCAGATGCAGCTCTGGCTGATTGGGTCGGCCTGCCGCATCGGTACGGTTCGCTTCAATCTTGAAGTAGCGGTCCAGCAACCTCTGCTTCACAACCGAACCATTCCACGTCAATGTGCCGTCGAAGTCGACATAGAGGTTGATGACGACTGGATCAATCTGCTCCGGTGGCGGCACATTGTTCTGCGGCATATCGAGCTTGGTCGCATGCATCTGCACTGGAATGGTGATGATCAACATCACCAGCAACACCAGCATCACGTCGATCAACGGCGTGGTGTTGATCTCGACCATTACGCCAGGTTCGTCACCACCGCCACTGCTTGGAGCACTCATCGACATGGCTAATACCTTTCTCTAACTCGATTGCACTTGATTGCCGCACGCAGCAGCGTTTCGCTAGCCGCGCGCTGGCGGTTCGTGGATGAATCCGATCTTCGCGATACGCGCCTGTTGGATCATGAAGATCACGCGACCCACATCCTGGAAACGCGCATCGCCATCACCACGAACGTGAATCTCCGGTTGCGGCACCGTCGTCGCCACCGGTACCAGCTTGTTCAACATTTCCTGATCGTTCGCAAGCGGCTTGTTGTTCCAGTAGATCTGGCCGTTCTTGTCCACCGCAATCACGATGTTCTCAGGCTTGGTTTCCGACGGTTGGTTCACCGTCTTCGGCAGTTCTACGGGTACCTGCTCAAGCACCGCTGGAATGGTGATGAGGAAGATGATCAGCAGTACCAGCATGATGTCCACGAGCGGTGTCGTGTTGATTGCCGACATCACCTCGCCATCGGGATCTGCGTCGTCGCTGCTTGCAACAGTCATCGACATTTTGGCGCTCCACCTATCTGAATGAGGGAACAGGCCGAGTGCGGGAACTGGGGCGACGGTACGTCACCCCGGCCCTGCCTTGCGCTCGATCCCGATCAGAACGAGGGGACCAAGCGACAACGGCCTTTCTGCATTGAACCGGGTCTTGCCTCAGTGCCCCGCCAGCAACACCTGCTCGATGTCGGCAGAGAAGTGCCGAACATGATCGAGCGCAGTCTTGTTGCGGTTCAGCAGGGCGTTGTAGCCCAACACCGCCGGAACGGCCACAGCCAGACCGATAGCGGTCATGATCAATGCCTCACCCACCGGGCCCGCCACCTTGTCGATGGATGCCTGACCGGCAATACCGATGGCGATCAGTGCGTGGTAGATGCCCCACACAGTGCCGAACAGTCCAACGAACGGCGACACCGAACCCACCGTTGCAAGGAACGACAGACCGCCCTGCATATCTTTCGTGGTCGCGCCGACTGCGCGTGACAGCGACATGTTGATGGCGTTGCTACGGTCGATCTTGTCCTTCAGCGTGCCCGCATGTGAATCAGCGGCCTTCAGGCCAGCTTCAGCAATCGTACGGAATGCGCTGTTGGGCTCAAGCTTCTGCAGACCTTCGTGGAGGTTCGCAGACTCCCAGAATGTGCCGATGGCGGTCTTGGCATTCTTGAGCATCGTGCTCTGGTCGATGACCCGCACCACGATGATGTACCACGAAGCGAGCGACATGATCGCAAGCATCGCCAGGACGAACTTGGAAACCCAGTCGCCCTCGTTCCAGAGCGCAGCCAGGCCGTAGGGGTTTTCCACTTCTTCGGTCGTCGTGGCCGCTTCAGCCGGCGCCTCATCTGCTGCCATCGCGTCGGAAGCCGGCAAAGCTGCCGCAATCGGTGCCGCGCTGCCGGTGTCGCCCATGGGCGCCATGGCATCAAGGGGTGCGCCAACCTCAGCTGCCGCCGGGTCAACCGCAACGGGCTCTTCAGCCAGCGCTGCGAATGGCAGCGCCGAGAGGCCAAGTGCCAGGGTGAGTACTGCAGTTCGCGCCTTCAACCGGAGCGCGCCGTGAATGTTTCGATCAAAGGCTTGCATAAACATCTTCCTCACTAACAGAAACGAGAAGGGGCTCCAGAAATCTACTATCTACCATCGCAGGGGCGGCCACGCGTCTGAGCGCTGCCTCTCTGCGCAAAATAGCCGTGCATGAATCAAGCCTCATCGAGTTTGTAGACGACACGGAAGGCATGATTCGATTGTTTCGGCACACCGTCACATTTGGCCGGTGTAAAGCGCATGCGTCTGACCGCACGAATGCCGGCCTCATCCAAGCGCGGGAAGCCGCTGCTCTTGGTGACCGACACGGGTGCGGCCTCCTTGACAGATCCGTCAGGGTCGACAGTGAACGAAACTTCGACGTTGCCTTCCTCACCCAAGCGCTTCGAGGTTGACGGATAGGGCGGCGGAGTACGGCGCTTCGGTGCAACGGGTGCAGTGCACACGGCTTCGCGCACTGGCGGTGGTGGTGGCGGCGGCGCTTTTGGACGCGGCGGCGTAACCGTGATCTGCGTGGTGTTCGTGGTCACAGGCGTATCGATCGACACGATCGGTGGCGGCAGCGTAACCGGCGGCGGCGGCGGCAGATCCGGTGGCGGCGGTGGCGGCGTTTCGTCCTCGGGCTTCACTTCCTCGATGATCTCTGCCTGCACCGGGCCCTTGAAGCGCTCAACGACCTGGGTCGCAAGGCCGCTTACCAACCCATAGATCAGCAGCACGTGCAGCAGCGCAGCGAAAACTAACCCAATTAAGCGGCGTTGACTGAACATGCTGCGGGTTCTCTCGACAACATCGGGACGCCGCGAGACTGAGCGCGATGGAAATAGGAAATCCATTCACCTGACCCGCCATTGCCATAGGAATTTCTTTATTTTCGCGTTCAGCTTTCCGCCTGCGCCAGCATGGAATCGTTAGTCGTTGAAACAAACGGCCAACAACGGCGCAATGCTCACACCTTCAAACACGATTGAACCGATTGGGTCTGGCGCAAAATTGATCGCATCCGCGCGCGCTCGGCTCGATCACGCAGACTTGCTCAATGAATAGTGGAGAAGTGCTTGAGCCGTAGTCACGGTTGCAACAATTCGTTACACGCACGTCCTATGCGTAAAACTCTGGGCGCTGGTGTGCTTCATGAGACAGCGATGCGCAGATGCTGCAGCACATCAAGACGATGTCACGGCACGACCAACTGCACCGCATCACGCATCGCTGCCCGCACGCTTCAGCGCTCGTTGAGTGAGTAGGTGATCTTGAAGCTGTGCCGCATCGGCACCGCCACGCCAGCCCTCGTGCCGGCAACGAAACGAATCCGCGCAATCGCCTGGCGCGCCGCGTCATCGAGGCGCTCGAAGCCGCTGCCGTTCAGCACTTCGATACTGTCCGGGAGTACCCGGCCATCCGTACCCACGATGAACCCGAGCACCACGGAGCCTTGCTCTTCCAGACGCCGCGCAACGGACGGATAGGCCGGCGGACCCACGCGACCCGACACCCTGGGCGCAACCAGCACCGGCACACTTGCGACGGTGACGCGTTCGACGGGCTTTGGCCCGATGGGGTGCACGACAGGAATCGTAATCGCCCCCTCTGACCTGGCGACATCAAAGTTCGGCGCCGCGATCTTGATATCCGGCACATCGGGCCGTGCGACCTCTGGTGGTTGCAGCGGCGGTCGCGCCACAGCGGCCTCCTCGATCCATGGCACAACATTTATCGGCGGCAACGGCCGCACCACGTCGATGATCTTCAGCGCCGCCAGCAGCGCCACGATCAGCACAATGTGCAGCGCGCCCGTGACCGCAAACGCGTACAAGCGCGGCGTGGTCATGCGCACCGTGGACATTCCAACAGGGGCCATTCGTTCATCAGTCATCTTCGTTCTCCCTTCTGTTTCGTTTTTTGTTGCGCGTCTTGTTTTCCCGGTCGGGAGCCGGAAGGTCTCCGGCGCACATTTGCGCGATGTGCAACAAAAAACTGCGCCAGCTTTGCGACACCGGCCAATGGAGAGGCGACGAATGAATGCGACGAAACTCATCGCAGCGCTGGAGGGCCGCAGACAATCTGCAGGCGTACCGCACACAAGACGCGCAAACTTCAACATGCCTTCAGTTTTTGCGCACAACCATGTCAGCATTGCCGCGATCGCGCTGACAACATCAGTCAGGCGCAATCCCCAGCATCGAACGCTGTGACTGAATGCGTTTTTTCCAACGTAACTGCGCACGAGTGGGGCCGCACACATGCCGACGACCAGCAACACAGCATTCAATGGGCTGGGCACACACCTCGGCAATCTCGCACGCCTGTCCAGCGCCCGGACCCGCTCGATCAGCCCTGAGAACCTCGAAGGCGCCAAAGGCCAGGGCGGCATGTCCACGGATGGTCCGGCGGCAAACGCCGCACGCGGGCTCGGGCCCGATGGCAGCGGCCTCGGTTGGAAGGTGTCGCCCTATATCGTCATTCCACCCGGCGAGACCTTTACGCTCGCAGACATCGAAGGATCCGGCGCAATCCAGCAGATCTGGATGACGCTGGCGCGCGGCAAGTGGCGCTTCTCGATTCTGCGCGCGTACTGGGACGATCAGACGCAGCCATCCATTGAATGCCCCACCGGCGACTTCTTTGCCAATGGTTGGGAAAGCTACGCGCAGGTGTCATCGCTTGCGGTGTGTGTGAACCCCGGCCGCGCGTTCAACTGCTACTGGGAAATGCCGTTCCGCAAACGCGCGCGCTTCACCATGACCAACCTCGCAGACGAGCCGCTGGTGGTGTACTACCAGATCAACTATGCGCTGACCGAAGTCGCCGATGACGTTGCGTACTTTCATGCGCAGTTCCGCCGCACCAATCCGCTGCCCTACAAAGACGTGTACACGCTGATCGACGGTGTGCGCGGTCGCGGTCAGTACGTGGGCACCTACATGGCCTGGGGTTCGAACAATGGCGGCTGGTGGGGCGAGGGTGAAATCAAGTTCTACCTGGACGGCGACACGGCGTTTCCAACGCTATGTGGCACCGGCACCGAAGACTATTTCTGCGGCGCATACAACTTCGATCCCGGCATCATCGAGCGCGACAGACCCGGCGGCTCGGGTTATGTGGAATTCACTACACCGTACGCGGGCATGCCGCAGGTCATTCGACCCGACGGCGTCTACCGATCACAACAGCGCTTCGGCCTGTATCGCTGGCATATCGTAGATCCAATCCGCTTTGAAACCGATCTGCGCGTGACCATTCAGGCCCTGGGTTGGCGCACGCACAAAGACCGTCAGTACCTGCCATTGCAGGACGACATCGCATCCGTGGTGTTCTGGTATCAGACCCTGCCCACTGCGCCGTTCCCAGCGCTGCCGGACCGTGACTACCTGGAAGTCATTTAATCGCGCACCTGAGCCAGGGCCATTCAGGCCACACTTCCCGCAGACAACATCACACAGCGCCCAGATAAGAGACAACACTGTGAAAATCGGCATCGTCCCCGTAAACATTGGCATCACCGACACCGAGCACATGGTCGGCCTGGCACAACTTGCCGAAGCACATGGCGTTGAATCGGTGTGGACCTTCGAGCACGTCATCGTGCCGTTGGACTACCAGTCGAAGTATCCCTACTCAGCCAACGGCAAGATGGGCATTACGCCGGAAACACCGTTGATCGACCCGCTGATCGCCCTGACGCTGATCGCGGCACACACGAAGACGCTGCGCCTGGGCACGGGCGTAAACATCCTTTCGCAGTCCAACCCGCTGTTCATGGCAAAGCAGGCCGCAAGCCTCGATATGGCGTCGAAGGGCCGTCTGATGCTCGGTCTCGGCATCGGCTGGCTGCGCGAAGAATTCGACGCGATGGGCGTGCCGTTCGAACGTCGTGGCGCGCGCTTTGATGACTACGTGATGGCCATGCGCAAGGTGTGGAGCGGCGATGTGGTGGAGCACAAAAGCGCATTCCTGAACTGGCAGGGCTTCAAGAGCTACCCGTTGCCCAGTCAGAAATCGCCGTCGAACCAGAAGCCCGCAGTACCGGTCATCATCGGCGGCGCGAAGGGCAAGATTTTCGAACGCATTGCGTGCTTTGGCGATGGCTGGTTTGCACCGATGGGTTCACCGGACGAACTCAGGGCCGCGCTGCAGGAACTCGCTGAAGTGTGCAAACGCGTGGGTCGTGATCCCGCAAGTATCGAGATCACGGCGATGCTGCCACCCGGCGGCGACATCGACGCAGTGCGCAGGCTCGGCGATGCGGGCGCGCACCGGCTGACGGCCATGCCGCTGATGGCCGGCGGCAATCCTGCCGATGCGATCAAACAACTCGGCGATACATTGATCGCGCGGTTGTAGACACTGCGCGCCATTGCGCGAGCACCGCGACAAACATTCCACATGCAAACGTGTGAGTTACACAATCATGCCGAACAAAGCAGCACTGCAGATCGACTTCGTCTCCGATGTGGCATGCCCCTGGTGCGTCATCGGACTCGCGGGCCTCGAGCGTGCACTTGCCACGCTGAGCAACGAGATACAGGCTGAAATCACATTTCAGCCGTTCGAACTGAACCCGCAGATGGCGCCTGAAGGCGAAGACGTGAACGAGCACCTCGCGAAGAAGTACGGCGGCTCACCCGACCAGTTCACCGCGGCGCGCGCCAACATTCGTGCACGTGGGGAAGCACTTGGCTTCACGTTTGGCGAACGATCACGCATCTGGAACACCTTCGACGCGCATCGCCTGCTGCATTGGGCAGGTCTGGTGGGTCATCAACACGAACTCAAGCGCGCGTTGCTCGAGGCGTATCACGGCCAGGGCCGCAACCCGAGCGACCACGCTGAGCTGATTACCATTGCGACCAGCGTCGGCATGGACGGTTTGCGTGCAGCACAGATCCTGGCAAGCAACGAGTACGCGGACGACGTGCGCGCAGAAGAACAACAATGGCTGCGCGCAGGCATACACGCGGTGCCAGCCGTAGTCGTAAATCGCCGCCACCTGATCGAAGGCGGCCAGCCGCCGGAAGTGTTTGTGCAGGCTTTGCGCGAGATCGCTGCGAGCGCCTAGCCAAAACGATTTCACTGAGTTGCGCCTGACGATCACAACGCGATCGTCAGCCCCGCCGCGCTGACCGTGCGTGTCTTGGGGGCGCTGTTTCCGGCGACGTAGAGGCACATGGATGTGCCGAGCTCAGCGCCACAGGGACGTGCTCGCGAAGCGAGAGCGGTCGCCGGAAGCAGCGCCCCCAAGGCAGAAAGCTCGGTCAGCGCCGCGACGCCGCCCAGGTCCGCGCCTCTTCCGACGACACCCAGCGCAACGCGTTTTCGATGAACCTTCGATAGGCTGGATTCTCATAGGCCGGCGGCGCATCGCCCACATCCGACACCACGACCGGGCTCGCGCCCGCGGAGTTCGCCCAGACGATCAGGTTGCTGCCGGGCGGATGATTCCAGCTGGCCTGCTCGGCCGGCGGTGCCAACGGCGGCGCTGTGAAATTGCTGGCCACGAACTCGTACTCGCCGCGCAGCAACGGCACAACGCGCGACTCAAAGCCTGCGGTTTTCAGATACAGCTCATCGCTGATCTCGAACCCGTCTTCAAGACCCGCCAACACAGGATGGGCCACGACCGGCTTCAGTTTGATCTTGGCGCTCGGCAACGGGCCGTGGCCACCGCGATAGCCTGAACCCGGCACGTCCACGCCATCCAGCTTGCCGCTGCGCAACATGAACGAGCTGCCATGAATCTGCCGCCACAGCGGCCACTCCGGCCATGACACCGTGGCGTGATTGATCATCACGATGCCCGTGCCGCGTTTCAGCAGCGCTTCGATTGCAGCGCGATACATCGGCGGCGGCACACCTGAATCGTTGGCGCCGTCGTGCAGCAGCCCGATGCCCGGAATGCCGCTCATGTCGTAGAACAACACGCAGTCGTATGCAGCAGCAGATTCCGCCGCCAGCACGACCTGTGCGGCCGGCTGCTGTACCAGTGTGGTTGTGATGCCCGCCATGCCGGGAAACATCGCCAGAAAGGAGTCGTGATTGAAGTCGTGGCCCTTGGACACGATCAGGACAGAAATCGGCTTGCTCATTACCTCTCCCGTTGAGATTTCGCGTGGTCGCAGAAGATCAGATCAGGGCAGTTGTTGTCCAGCCACGCGTTGCACACGGACAAGTCCTGGACCGCTGATCAAAACCTGCCCGCTGACAACGACCCGAGGCCGGCGCGGTGCCCGCGCGGACATGGAAAAGCCCTGTCATGAAAGGGCAATGTGTGGCGAACAAGCCCATACAGACACAGCACAGCGCACAACGCGTGTCTGTGTTGGAATTTCAATGGCAAGATTCAGCATGAGCCCCAGGGCTGCCGAGCAGGGCAACCTCCCAGGGCTACCTGATTCGCGCAGGACACGCGGACCCAGCACGACATCTGCAGCGCCCGGCAATACGACTGGCCGGCATAACGCATGAACACAACCCCCGTTTGGAACATGCCATGAAAGCCCGATTGGTCGTTTCGACCTTCTGCTTCGTCGCGCTCAGCGCGCTCACGTTCGCGCCCGCAGCCTCGGCTGACAGTCCGAGTGGCTTCCCGCGCGGTCATCGCGACGCCCTCGGCGGTCAATACAGCGCGCAACCGAATGCCGAGGCGGCAGACAGCGAGCGCCGGCACCGTGGCGGTTACTCCGTAGTCGGTCATTGGAACGCAATTTCTATCGACGCCAGCGGCCTCGATCACACGCCGGTGGCACCGGGTGACAGCCGCGTGTTTGGCGAGCAGCTCGGCCCGGCACGCGCCAGCCGCGCCATCGCCATCGTGCACATCGCAATGTTCGATGCCGTCAACGCCATCGAGCCTCGTTACAAGGCCTACGCGCTGCGTGTGCGCGCAGCAGAGGACACGTCGCGCATCGCTGCAGTCGCGCAAGCCGCGCACGACACGCTCAGCGCACTGTTTCCATCGCAGAAGCCGCACTTCGATGAAGCTCTGGCGGCCGATCTGCAACGCATCCGCGATGGCCGCGCCGAAACGCGTGGCATTGCACTTGGAAAGCGTGCCGCTGCCGCCATCCTGGCGCGCCGAAACAACGACGGTTCAAACCACAGCGAGCCGCGCCTCGGCATCGATTTCTTCACCAGTGATGCGCCGGGCAAATGGCGCCAGGACCCGGTCAGCCGCGTGCCCATCGCATTGGGAGCACGTTGGAAGGAAGTTGCGCCGTTTGTGATGCGCAGCGCCGAACAGTTCCGCATTCCGCCGCCGCCCGCGCTGGATAGCGCTGCATATGCAACCGCGTTCAATGAAACCAAGGCAGTGGGCGGCGACGATCTGACCACGCCAACCCAGCGCACCGCAGAGCAGGAAGAGATCGGCATCTTCTGGGCCTACGATGGCACGCCAAGCATGTGTGCACCGCCGCGCCTGTATAACCAGATTGCCATGCAGATCGCAGAGCAGATGGGCACCAACGAGGTGGAACTGGCGCGCCTGCTGGCGATGATCAACACCGCGATGGCCGACACTGCCATCGCCGCGTGGGAGTCGAAGTACTTCTATCAATTCTGGCGGCCGGTAACCGGCATTCGTGAGTCTGATGCGGGTACCGGCCCCAGCGGCATCGGCGACGGCAATGCGGGCACCGTGGGCGACACCCAGTTCATGCCGCTCGGCGCACCCGCCAGCAACCTGAATGGCCCGAACTTCACACCGCCGTTCCCGGCCTATCCCTCGGGCCACGCAGCATTCGGCGGCGCCCTGTTCCAGACACTGCGCCGCTTCTACGGCCGCGACAACATTCGCTTCAGCTTCGTCTCGGATGAGTTCAACGGGGAGACGCGCGACAACCAGGGCAACGTGCGGCCGTTGAAGCCGCGTTCCTTCGCGTCGCTGTCACAGGCCGAAGAAGAGAACGGTCAGAGCCGCATGTACCTCGGCATCCACTGGTCGTTCGACAAGAGCGATGGCATCGCACAGGGCCGGAATGTCGCGGACCTGGTGTTCCGCAACGCGTTTCAACCGCTGCGATCAAACGACCGCGACTGACGGCTAGCTGCGCCAGCCCGCGTCCTCACGGACGCGACCGGCGTCAGCTCAGGTCTCACGACTGCAAGATCGGGCGCGTGCACATCCAACCCATGTGCACGCGCCCGTTCTGCTTGCGCGCGCCGTTCTGCTTGCGCACGCGCCAGCACTTCGGTTACCAATCCGCGCCCCGCTGGCGCGCCTGGTCAAGCTGCGCCGCGACCCAGCACCGCAGACGCAACGCGCCCGCACAACACTCGCACAGCAAGAGATACCCCATGCATTACCGTGAACTGAAACAGGTGTGGACTGAACTCACAGCGCCCGGCGCACCCTTCGAGTTGGAAGTCATCAATCTGCGCGGTGTGCCCACACGCAGTTACAAGCTGGCGCCGCCGACCGTGCGCGACATCTGGACCAGCACGCGGCAGTTCGCCGATCGCGACTACATGGTCTATCAGCACGAACGCGTCACCTACGCCCAGGCACACAAGGCAGTGGACAGCATTGCCAGCTGGCTGATCGCCAATGGTGTGCAACCCGGCGACCGCGTGGCGATTGCCATGCGCAACTATCCCGAATGGATGTTGATCTACTGGGCCTGCGTCAGCCTCGGCGTCGCGGCCGTCGGCATGAATGCCTGGTGGGTGACCGAAGAACTTGAGTACGTCATGAAAGACGCAGCGCCGAAGGTGCTGTTCTGCGACGCAGATCGGTTGGCACGGCTGCGCGAGCGCCCACACATGACCGAAGGCGTGCACCTGGTCGGCACGCGCCTGGATGCCGCAGCAGCCGGCATCACCGCATACGAAACCGTGCTGGCGCACGGCGGCAGCATGCCCGACGTCAACGTTGATCCCGATGCAGACGCGTGCATCTTCTACACGTCTGGCACCACTGGTTTCCCGAAGGGCGCGCAGCTCACACAACGCGGCTGCGTTGCCAACCTGTGGAACCTGATGTTCGGCGGCCAGGCACAAGCACTGGCCACACAGCGCGCAACCGGCGTAGTGCCAGATCCCAATGCAGCGCCGCCAATGCCGGTCACGTTGCTGACCACACCGTTGTTTCACGTGACTGCAAACAATTGCGGCGCATACGCCACGACCGCTGCAGGCGGAAAGATGGTACTGATGTATCGCTGGGACGCGCTCGATGCGCTGAAGCTGATTGCCCAGGAGCGCGTGACCAGCATGAGCGGCGTGCCGGTGATGGCGCGCGAACTCATTTCGCATCCCGACTTCAGCAACTACGACACATCGAGCATGACCGCGCTGTCAGGCGGCGGCGCGCAGTTGCCGCCCGACCTCGTGCACAAGATCGACAGCGCCGTGAAGACCGCGCGCCCCGGCACAGGCTACGGCATGACGGAAACCTGCGGCATCATCACATCGATCTCGGCCGACTTCTTCGTCGATCGTCCCGACAGCGCGGGCCCCGCGATGCCCGTGTACGAAACGAAGTGTGTCGACGATGAAGGCAACACCGTGCCCGAAGGCAGCGTCGGCGAACTGTGGGTGCGCGGATCACCCGTGATCAAGGGTTACATCAATCGCCCGGAAGCCACTGCAGAGTCGATCACCGACGGCTGGCTGCATACCGGCGACATCGCGCGTCTGGATGCAGATGGCTTCATCTACATCGTGGACCGCAAGAAGGACATGGTGCTGCGTGGCGGCGAGAACGTGTACTGCGCAGAGGTTGAAGCTGTCACCTATCGCCACGCGGCTGTTGCGGAATGCTGCGTGTTCGGCGTTCCGGACGCGCGCCTTGGTGAAGAAGTTGGCATTGCCGTGCTGCTGCGTGAAGGGCAGGCGTTGAACGCCGATGCGTTGCGCAATCACCTTGCAGGCTTGATGGCCAAGCACAAAGTGCCGCGCTATGTCTGGTTCCTGAACGAAGCCATTCCGCGCAATGCCAGCGGCAAGTTCCTGAAGCGCCAGCTGCGCGAGACGTTGAATGTGGAGGCGGCGGGCTGACGGCGCGCTACCGGGCAGCTACAGGCCACGTGAGGGCGGCGCTGCGCGCATGGGTCGGCCATGAGCCCGCTCAGCTTCGGCCGTCCAGAGCCGATATTGATTGGCTGCCAGTCTCGTTTCTGCTGCTCGGCCTGTACGTGGCAGTAACGGCGCCGCACTTCACAGCAGGTTCAGACGCACGCGAACTCAGGAATGCATCGGAGCTGTTCATCATTGCGGCAGGGTTTTCGATGCTGCTCTGGCAGTTCGTCCGTATCGTGCGACACCGCCATAGCTTTGACGCCTGAGGCATGCATGTGGGTCGAGCGTTTCGCCGCCCGCTGTGGTTCCCATGGACCGACATCAAACGTGTGAGCTACCGCTACCGCCACCCAGCATTGCTGCTGCGCCTCGGCTGCGGGGCAACTGCCAGCATTCCCTTCGGCATGCGCGGACAACCCGAATTCCTGGACACTTTGTTCACACACGTGACGCGACAGGTGTGCTCGCGCAGCGCGCACCGCTCGATCGCCGCCGTGCAATCGGGTGACGCACCGCCATGGCCGAACCGCAATCGCGTCGTCATCGGCAGCAGCGTGTATCTGACAGTCTCATTGTGTCTGCGCGACTGGTCGCTCTACATCGTGCACCAGCACGCTGCGCCGGCGGTCGGAGAGATGTACATCGCGAACATCGTGATTGGCCTGGCACTGCTCGCACATCTGATTCTGTTGCGTTGGTTCGTGGTCGGCATTCATCGGCACCGAACGGAGTTGCGGGAAGCCCGCGCGGAAGGCCTCGAACATCAGCAGCAGCTCATGCGGACGTAGTGCCCGCTGCTCACACGCAGCGCGCAACTCGATGGCAGATGTGTTTTTCTTCGGCGAGGGTCTGATTGTGTGGCTCCTGGACGACGCCCTGGTCATCACAGTGTGGCTCACGGGCGAGCACATCTCGCCAAGTTCCGAGGCGTTGCGTTTCTCGATGACCGCGCTCGCCATCTGTCTGCTGCTGGTCGCGCTCCGCGTGAGGCACCACTACGGCACCTGAGGTATGTCGTTGGCGCGCGTGCTCAAACGTCGGCTGCTGTCCGCCTGGAACGAGGTTGAACATGTGCGCTATCGCTACCGTTCACCGGCGCTGTTGCTGCACCTTCGCTGTGGAGAAACTGCCTGTAACCTGCTTCGGCTGAGGGGACAACAGAACTTCCTTGCGGCGTTGCAACAGCACCTCTCGCCAGATCAATTCGACAGCACGGCGCTTCGCGCCATCGACTCAGTAAAACAGGGCAAGCGACCGCCGCGACCCAATGCGCATGTCTTCGCGATTCTTCTATGCGTCTATCTCGGCGCCCCACTGATCGCTTTGGACTGGACAATTCATCTGTTCAACGAAGCGCTTGAAGCTCAGGGCGCAGAGCTTTTCTTCCTTGGCGCACCGGCAGTTGCAATCTCGTCCATCGCTGTTCTGATTCTGCTGCGCTGGTTTGTCGTGGCCGTGCACAGCATGCGCAAGGAGCAACGCGATGCCAGTGTCCGCGACACTGACCGGCAGCGACAGTTGATGCAGCCATAGCGAAGCCGAAAATGCGATGGACCGGCTGGCGCGCATCGCGAGCTGGCAAGACCACGGATTCCGTCCACTCGGTGTGATCAGGACTGATGATCACAGCGCTTCGGCCGCGTCCATTGGCATCGCAACTCGCCAAACTCGTATGACGTATGCCTGGGCTGATCACTGCCACGAGCCACGTCGTCGGCTATTTGAAGTGATGGCGTGATGGCGGCCGCAGGGTTTCGCAGGCTGAGTCCCGCCTTCTGCAGGACTCAGCCTGCGT
>CAMAVY010000017.1 GCA_945861675.1 Klebsiella pneumoniae | reverse complement strand
CCTTCACGCTGATGCAATCCGCTGTGACATCAAGACACGCTGCCAGCGCCGCTCGCATTGCACCTACGTGCGGCGATACGCGCGGCACCTCCGCGAGAATCGTGGCGTCCACGTTGCCAATACGGAACCCTGCCGCCTGTACCTTCGCGAATACAGCGCGCAACAGCACGCGACTGTCGGCGCCGTGCCACTGCGGATCGGTATCAGGGAAATGCTGCCCGATGTCACCCGCGGCAATCGCGCCAAGCAACGCATCACACAGCGCGTGAATGACCACGTCGCCATCGGAATGCGCGATGACCTGCCAGCCACAGGCGATGCTCACACCGGCCAGCGCAACCACACCATTTTCGGCCGGTTGCAGGCGATGCAGGTCGAACCCATGGCCAATTTTCATGCGCCGACCGATTGTGCAGCGCGAAGCTGACGGCCGACAATGGCCGCAGCCCGCGCAAGGTCGTCCGGCCAGGTGATCTTGATGTTGTCTGGACTGCCACGCACCAGCAATGGCCGATGGCCGGCATGCTCCATGGCCGATGCCTCATCCGTCACAGCGAGCCCTGCAGCCGTCGCCGTTTCAAGCGCGGCTACCAGAGCACCATAGCGAAACTGTTGTGGTGTCTGGGCCAACCAAAGCACGCTGCGGTCGATCGTCTCCACAGCATCGACACACTCAGCTATCGGGGCAACGCCCGCTTGCGCCGCGCGCTTCACGGTATCTGCCACGGGCACTGCCAGCACGCCGCCCACCGAATGCTGCTGTATTGCAGCGTGCAGGCGCGCACACTCGCCAACCGTCACACACGGCCGCGCAACGTCGTGCACCAGCGCCCAATCATCAGCGCGGGCTTCGTCTGCAATCGCAGCCAACGCACACAGCACGCTGGCGGTGCGGTCAGCGCCGCCCGCAACCACCTGAACATCAGTGAGACTGCGCGCGGGCAACGACTGCCAGCGCAGGTCATCCGCCGCCACCGCCAGCACAATTCGCATCGGCCGCAATCGCCGCATCGCCTGCAACGACCACTCAAGCACGGTGCGGCCCGCCATGTACTGGTATTGCTTGGGTGCCTCGCCCACATTGCCGAACCGCGTCGCCTTTCCTGCAGCCGGCAGCAGTACGAACAAACGTTGCGTCACCGCGACTCCGGTTGGAAGAAAAAGGTCTCTCCCGCCCGAATCATGCCGAGTTCACTGCGCGCCAGCGCCTCAATCGTGTCGTAGCCCGACTTCAGTTCCCGCACTTCGGCCTTCAGCACATGATTCGATGCAGCGAGCGCCGCATTGTCTGCCTCCATGTGTTCGACCTGACGCTCAAAGCGGTCCACCTTTGTGATGCTGCTGGTGCCAAACCAGAGCCGGTACTGCAGCCCCAGCAGCAGCACCGCAAGCACACCGATGACGATGCGTGTCTTCACTTGTGCTTCTGGCATGTTCATGCGCGTGCCCTCATCGCACTGCCTCCTGCATAACGCGCAGCAGCGCCCAGTTGTTCTTCGATTCGCAGCAGACGGTTGTACTTGGCAACCCGATCGGAACGGCTCAGCGAGCCGGTCTTGATCTGCCCTGCGCCCGTTGCCACGGCCAGGTCTGCAATGGTCGTGTCTTCGGTTTCACCCGAACGGTGCGAGATGACGGCAGCGAACCCGGCGTCCTGCGCCATACGCACGGCGGCCAGTGTTTCCGTCAACGTACCGATCTGGTTCAGTTTGATGAGCACGGCATTGCTGATGTGTTCGCGGATGCCACGCTCAAGAATGCGTGTATTCGTGACGAACAGATCGTCGCCCACCAACTGAATACGTTCGCCCATCAGATCGGTGAGGATTTTCCAACCGGCCCAATCATCTTCGGCCATGCCATCTTCAATCGACGCAATCGGGAAGCGCTGCACCAGGCCCTGCAGATAGCTCGCAAATCCCGCGGCATCGAAATCGCGCTGCTCACCCGCCAGCACATAGCGCCCGCCTTTGTGAAATTCGCTGGCCGCGCAGTCCAACGCCAGCAACACATCGGTGCCGAGCTTGTAGCCCGCGTGATGCACTGCTTCGCTCACGGTTTCCAGCGCAGCCTCGTTCGACGGCAGGTTCGGCGCGAAGCCGCCTTCGTCACCGACCGAAGTCGCCAGCCCGCGCTTGCTGAGTACTTTGCGCAGCGCGTGGAATATCTCTGCGCCACAGCGCAGCGCTTCAGCGAACGTCGGCGCGCCCACGGGCTGAATCATGAACTCCTGAATGTCCACATTGTTGTCGGCATGTGCACCGCCATTGATGATGTTCATCATTGGCAGCGGCAGCAGCGCGGGTACGCTGCCGTGCAGCGCTGCAATGTGCGCATACAGCGGCCGGCGTTGCGCTGCCGCGGCGGCCTTGGCCACTGCCAGCGAAACCGCAAGAATGGCATTCGCACCGATGTTGCCTTTGTTTTCGGTGCCATCGATGGCGCACATCCTGGCGTCGATCTCGGCCTGATCTGCGGCCGCCATGCCGACAATGCCCGCAGCCAGTGTTTCGACGCCGGCTACCGCGCGACGCACGCCTTTGCCCAGGTAACGGGCACTGTCACCATCGCGCAACTCAAGGGCTTCGCGAGCGCCCGTAGACGCGCCGGAGGGTGCGCAGGCGCTGCCAATTTCGCCGCTGCGCAGCAGCACGTCTGCTTCAACAGTTGGGTTTCCGCGGGAATCCAATACCTCCCGTGCCCGCACGGCGCGAATAGTCGTCATGTTGGGCGAAGCTCCCGATAGCGTTGTTCGAGATAGGGTTCGGATTTCACCGCAGCATCCAGGCGCTGCAGCATTGCAAGCAACTCAGGCATCAGCGCCAGCGGCCAGGAATTGGGGCCATCCGACAACGCCTGATCGGGATCGGGATGCGTCTCCATGAACAGACCGTCGATCCCTGAAGCAACCGCCGCGCGTGCAAGCAGCGGCACCATTTCGCGTTGACCGCCCGAGACGTTGCCCTGCCCACCCGGCAGCTGGGCTGAGTGCGTCGCATCGAACACCACCGGGCAGTGCGCGTCGCGCATGATGGCGAGCGAGCGCATGTCGGCGACCAGATTGTTGTAGCCGAAGCTCACGCCCCGTTCGCACACCATGATCTGTGGATTGCCCGTGGCTCGCGCCTTGGCGACCACGTTGCTCATGTCGCCGGGCGCGAGGAACTGGCCCTTCTTGATGTTCACGGGGCGTCCGTGGCTGCAGACGTTCTGAATGAAATTGGTCTGCCGGCAGAGAAAGGCCGGCGTCTGCATGACGTCAACAACCTCGGCAACCATCGAAAGCTCCGTGTCTTCGTGCACGTCGGTCAGTACCGGCACCCCGACCTCGCGCTTCACCTTGGCTAGGATGCGCAGTCCCTCATCGATCCCAGGGCCCCTGTAGCTGGCGTGCGAGCTGCGGTTGGCCTTGTCGAACGACGACTTGTAGATGAACGGCACATTCAAGCGGGCCGCGAGATCACGCAGTTGCTCAGCCGTGCTCATCGCCATCGCTTCGCTCTCGATCACGCATGGGCCAGCGATGAGAAAGAACGGGCGCTGATTGCCCACTTCGAAATTACACAGCTGCATAGTGCGTCTCATGTGTCGGCGTTCTGCGTGCCGGTGTTGCTGCGCGAACTGCCAACTCTGTATTCGTTGGATTGCCCGAAATCATCGGATCGTCTGTCATGCGATTTTTTCGTTGAGCCGGCGTTCCGGGCTCGGATTCAGCCACTCGCGCGCACTGGCGCGCCCTGCCGATGTACAGATTCCTCAATAGCCGCAAGGACAAAGCCGGTGAACAACGGATGGCCGTCGCGCGGCGACGAGGTGAACTCCGGGTGGAACTGGCACGCCAGAAACCACGGATGACGCGCAATCTCGACAATTTCAACCAGGCCGTCGTTCGACTCGCCCGCCAACCGCATGCCGTTGGCTTCAAGCGCGTCGCGATACGTGTTGTTGACCTCGTAGCGATGCCGATGGCGTTCGCTGACCGTGTCCGACTGATAGAGCTGCCGCGCCAGCGAGCCGACGGCCAGATTGCAGCTTTGCGCACCGAGCCGCATCGTGCCGCCCAGGTCGCCGTCCACACCGCGTTGCACGCTCGTGCCGTCGGCTTCCTGCCATTCGGTAATCAGCGCGACGACCGGATACGGCGTGGCCTGATCGACTTCGGTTGAGTGCGCGCCTTCGTAGTGCAGCACCTTGCGCGAGAAGTCGATGATCGCCGCGTGCATGCCATAGCAGATGCCGAGATAGGGCACGCGATTCTCGCGCGCGTAACCCGCCGCGAGGATCATGCCCTCGAAGCCCCGCGGACCAAAGCCGCCTGGCACAAGAATGGCGTCGATGTCCTGCAAGGCGTCGGTGCCGTCACGCTCGAGCTGTTCCGAGTCGATGTACTCGATATCCACCTGCGTGCGGGTTTGAATGCCAGCGTGAATGATGGCCTCGATCAATGACTTGTACGCGTCGTGCAGGTCCATGTACTTGCCGACCATCGCAATGCGCACGCGCCGCTCGGGGTGCAGCATGGCGTCGACCACCCGGTGCCAATCGGACAGATCGGCGGGCGGCACGTCGAGGTCGAGCTTCTCACAGACGATCTCATCCAGACCCTGCTCGTGCAGCATGGCCGGAATCTCGTAGATGCTGTTGGCGTCCTGCAGCGGGATGACGGCCCGCTCTTCCACGCTGGTGAACAGCGCAATCTTGCTGCGGGCGCCACGGGGAATCTCACGCTCCGACCGGCACACCAGCAGGTCCGGTTGCAGACCGATCGAGCGCAGCTCCTTGACCGAGTGCTGCGTCGGCTTCGTCTTGATCTCGCCGGCCGTTGCAATGAACGGCACCAGCGTCAGATGAATGAAGATCGCGTGCTGCGCCCCGACTTCGAGGCGCAGTTGACGGATGGCTTCGAGAAACGGCTGCGATTCGATATCTCCCACGGTGCCACCGACCTCGGCGATGACAACGTCGAAACCGTCTGCACCCGCCCGAATGCGGTGCTTGATCTCGTCGGTGACGTGCGGGATGACCTGCACCGTGCCGCCCAGATAGTCGCCGCGACGCTCCTTGCGGATCACCTCGGCATAGATGCTGCCGGTGGTGAAGTTGTTCCTGCGCGTCATCTTCGTGCGCGAGAACCGTTCGTAGTGCCCGAGATCGAGGTCGGTTTCAGCGCCATCTGCGGTGACGAAGACCTCGCCGTGCTGCAGCGGGCTCATCGTGCCGGGGTCCACGTTGATGTACGGGTCCAGCTTCAGGATGTTGACCTTGAGGCGACGTGCTTCGAGGACAGCCGCCAGCGAAGCCGACAGAATGCCCTTACCAATCGAAGAAACGACGCCGCCGGTGACGAAGATATAACGAGTCATCAGCTGCCATCTTGAGAATGGGGGGCGCACCCTGAGAGGGGGCACAAGATGGGATTGCACCCTAACAAAACGGACCGGCAGGCTCAAACGTTTGCGCGCACTGATTCCAAAATCAGGGCTGCTGCAGTCTGAGGACGTAGCCCACCTCACCCGGGCCGGCCAACCACGCTGCACTCACCGCCACGCCGGCCACCGCGATGAGCTCGTGGTCCAGGTACAGCAGTGGCCAGCGGGCCCGCAACCACACCGGCACACCTGCCTCGCGCAGCAGGGCCTTCACCGTACGTGTAGGCCCAGCCGCATGTAGTCGCAGCGCTTCACCGCCTCGACGCTCACACACCGACACAGCAGTTGCGGGCCAGCGCATGCCCGGCATCGACCCCGACTCAAATGGCACACGTTGCAGCATGCCAACAGGTGTATCGAGGGGACCCGAGCCGTCCCAGTCCGCGAAATGGACATACCGACCCTGCAGTGAGCCGGCCGATGGCACGTTGACCGGATCATTGCGCGACGGCGCAGCCAACAAGTACACAATGTCGCGCATAGAACGCAATGGTCTGCCGCGTACCTGCGCGCTGAGACCCGTGGGTTCCTCACTCGTCAGCAGTTGCCGCAGCAGCTCCACCAGATGCCGACCTGCCAGCCTGCCGATCTGTGGACGCAGCCAGGCCTCGAGCAGTGCTTGCGCAACAGGCAGCGGCTGACCGCGCAGCACGGGCAGTCGTAACCCGCCACGACCATCGAGTGCGGATTCCAGCACGGGCGCCAGCAACAGCTGCAACGCCAGGTCGCGCCGGCTCTGCGCGCGCGCCAGCTGCTGCAGGCGCACAGCCACACCCGGCCATACGGCCTCGGCCAGCGGCAGCACCGACTGGCGCAACAGTGAGCGACTGACGCGCGGGTCGCTATTGCTTGGATCGTCGACCACCGGCACGTGCAGCCCATCCATATAGGCGAGCAGATCGCGGCGCGACAGATCGAGCAGCGGCCTGACCAACCTGCCGGCACCCACCGCCCGCGCGGCCGGCATGGCACGTACACCGCTGCCGCGGAGCACATCCATCAACACGGTCTCCGCATCGTCATCACGTTGGTGTCCAAGCAGCAGCAGATCGCGCGGCGCCAGAAACCGGCTGAACGCCGCATAACGTGCCGCACGCGCCGCCGCTTCACCGGCGCCGTCAACCGTCACGTGCAATTGCGCGAACCCGGCACCGAATCGCAGTGCATTGGCCCGCGCGAGCGCCGCCCAGCGGTCGGCCTCCGGATGCAGCCCGTGATGCACATGCAGCGCAACAAGCCTGGGCGCGGGCGAAGTCCCGGCTGCAGCGCGCGCGCCATGGATGCTCCGTGCCTGCCGTGGCACGCGCCGCAGTACCTCCCTTGCGGCCAGCAGCAGCGCAGTCGAATCAATGCCGCCGCTGAAGCCGACGATCCATCGTGCTGCACGGATGCCCTGCAGCGCGTTCAGCAGTGCCGCTTCGACCACAGGCAACGCGGACGACGGCTCATCGTCGTCAAGCATCTAGATCGGCGTACAGCATTGCCACCGACGAAGGACCGAGCGTTGCGCGCAGTTGCAGCAGCAACTCATCACTCGGCTGCACCTGCCACTGGCGGCCGAAGCGCAACGCAACGCGCGCGCCCGCCATGTGGTATTCCAACACCACCGGACAACCCGGGCCACGATAGGGCCCGAGCAAGGCTTCCAGCGCCTCAACGGTCGGCGCCTTGTCGGCAGCGCTGTCGCACCAGCGGATCTGCACCGCGTCCGCATGCCGCGCACGCGCTTCCGTCATGGTCAGGATGGTCTCGGCGCGCATGCGCACACCGCCGGTGAAGTCGTCGTTCTGCACCGAACCTTCGGCCACCAGCACCTGATCCTTGACCAGTTTGGTACGCACCTGAGGCAGCAGATCCGCAAGCACGGAGACCTCCATGCGCTCGCTGCGGTCTTCAAGCTGCAGTATCGCGATGGCATCACCGCGCTTGTTGCGCGCGAAACGCACACTTGCAACGAGCCCGGCAATCACGCGCTTGCGATCCGATGGCGCAAGCTCCGCAATGCTCGAACTGCAGAACGCGCGCAGCTCATACGCGTACTCATCGATCGGATGGCCGGTGAGATACAGGCCCAGGGTGTCGCGCTCGCCGGTGATGCGTTCGCGTTCCGTCAGCGGTTGATACGGCGCACGCAGTTCCGTGCTCGCCGTCTGCACGGGCGCATCGCCAAACAGATCGGTAATCCCCAGCGCGCTATTGCGCGACTGCTGTTCAGCGGACTGCAGCGCACCCGGCAGCTGCGCCAGCAGCCAGCCCCGGCGGTGATTGAGGTCGCCATCGAGATGGCACAGCGTGTCCAGCGCGCCGCAACGTACAAACGCCTCCAGTGCGCGCTTGTTCAGGCGGCCATCGTCCACCCGACGACAGAAATCGTGCAGATCGACGAACGTTCCACCCGCTTCGCGCGCACTCACGATCGCATTGATGGTGGCTTCACCCACACCTTTGATTGCGCCCAGCCCGTAACGGATGTTGCCGGCCTGCGCCGAGAACCGGTAGCCGCCGCTGTTGACGTCCGGCGGCAGCACCTTCAAGCCCGAACGCCGACACTCGTCGATCATCGGCACGATCTTGTCGGTGTTCTCAAGATCACCGGACAGTACCGCGGCCATGAAGTGCGCGGGATGGAAGGTCTTCAACCAGGCAGTCTGATAGGCGATCAGACCATAGGCTGCAGAGTGCGGCTTGTTGAAGCCATAACCTGCGAACTTCGCCATGTGCTCGAAGATCTCAGTGGCTCGATCAGCATCGACCCCACTGTCGGCCGCGCCATCGATGAAGCGTTGGCGATGTTGCGCCATCTCTTCCGGCAGCTTCTTGCCCATCGCCCGGCGCAGCAGGTCGGCCCCACCCAGACTGTAGCCGCCGATCTCGCGCGCAATCTGCATGACCTGTTCCTGATAGACCATCACGCCGTAGGTCGTGCGCAGAATGGGTTCCATGCGCGGATCGAGGTACTCGACGCGCTGGCGGCCGTGCTTGCGCTCGATGAAGTCGGGAATCAGGTCCATCGGACCGGGTCGGTACAGTGCCACCAACGCAATGATGTCTTCGAAGTTGTCCGGCTTCAGCCGGCGGATGACATCGCGCATGCCACGCGATTCAAGCTGGAACACTGCATTCGTGTCGGCGCGCTTGAGCAGCGCATAGACACGCGGTTCGTCCAGTGGAATGAGTGAGATATCGAGCGCTGCGTTCGTCGCGCGGGACACCGGCCCATCCACATTGCGATGTGAGTCCGGATCTGCATTGATCGCGCGCACCGCCCAATCGATGATGGTCAGCGTCTTCAAGCCCAGGAAGTCGAACTTCACAAGGCCGGCCTTCTCGACATCATCCTTGTCGAACTGCGCGACCAGACCGCCGCCCGCCTCGTCACGCGCCAGCGGCACGAAGTCGGTGAGTCGCGTCGGCGCAATCACCACGCCTGCAGCGTGCTTGCCGGTGTTGCGCACGATGCCTTCGAGCTTGCGCGCCATCTCCCAGATTTCGGCCACGTCTTCATCGGCGGCAATCAGCGCCTTGAGCTCGGGCTCCTGGGCAATTGCCTTCTCCAGCGACATGTTCACTTCGAACGGAATGAGCTTGGCAATGCGATCGGCAAGCCCATAGGGCTTGCCCTGCACACGCGCCACATCACGCACGACGGCCTTCGCCGCCATGGTGCCGAAGGTGATGATCTGCGAGACCGCATCCTGGCCGTAGCGGTCGGCCACGTGCGCGATCACACGATCGCGACCATCCATGCAGAAATCGATGTCGAAGTCCGGCATCGACACGCGTTCGGGATTGAGAAAGCGCTCGAACAGCAGGTCGTAGGCCAACGGATCGAGGTCGGTAATGCCCAGGGAATAGGCGACCAGCGATGCCGCACCTGACCCACGCCCCGGCCCGACCGGAATACCGTTCGCCTTGGCCCAACCGATGAACTCCATCACGATCAGGAAGTAGCCGACGAAACCCATGCGCTCGATCGTCTGCATCTCGAAGTCAAGCCGTTCGTCGTACTTCCGACGCCGTTCTTCGTAGTCGCGCGAGCCGCTCGGCAGCAGCAGCTCCAGTCGACGTTCAAGACCTTCCCGCGAGCAACGCTCGAAGAACGTCTCCAGGCTTTCACCTTCGGGCACCGGATATTCCGGCAGGCTGTAGCGCCCGAGCGTAAGCAGCGTCGAACAGCGCCGCGCAATTGCAACGCTGTTGGCGATGGCCTCGGGCACATCGCTGAACAGCGCGTGCATTTCGTCGGCGCTCTTCAAGTACTGCTCGGTGCTGTACTTGCGCGGCCGGCGCGGATCGTTCAGCGCACGACCATCCTGAATGCACACCCGCGTCTCATGCGCTTCGTAGTCGTCGTGCGCAAGGAACACCACGTCGTTGGTCGCCACCACCGGACAGCCAAGTGCGGTGGCCAGCGCAACACTGCGGTGCACGCACTCTTCTTCGCCAGTCCTGCCCGTACGCAGCAGTTCCAGATAGAAGCAGTCGCCGAAGCGCCGTTGCCAGGCGCTTGCACGCTCGAGTGCAAGGTCGTCATGGCCTGCGAGAATCGCCTTGCCGACGTCGCCGTCGCGCCCGCCGGACAACACGATGAGACCGTCCGGCCGCGCATCCACATCACGACGATGCGCACGCGTGCCATGGCCACTGCGACCGCCTTCGACGTGCGCAATGGACACCAGCTCTACCAACCGACGATAGCCAGCGAGGTTGCGCGCGATCAGCAGTACCCGATACCCATCAGGTTCTGCTTCGTCGTACACGCTCAGATCCACCGCGATCAAAGGCTGAACGCCTTTGCCGAGCGCCTCGGTGTAGAACTTGATGAGACCAAAAAAGTTGTCGAGATCCGAAACAGCAATCGCCGGCATGCCCTGTTGCACACAGTGCGCAACGAGCTCAGGCAACGTGATCAGACTGTCGCGCAGCGAATACTCGCTGTGCAACCGCAAGTGAACAAAACCCGGATGAGCCGAAACCGGATGAACAACTGCCGCACCAACAGGACTTGTCACTGCGCGACCTCGCCCTGTAGCGCGCCACGCGCCACTGCTGAAGCGGCCTGACGAACCGGCGCAAAACTCATGCGATGCAGTGGTGTGACACCGAAACGTTGCAGGGCAGACAGGTGCGCCGGCGACCCGTAGCCCTTGTGCCGCTCGAAGCCGTAGTCGGGATACTGCTGCGCGGCTGCCACCATCATGCGGTCGCGATATTCCTTCGCCAGAACAGAAGCCGCGCTGATCGCCAGCACAGTGTCATCGCCACCAATGATTGCCTGTGTCGCAATGCGCTGCCCACCCCATTGGAGGTACGGGACAAGCTTGCCGTCGACCAACAAGTGGGTGGGCTTGTTACGCAGGCCGCTCACGGCGCGCTGCATCGCCAGAAAACTCGCCTGCAGAATGTTCAGGCGATCGATCTCCTCGACGCTTGCTTCGCCCAGCGCAAAATCCAACGCCTGGACGCGGATCTGTACTTCAAGTCGTGCCCGGGCCGTCGCAGTCATGCGCTTCGAATCGCGCAATCCGGATAGCGTGCAGCCCAACGGCAATACCACCGCTGCCGCGACGACAGCACCCGCAAGCGGACCGCGACCCACTTCGTCGATGCCGGCAACCCAGGCCTGCTCAGCCGTTACGACTGAGGGGCCGTCCAGAGTCGGACTCCTGTGTCCTGTGTTCCGCTCACTCATTGCATACCTACCAGCTCAAGAACGGCCTGCGCGCCACGCTGACTCGCGCCGCAACGCAGCGATTGTGCAATGGGATGAAGCTCGCGCGTTGCCTGATCGCCATCGCGCAGGACCTGCAGCAGTGCGGCGGCCAGCTTGCCCGGAGTGGCGTTCTCCTGCAGCAACTCAGGCACCGCGAGGCGCCCGGCAAGAATGTTGGGCAGGCCGACGTAGGGCGTGCGAACCAGCCGCCGGACGATTGCCGCGGTGACCGGGCCCAGCTTGTAGGCCACGACCATCGGTCGCTCCAGCAGCAGCGCTTCGAGCGTGCCTGTGCCGGATTTCACCAGGACCGCGTCGGCGGCCAGCATCACAAGCCGCGACTGGCCGTCCAGCAACTCGATCCAGCCGTGTGCATTTTCCACGTCAAGCACCTGCTGCATGAGCTGCCGTACGAACGCATTCACGCAGGGCACCACGAAGTGCGCTTGCGGCTCCGCGTCTCTGAACATGCGCGCGGCCCGCACAAACAGCTGGCCCATCAGTCGGACTTCCGACACACGACTGCCGGGCAGCAAGGCAATCACAGGCCCGCAACGTGCATCCGCATGCACGCCTGCGTGCAGATGACAGCCCGTCGCGATCATCGACAGGCGAGCGGCCTGTCGATCGGGCGTACCTACGAGCTCATCCGCGAGCGGATGGCCCACATACACCACGCGGACCGTTGTGCCTGCGTAAAGCGCCGGCTCAAAAGGAAACAACGCCAGCAACAGATCAGCAGAGCGGGCGATTCGCCCGATGCGCCCGCGCCGCCATGCGTACACCGACGGGCTTACGTAGTGAACAGTTGGCAGTCCGGTGCGCTTGAGACTGCGTTCCAACAGCAGGTTGAACACATTGAAGTCGACACCGATGAAGGCCCGAACGCGTGCCGCCAGCACCTGACGACGGACGGCGCGAAAAATCCGCAGCAAGCGCGGCAGGCGCAGCAATGGCTGCGCGAAGCCATGCACGCTGAGCTGTTCGATGGGCACGATCGAGCGCAACCCGAGCGCCTGCATCCTGGCCCCGCCCACACCGACGAAACGTGCGTTGGGATGGCGTGCGAGCAGCGCTTGCATCAACCCTGCACCGAGCACGTCCCCAGAAGGCTCGCCGGCCAGAATGCCGAAGCACGGTGCTGCAACGTCGCGCTCGGGTGCCATGCGTTCAGTCGGCTGCCCGCTCACGACGTGGACGAACAATGCCGAACCGCGTCGACCGCATGGAGTCCAGAAAGCGCGCCACTTCCGGCACTTCCGCCGCGACGTCATTGAGCGCCTGCAATGCATCCTGCAGCACGCGACCCTCGCGATAGACAACACGATACGCATCATGCAGCGCGTCGATGATCGATTGATCGAAGCCGCGCCGGCGCATGCCCTCAAGATTGAGCCCGATCGCACCCGCAGGATTGCCGCTGACCAGTACGTAGGCTGGAACATCCTTCAGCACGAGACTCATCCCACCCACCATCGCCGAAGCACCGATGGTGCGGTGCTGCGGCACGCCCGCGTAGCCGCCGAGATTGGCAAAGTCACCCACCCGAACATGGCCCGACACAGATGCGTTGTTGGACATGATGACATTCGAGCCAACGACGCAGTCATGGCCCACGTGCGCGTACGCCATGAACAGGTTGTTATCACCGATCACGGTGCGGCCGCTGGCCTGCACCATGCCTCGGTGAATGGTCACGCCCTCGCGGATGATGTTCGCGCGTCCAATCTGCAGCACCGTGGGCTCGCCCTTGTAGGCGAACGCCGGTGTGCCCTCGCCAACCGTCGCAAACTGATAGATGCGGTTTTCGGGACCGATTTGTGTGGGGCCGCGCAGAACGACGTGCGAAGCAATCCAGCAGCTGTCGCCGATCTCGACGTCGGCATCGATCATCGTCCAGGGACCGATATGCACGTCACGACCAATGCGCGCGCTCGGATGAACGATTGCGCGCGGGTCAATCACATCGGCTTCTCTACACAGAGAATTTCAGACGAACACGCAAGCTCACCATCGACAGACGCTTCGCACTCGAACTTGATCACGCGGCGACGATTGCTGAGCACACGCGCATGCATATCCAGGCGATCGCCCGGCACGACCAGCCGCCGGAAGCGCGTGTTGTCAGCACCCGCCAGGTAGTACAGCACGCCGTCGGACACCTTCTTGTTGGCCGTACGAAACGCCAGAACGCCCGCCAGCTGCGCCATCGCTTCGACCATGAGTACGCCGGGCATCACCGGGTGGCCAGGAAAGTGGCCGAGGAAAAACGGCTCGTTTACCGAAATGTTCTTGTAGCCCCGAATCGACACGCCAAGCTCGAGCTCAACGATTCGATCCACCAGCAGAAATGGATATCTGTGGGGGATGTACTCCTGGATTTCTTCAATGTTCATTGCGCCCGATTTCCCCTCGGTCCCGCGCAACCCGAAGCCCCGGAAGGCAGGACAGGTTGCTGTGGCAATAGTGATCCAACTGATGTTCCGGCGGCCCGAATGCTGGTGCATTCTGAGTCGCGATAACGACCTGGCCCTGGGCCGAAGCATTACGCACGCGACCCATCTCCCGCTAGCGTTCCAGGCCCTGAATCGCCAGTAATGTGCGCTCAAGTTCAGCCACTCGCCTGGCCAGACGATCCAGCTCCTTCAGCCGCACCGCATTGCGTTTCCATGCTCGGGTAGGCGACAGCAACGTGCCCGATGAGTAGACACCTGCGACCGCAATCGATTGCGACACGTGTGTCATACCCGACACAACCACGCCGTTCGCGATTTCGATGGGCGCACCGCCGCCCACGCCCACGCCGCCGCCGAGTACACAATGAGCGCCAATGCGCGTGCTGCCAACAATGCCAACACAGCCGCAGATCACCGTGTGCGCGCCGATGACACAGTTGTGGCCAATCTGGACCTGATTGTCGATCTTCACGCCATCCTCGATGACCGTGTCATCGATCGCACCACAATCAATCGTGGTGCCTGCGCCGATTTCAACGTCTTCGCCAATGCGCACGCCACCAAGCTGCGCGATCTTCTGCTGCACACCCGCCCGGTCCCTGGCATAGCCAAAACCGTCGGCACCAATCACCGTCGCGCTGTGCACGACAGTCCGAGCGCCGAGCCGCACGCGCGGATACAGCGTGACGTTGGGCCAGAGACGAACATCGGCGGCGAGCACGCAGTCTGCGCCGATGTAGCAGTGCGCACCGAGCACGACGCCTGCGGCGATATGGACGCCTGCCTCAACAACCGCACCCGCAGCGACACTGGCGCGCGCATCCACATGCGCTGACGGATGCACAGAGGCACCTGCATGAATGCCCGCCACCGGGGCCACGCGCGCATCGAACAACTGCGATGCGGCCGCGTAGGCCACATAGGGATCGTCGACGATCAACGCAACGCCAGGACAGGCCGCAGCATCGGCGGCACGCAGCAGCACGGCTGCCGCGAGCGTGCCGGGAAGATAACGACGAAATGCGTTGTTCGAGAGGTGGGTGAGTTGGCCGGGCCCGGCGTTGTGCAACGCTCCAAGCCCGGTCAACTCTATTGCTCCGTCACCTACAAGCCTGGCACCAAGACGCGCGGCAAGGTCTGCTGCAGTGAATGGGCGCCGCACCAAATGTCAGCCACCTGCATTGAGTTTTTCGGTGACTTTGCGTGTGATGTCGATCGCTGGCGGCGCCCTGCCCACGAGTGCGCTCGCGTTCAGCACCAGGTCATAGCCACCCGCAGTCACGACATCCGCTAACGCCTTCCTGACCTTCGGTTCAATTTCCTGCCCCAGCTTCTGCTCCATCTCCTGCTGGGCGGTTTGGAGAATTCGAAGAATTGACTGCGAGCGTTCACCTTTTTCGCGAAACTCACCTTCCAACCGTGCGAGCTCGGCTGCTGCGAGTATCTCTCGGTCCTTTTTCACCTTGGCTTGGATCGCCTGCATCGACGTATTGATCGCGTCAAGCTCATCGATGTCCTTCTTGTACTTGGCTTTGAGTTCGGCTGCCGCTGCCTTGGCCTTGTCCGACTCGCCAATTGCCTGCTGAATGTTGATGACAGCAATCTTCAGGGGCGCTCCCGCTGCGGGCTCAGCAGCCGAGATCATCGCGGGCGCAAGCAACAGCAGGCAAAACACGACTTTCGAAAGGGACTTGATCACCAGCAATTTCTCCTGAAACAGTTGTATGGACACCACATCATGCACGGTCGAACCTGAACGGCGTCAGAATGACTGACCCAACTCGAATTGGAACGCTTCTTCCTTGTCGAATTCGCCCGCGTTGATTGGCTTGGAAATAGAAAACGTCAGCGGACCAAGCCCGGATATCCAGGTCACACCAATCCCGAGCGACGAGCGCAACTCCTTGACGCTGAGGTCATCGCATGAGCTGACCCTGGGACACTTGGTATTGAACACGTTGCCCACGTCGAAGAAGAGTGCCGGACGCACCGAGCGCCGATCCTTGATGAACGGCAATGGAAACAACAGCTCGATGCTGCCCTGAACCAGCACGTTGCCGCCAAACGAGTTGTTGTTGCGCCCGAAGCTTCCATTGGCCGACGGCGTGCTGCGCGGACCAAGCGTGTTGCGCTGGAAACCGCGCACGGAACCGAAACCGCCCGCAAAGAAATGCTCGTAGAACGGCAATGTGTCGCTGCCGCCATAGGCGCCGCCATAGCCGAGGTCGGTATGCATGCGAATCGTCCAATCCGTCGTCAATGGAATGAACAACTGCCCGTTGTACGTGAGCTTGTAGTACTGGTTGTCGCTGCCCGGCAACGACACCTCTGTATTCACGCGTTGCGAGAGACCCGCCGTCGCGAACAAGCCGCGGTTGAGCGTGGAGTTCGACCAGTTGCCGGTGACCTTGAAGTTCAGCGCCGTATCGCCTTCGCGCGCGAGGTACTCCGTGATTTCCTGCGCAGGGAAAACGCCTTCCGAGATCTTCGTATGCTCGACGTCGAAGCCGAAGCCCAGCCGTTCTGTCTCGCCAATCGGGAACGCGAAATTCACGCCGCCGCCGAATGAGTCTGTGGAGTAGCTGGAAATGTTGACCTGGTCGTAGTCGGTCTTGCGGAAGAACGCGCTGTAGCCCCGACTGATCCCATCGATCGTGTAGTAGGGATCGAAGAAGTTGAAGCTGACGGACTTCTGATAGGAACTCCAGTTGATGCCCAGTGACAGGCTATTGCCCGTACCCAGCACGTTGTTCTCCTGGTAGTTCGCACCCAGCAGCAGGCCGGCGCCCTGCGCATAGCCGAGTGTTGCGGAAATGCTGCCCGAAGGCTGCTCTTCCACGGTGTACTCAACGTCGATCTGGTCGTCGGTGCCTGCGACCTTCGGCGTTTCAACGCTGACCTCCTTGAAGTAGCCGAGCCGCTCAAGACGCACCTTCGAGGTATCGATCTCCGCAGTGGAGGCCCAGCCTGCCTCCATCTGCCGCATCTCTCTGCGCAGCACCTCATCCTGCGTCACCGTGTTGCCGCGGAAACCAATGCGGCGCACATATGCACGCTTGCCGGTTTCGACAATGAACTTCACATCGACCGTGCCGTCCTCATTGGTTTGCGGCGCACCCGTGGCACTGGCGAAGGTATAGCCAGCGTTGCCCAGCGCCGCCTTCAGCTGCTCCTCGGTGGCCGTGACTTCTGCGCGGGAAAACGTTGCGTCCTTCGTCACGAACAACAGTGAACGCAATGCGTCGACCGGAACATCGCCCACATCGCCGACCAGTTCGACGTTGCGGACCTTGAACTTCTCGCCTTCTGTGACGTTCAAGGTGATGTACACCTCGCTCTTGTCGGGCGTGACCGATACCTGGCTGGACACCACGTTGAAGTTCACGTAGCCGCGATCCTGGTAATAGGACTCCAGCTTTTCGATGTCGCCCTGGAGCTTTTCTTTCGAGTACTTGTCGTTGCCGGTGTAGAACGAAAACCAGTCGGGCAGCTTCAGCTCGAACAGTTCCAGCAACTCAGCGTCTGGAAAAATGGTATTGCCGACAATGTTGAAGTGCCGGATGGTGGCGTTCTTGCCTTCAGTCACATCGATCTTGATGGACACACGGTTGCGCGGCAGCGACGCCGCGTTGGCGTCGATCTTTGCGCCATAGCGACCCTGCGAGACGTACTGGCGCTGCAGTTCGTTCTCCATCCGCTCAAGTGTCGCACGCTGGAAAATCTCGCCGACGGCAAGCCCCTGCTTACGCAAACCTTCAACCAGAGCCTCGGTCTTGATGGCCTTGTTGCCTTCGATGTCCACCTCGTCAATGGCAGGGCGTTCCTCCACCGTGATCACCAGCACGTTGCCATCCTGAGCAACGCGGATGTCTTCGAAGAAGCCCGTCTTGTAAAGCGCGCGCACGATCTGCCGCACCCGCACCGCATCGATCCGCTCCCCGATATCCACGGGGATCAGGTTCGCAATCGAGCTGTCGGACACACGTTGCAGGCCGCGCACGCGAATATCGCCAACGACAAAGTCGTCAGCCGCCTGGGCAAACAGGCCGACAACGGCAATCAACAGGACAAGGAGGCGTTTATGCATGCTTCTAATTCATCGCCGGTAGCAAAAGGCGCACGACATCGTTGTACAACGCCAGCACCATCAAGGAGGCGACGAAAAACAAGCCGATCTGCAACCCGATAACTTGGACACGTTCAGGCACCGCCCGCCCCGTTATGAGTTCGCACGCGGCATATACCACGTGCCCTCCATCGAGCACAGGGATGGGCAGCAGGTTCAACACGGCGACGCTGATCGACAGGATCGCCAGAATCGACACGAAGTACTCATAGCCGAGCTCGGCGGATTCACTGGCGATCTGTGCAATGGTCACAGGCCCGGAGACGTTGCTCGACGAAACGTAGCCGGTCACGATCTTCTTCATGAACCCCAGCGTCATGGCGATGTCGCTGCCCGTGCGTTGCACCGCCAGCGGCAAGGCTTCGATGGGGTTGTGAGTCACGCGCAGCGTAAAGGGTGCGATGCCTGCCAGGCCAGTCACCTTCCCTTTTCCAGCGCCTGCTTCTGTGCTGCCGGTGCTGGAATTGTCGACGCGAGCAGTGGGCGTCAACGCGATATCTAGCTCGGCACCTGCGCGCCGCACCCGGAAGTTCAGCCTTTTTCCAGGCGACGCGTGCACCACCGCCCGGAACTCACTCCAGCCGAGCACGGGTTTGCCATCGATGCTCAACACTTCGTCGCCGCTCTGAAGGCCGGCCCGTTCTGCCGCGCTGCCAGGCATCACGTCGCCAACCCGGAAGCCCATGCGCAGGCCAAGGCTGCCCATCAGGTCTGGTACATCACTGCCCTTCAGCCAGTCGCGCACCTGCAACCGGAAAGGACCTGCAGCACCCTGCTCGCCATCAATGGTCAGCTCAATGGTGCCGGTTTCACCCAACCGATCGGACAGCCTGCGATACACGTCGCTCATGCCTGCAACCGCTTCACCGTCCACAGCGATCACATGCGCGCCCGCTGGAACACCGGCACGCGCCGCAATGCTGTTCGCAACCGGAGCCGCAAATACCGCGGGAACATCCCGCACACCGACCATGAATACGAACCAGTAGGCGAGCACCGCCAGCAGCAAGTTGGCTGCCGGGCCCGCAAGCGCAATCAGGATTCTCCAACTCGGCGAGAGCCGATTGAATGTACGACCGGCATCCTCTGGATCGACGGCACCCTCCCGCTCGTCGAGCATGCGCACATAACCGCCCAGCGGAATTGCGCCGATGACGAACTCCGTGCCGTCGCTCCACTGGCGACGGAAGATCGGCGCACCGAAGCCGATGGCAAAGCGGAGCACCTTCACGCCCGACGCCCGCGCGACAACGAAGTGACCGTATTCGTGGATAGAAACAAGGATGCCCAGCGTCAGCAGAAAAAAGAAAACTGACTGAAGGAATTCCATGCTGACGCAACCGTGCTGAGCTGTTGGGGCGGCGTTTAGACCGCACGCCTGAGAATCAGTTTCCGGGCAGCGGCACGGCCCGCGCGGTCTGCCTCATGCACCACTTCCAGCGATGATGCAGGCTCGCTGGGGGTGTCCGAAAGAGCGGCGGCGATGATAGCAGGTATGTCCATGAATCCGACCTGTCCAGCCAGGAACGCGGCAACTGCCTCTTCATTGGCCGCGTTCAGAATGGCTGCCGCTGTACCGCCCGCGTCTGCCGCCTGTCGAGCCAGCAACAGACAAGGAAAGCGCTCCGGGTCAGGTGCTTCGAAATTCAACTGCGCGCGCGCAAGCAGATCGAGCGCGGGGACGCCGGACGCAATGCGATCCGGCCAGCCAAGCGCGTGGGCAATAGGCGTACGCATATCCGGCTGACCCAATTGAGCCAGCACAGAACCGTCAGCGTACTCGACCATCGAGTGCACGATGCTCTCGGGATGCACAACGATCTCAACCCGCGATGGCGGCACATCGAACAGCCAGCAGGCCTCGATGAGCTCCAAACCCTTGTTCATCATGGTGGCGGAATCGACCGATATCTTGCGTCCCATCCGCCAGTTCGGATGCGCACACGCCTGATCGGGCGTAACGCTGCGCAACTGCTCCCGCGGCGTGCAACGAAATGGCCCGCCGGACGCCGTGAGCAGAATGCGCACGACCTCCGCTCCAGCTTGCCCGGCGGTCTGACGGACCAACGGCAAACACTGGAAAATGGCGTTGTGCTCGCTGTCGATGGGCAACAGCACGGCGCCACTTCCACGCACCTCAGCCATGAACAATGCGCCCGCCATTACCAGCGCCTCTTTGTTCGCGAGCAGGATGCGTTTGCCCGCTCGCGCTGCGGCCAGGGACGACGCCAGCCCCACTGCGCCGACGACGCCAGCGACAACGGTGTCGACTTCGTCGGACGCGGCGAGCTCCGCAACAGCAGCCGCGCCACCGAGCACGCGGGTTCGATGACCCTCGCGCGCAACCAACGTCTGCAGGCGCGCTGCGGCATCGGCGGTCGCGGCCACAGCAAAGCCGGGCGAGTAGGTACGGATCTGCTGCAGCATTCCCTCGACGTTCTGGTTGGCCGCGATGCCAGCCAACTGGAAGCGATCGGGATGCCGCGCCAACACATCGAGCGTGCTGAGGCCAATGGACCCAGTCGATCCCAGCACCGCCACGCGTTGCACTTGCGCATTCACCACCACGGGGACCACCACGAGCTAGGACCCTCCCGACACGACAGACGCCGTCAACAACGCCCAGACCGGCGCCGTGGACAGCAGAGAATCAATGCGATCCAGCACACCGCCATGACCGGGCAGCAGACCACCCGAATCCTTCATGTCGCGCGCGCGTTTGAACATGCTTTCCGTCAGATCACCAAAGATCGACACGACACCCAGCACGGCAACGGTGAGCGCGAACACCAGCCCGTCTGGCAGCAGGGCTTCCAGCACTGCGGGCAGTACATGAATATCGAGTACGTGCGCCGTCACCAGCGTGACGAGCAACGCCAGCAGCATTCCGCCGCATGCACCTTCCCATGTTTTGCCTGGACTGACGGCCGGTGCCAGCTTGCGACGGCCCAAGGCACGACCTGCAAAGTACGCACCGATATCGGCGCTCCAGACCACGACCAATAGCAACAACAACGCCGATGGACCGTGGGTCGCATACACCGCAACCAGCCCACCACACGTGGCGGGCAGCACAATGAGCGCACTGCCAAGCAGGACCACAGGCCGGTTCCAGACTGCGCTCAATGCTGGATAACGAATCACCGCAAGCACCGCCAGCAGCCACCATACAAGTGCGACCTGCAGCCAGGGCAAGCGGAGCATTGGCCACTGCCACCAGACCAACAGCGCAAGTGCCAGCACGAGCAACCCAACTGCACGCAGCGGTAATGAGCGCACGCCTGCAAGCGTCAGCCATTCAAGGCCCGCAAGCATGCTGATCGCGGCCAGTACGCCAGCGACATATTCGAGGGGCGCGAAGAACAGCAGCGCAAGAAACGCCGGCGCAAGTACAAGCGCGGTCAGGACTCGCTGCCAGAGCACCTGCTGCGCTAACCGAAGACCTGGATGCGCTGCAGCATCCAGGTGTGTGCAGGGACAGTGCCCAGATTCGCCAGGTCACGCGAACAACGCACGATCGAGTCGATGTGCATCACAGCTGCATCAGGTCGGCTTCCTTGCGCTGCAGCATCTCGTCGATGCGCGCCACGTACTTGTCGGTGAGCTTCTGCGTGTCGTCCTGCGCGCGACGATCGTCGTCTTCGGAGATGTCCTTGTCCTTGAGCAGTTCGCGGATGTCGGCGATGGCATCGCGGCGGACGTTGCGAATGGCCACCCTCGCCTGTTCAGCTTCGCCACGCGCCACGCGCGTGAGGTCCTTGCGGGTCTGTTCAGTGAGCGCCGGCATCGGCAACCGAATCACGTTGCCCGAGGTCGACGGCGTGACGCCAAGATCGGACTTCATGATGGCCTTCTCGATGTCCGGAATCAGTCCGCGCTCCCAGGGTGTAATCACCAGCGATCGACTGTCTTCCACAGTGATGCTTGCCACCTGTTTCAGCGGCGTCTCGTTGCCGTAGTACTTCACCATCACAAGATCCAGCAGGTCTGGATGCGCGCGCCCCGTGCGAATTCGCATCAGCGCGGTCGACAGCGCTTCGACGGACTTCTTCATCCGCTCTTCTGCATCCTGTTTGATGTCAGTGAGGATGTCTGTGGGCATCGCAATTCTCCCGCGGTCTTGCTTGGTTCATGCTCGAAGGCCACTCACAGATCCATCGATCTGCAGCTGGCCATCCGATCAACTCGTCTTGTCCCGACTCATAAGCGGTCGACCAATGTGCCATGTTGCTCACCGAGCATGAGCTTCATCAACACACCTTCCGCGCCCATGTCGAACACCCGCAGCGGCATGTTGTGATCGCGGCACAAGCAGATTGCCGTCAGATCCATCACGCCGAGATTACGTGCGATCACTTCGTCGAAGCTCAGGCGGTCGAAACGGGTCGCTGTCGGATCACGATTCGGATCTGCCGAGTAAACGCCATCGACCTTCGTCGCCTTCAGGACAAGCTCCGCCTCGATCTCAATACCACGCAGGCACGCGGCCGAATCGGTAGTGAAGAACGGATTCCCTGTGCCCGCCGCAAACAACACAACTTCACCATTGCTCAAGGCCTGCTTGGCATGGCGACGGTCGTAACTTTCGGCAACGCCCGTGAGCGGCAACGCGGACATGACGCGGCTGCGAACACCGGCGCGGTGCAATGCGTCGTCCATGGCGAGCGCATTCATCACCGTCGCCAGCATGCCCATGTGATCGCCGGTCACTCTGTTCAAACCGACGGCCTGCAGCGTGGCGCCGCGGAACAGATTGCCGCCACCCACGACCAGACCCACTTCGACGCCAAGCCGAACGAGTTCGCCAACTTCTGCCGCCGTGCGGTCCAACACGCGCGGGTCGATGCCGAACTCGGCATCGCCCATGAGTGCTTCACCTGACAGCTTCAGCAGGATGCGCCGAAACACCGGCGCCGGTTGGGATGTCATGCGCGGATTCCGGACCAGATACGCCGTGTGTGCTGCGCTCAGCTCTTGGTGAGTGCAGCGACTTCAGCAGCAAAATCGGTCGCCGCCTTCTCGATGCCCTCGCCTACTTCCAGGCGGGCAAAGCCAAGGCACTCCGACTTCGCGCCAGCCAGCAGCTTGGACACCTTGGTGTCCGGGTCCTTTACAAACCCCTGCTCCAGCAGGCTGATCTCGGCGAGATACTTGCGAATACGACCATCGACCATCTTGGCGACGATCTCGGCAGGCTTGCCGCTTTCAGCGGCCTGCGCCGTATAGATCTCGCGCTCCTTGGCCACCAGTTCCGCGGATACCTCTTCAGGGCGCACTACGATCGGCGGCGGACTCGTGCCAGTGATGTGCAGCGCAATGTCGCGGGCCAATGCGACATCGCCGCCACGCAGACGCACGAGCGTGCCCTTGCGTTGATCGGAGTGCACATAGGCGCCGACGAACTCGCCGGCTACCGCGCTCATGACGGCCGCACGACGCACCGTAACGTTCTCGCCGATTTCCTGCACCAGCGTCTCACGTTCTGCTTCCAGCCCGTTCGCCAACAGTTTTGCAACGTCGCCTTCGCCTGTGGTCAGCGCGGTTTGCGCGACCTTCTGCACGTAGGCACGGAACTTCTCGTTCTTCGCCGCAAAGTCGGTTTCGATGTTCACTTCGACCATCGCGCCGGCGCTGCCGTCGCTTGCCAAAGCCAAACCCAGCAACCCTTCAGCGGCTGTGCGCCCGGCTTTCTTTTCGGCCTTCAACGAACTCTTCTTGCGCAACAGATCGATCGCCGCGCTCATGTCACCGGCGGTATCGGTCAGTGCGGCTTTGCATTCCATCATGCCAAGGCCCGTGCGTTCGCGCAGGTCCTTGACCATGGAGGCACTAATTTGCATCGCGGAGTCTCCCGAATCTCACTCTTCCGTTGCGCCGGCTTCGACAGCCGCCTCGGTCTCTTCGACCGCAACGAATTCATCAATCGACACGTTGCCTGAGGCTTCGTTCTGGCCGGCAACAATCGCGTCAGCCATGGCTGCCACATACAGACGGATCGCCCGGATCGCATCGTCGTTGCCAGGAATCACATAGTCGACGCCCTCAGGATTGCTGTTGGTGTCGACCACGCCGATCACCGGAATCCCAAGCTTGTTTGCTTCGCTGATGGCGATGCGCTCGTGGTCGACGTCGATCACGAACAACGCATCAGGCAGGCCGCCCATGTTCTTGATACCGCCGAGGCTGCGCTCGAGCTTGTCCATCAGACGACGGCGCGTCAGCGCTTCCTTCTTGGTCAACTTCTCGAACGTGCCGTCGGTCGACTGCGTTTCCAGTTCCTGCAGCCGGCGGATCGACTGCCGGATGGTCTTGTAGTTGGTCAGCATGCCACCCAACCAACGCTGATCGACGTAGGGCATGCCGATGCGGTCGCCCTGCTCTTTGATGACCTTCGCTGCAGCGCGTTTGGTGCCGACGAACAGGATCTTGTTGCGCCGTGCCGCAAGGCTCTTCACGAAGGTGAGCGCTTCGCGGAAGTTCGGCAGCGTCTGCTCGAGGTTGATGATGTGGATGCGGTTACGGGCACCGAAGATGTACGGTGCCATCTTGGGATTCCAGTACCGGGTCTGGTGGCCGAAATGCACGCCTGCGGCGAGCATGTCGCGCATAGTCAACTGCGTCATGATTTTGCTCCGGGTTGTTGACAAGCCCAACAGGTCCTGGCTCCAACCCCTTACGAGGCACCCGGGAGACAGTGTCGACCTGAGGACGATTTGGTTTCACATCAGCTGGTTTTCGTAACAGCTGCGTTTGATGGCAGCTATTTTTCGGACCACTCCTGCCACCACACAGCCCGAGGGACACATGCGCAGGTCATACACACCGGACAATCCGGCTGCGTGACGAACGGGGCGACGGATAAACCGTTACCCTAATCTTCCTTTGGGGGCATGCCTTGCGGGCCTGCCAACGTGGGAATGCGGGAGGTGTGCTGCGAGAGACTCACGCATTGCATGCGCGAGGGCGCGTTTTATAGCATAAGTTTCTTTTCACCGGCAGTCGGCAATGCCCTTCTGGCACCGACTGCCCTAGCCGGCAGTACACATGGCCCTGAGCCCCAGGTCGATTTCGCATAATCCCATCAAGACTGAAGAAGAGATTGCGGGCATGCGGCAGGCAGGCCGACTCGCGGCGCAGGTACTTGAGATGATCGGCGAGCATGTCCAGGCCGGGGTAACGACCCAGGCGCTGAATGACCTCTGTCATCGCTTCATCGTCGACGCCCTGGACTGCGTACCGGCGCCGTTGAACTACACGAACTCGCCGTATCAGTCGCCATTTCCACGCTCGGTGTGCACCTCGGTCAACCACGTGGTCTGCCACGGCATTCCCAGTGAAAAGAAGGTGTTGCGACCGGGCGACATCGTGAACATCGACGTTACGGTGATCAAGGACGGCTGGCACGGCGACACCAGCAAGATGTTCTTCGTCGGCGAACCGCCGGTGCTGGCACGCCGACTCGTCGAAGTGACTCAGGCCTGCCTTTATAAGGGTATTGCGACCGTGCGCCATGGCGCACGCCTGGGGGACATAGGCCATGCCATTCAGGCCCATGCCGAAAGCAACCGGTTCAGCGTGGTGCAGGAGTACTGCGGGCACGGCATCGGCCGCGGGTTTCACGAGGAACCGCAGATCCTGCACTACGGCAAGCCAGGCACGGGCCTTCAGATGCTGGCGGGCATGACCTTCACGATCGAACCGATGATCAATGCCGGCGCACGACAGGTCCGGCTGCTGCCCGACAGTTGGACGGTCGTGACCAAGGACCACAAGCTGAGCGCCCAGTGGGAGCACACCTTGCTGGTCACCCAGGACGGTTGCGAGGTACTGACCCAGCGCGCCGACGAAGTCATAACCCGGTGACATCCGCACTCCTCCCGACGGGAGCAGGTGCAACGGGACGACAGGCTCTGCGCAGCGGCATCGAACGCTTCAACGCAGCGCAGGCCACCGCATTCCGCTCAGGCGCAGACATAGGCCAGCTGACCCGCGAACGCGCGACCTTCATCGACGGCCTGCTCTGCGAATGGTGGAGCGCCTGCGGCTTGCCCACCGCCAATTCGCCAGGCGTCGGCATCAGCCTGCTGGCAGTGGGCGGCTATGGGCGCGGTGAGCTCTCGCCATTCTCCGATATCGATCTGCTCGTGCTGCTCGACAATTCGTTGGGCGCCGGCAATCCACTGATCGAGGCCTTTGTTGCCGGGCTGTGGGACTTCGGCCTGGAGATCGGCCACGCCGTCCGCACGATCGACGAATGCAGGGCCGTCGCGCGGGATGATCTGACCATCATCACAAGTTTGATGGAGTCGCGAACACTCACCGGGGACGATCAATTGCGTGAGCGCATGCGCGATGCCACCGGGCCGGATGTGCTGTGGTCAAGCGCCGAGTTCTATCACGCCAAGATCGAAGAGCAGTCCGCGCGCCATCGCCGCTTCGACCACATCGACTACAACCTCGAACCGAACGTAAAGGGAGGCCCCGGCGGGCTGCGCGACATTCAAACCGTTCGCTGGGTCGCGCTGCGGCACTTCGGCACCTCCGATCTCACGCACCTCACCACCCTTGGTTTCATGACCAAAGACGAGAGCGACGTACTGCAGAAGTCGCTGCGTCTGCTGACACGTGTCCGTTTCGGTTTGCATCTGCTCGCACAACGTCGCGAAGACCGGCTCGGGTTCGCCTACCAACGCGATCTTGCGCCATTGTTCGGCTACCACGACCGTGCGGGTCAGTTGGCCGTCGAGCAGTTCATGCATGACTACTATCGACACGTCATGCAGGTGCAGGTGGTGTCGGACGTGCTGTTGAAGCAGTTCGATGAAGCCGTGATCCGGGCGGGCGAAGTCCCGACCATCACCGACATCGACAGCCGATTCCGGGTACATAACGACTACATTGAAATTACCCACGGCGCCGTGTTTCGCGATGATCCTTCGGCGTTGCTCGAGATATTCGTGATTCTCGCGCACCGCCCCGACATACACGGCGTGCGGGCAAGCACGATCCGATCGATCCGCGAACACCTGCACCTCATCGACGAACGGTTCCGCCAGGATCCGCGCAACACCGCGTTGTTCATGCGCCTGCTGCGCGCACCGCACGAACTCGTAAGCCAGCTCACGCGCATGCGGCGCTACGGCGTGCTGGGTCGCTACCTGCCGGAGTTCGGGCAGATCATCGGTCAGATGCAACACGACCTGTTCCACATCTATACCGTGGATGCCCACACGCTGCAGGTCGTGCGCAACATGCGCAGGTTCTACAACCGCACAACGGTCAAGCAGTTTCCGGTGGCATCCGAATGTACGCGCAGGCTGCCGAAGATCGAGCTCTTGTACATCGCCGGTCTTTACCACGATATCGGCAAGGGTCGCGGCGGAGATCATTCGAGCCTGGGTGCGCTGGATGTGCGTGCCTTCTGTGCGCGGCACAGCATCAACGACGAAGAAACGGATCTGGTCGCCTGGCTCGTCACCGACCATCTCGTCATGTCCTCGACTGCGCAGCGCCAGGACATCCACGACCCGGAAGTGGTTCAGTCCTTCGCCGCCCGGGTCGGCAGCACGAATCGCCTCGATTATCTCTATGCATTGACCGTCGCCGACATCAATGCCACAAACCCGACGCTGTGGAACAGCTGGCGCGCAACCCTGTTGCGCCAGCTCTACGCCAATACACGCAACTACCTCGAGCGCGGTCACGATGCGAATCAAGGCGCGTTCATCGAAACACTGCTGGAGTCCGCGCTGACCCGACTCGCCGAGCGCGACATTGACCGCGCACGCGTCGATGAACTGTGGGACCAACCGCTGGAAGACTACTTTCAGCGTTACGACGCCGACGACTTCGTCTGGCAGACCGAAGAGATGCACAACCACGACTTAAGCCGCGGCGCGCTCGTGCTGGTGCGCGATCTCGGTCACGTGCAGGACGGCGGCACCGAGGTCATTCTCTACACCCTCAACCAGAAGAATCTATTTGCCGCCAGCGTGGCGGCGCTGGATCAACTGAACCTCTCGATTCAGGACGCGCGCATCCACACAACGGCGTCGGGTTTTTGCTTCAACACCTACGTTGTGCTGGGCGCCGACGGCCAGCCCATTGGCGATGACGTTGCCTTCATCGATCACATTCGCGACAAACTGACACGCGAGTTGCGCCGCAAAGGCAGCTTCCCGCAGGTTGTCAAACGCCGCGTGCCGCGGCAGCTCAAACAATTTGCAATTGCGACGACCGCAGAGATTGAACCTTCTACGGGCAGCGACGCTGGCCCGAGCCAGCTTCGCGTCACCGCAGCTGATCGACCGGGACTGCTCGCACGCCTGGGATTGATCTTCATGGACTTCGGCATCAACGTGCACGCCGCGCGCATCACGACCCTGGGCGAGCGCGTCGAAGACGTGTTCTACATCAGCGACGGCGACGCCGCGCTGACCGATCCCGCGCGCATCGAACGCCTGCGTGCGCGCATCTGCACAACCCTGGACGAGGAACTCTAGCCACCATGCACCCGCGCCTGGATGCCCTGCACGCGTACCCATTCGAGAAGCTCGACGCTGTCAAAGCGCGAGTAACGGTGCGCAGCAATGCACCGCACATCGCGCTGTCGCTTGGTGAACCCAAGCATGCGGCGCCCGATTTCGTAGTCAGCGCGTTGACCGACCCCGTGCGTGTGAAACGATCACTGGGTACCTATCCGCCCACACGCGGCAGTGACGACCTGCGCGCCGCCATCGCCGACTGGGCGACGCTGCGCTTTCAGCTGCAGGCCGGCAGCCTGGACCCGAAGCGCCATGTGCTTCCGGTCAACGGCACCCGCGAAGCGCTGTTTTCGTTTGCACAAGCTGTGCTCGATCCGAGTGCCGACGCCGTTGTCGTCATGCCGAATCCGTTCTACCAGATCTACGAGGGGGCGGCGCTGCTTGCCGGCGCCCTGCCCTACTACGTGCCCTGTACCCAGGCGCAGCAGTTTCTGCCTGACTTCGCCAGCGTGCCGAACGACATCTGGGCCCGCACGCGCCTGGTCTACCTGTGCTCGCCCGGCAACCCAACCGGCGCGGTGATGAACGCGCAGGCATTGCAGTCGCTGATTGCACGTTCCGACGAGTTTGGCTTTGTCATCGCGTCCGACGAGTGCTATTCGGAAATCTATCTCGACGAGCAGCGCCCGCCGGTCGGGCTGCTGCAGGCCTGCGCGCTCTTGGGTCGCCACGACTATCGCAATTGTGTTGTGTTCCACAGCCTCTCGAAGCGTTCAAATCTGCCCGGTTTGCGCTCGGGATTTGTGGCCGGTGACGCGGCGATCCTCGGCCGCTACTACCTGTACCGCACCTACCATGGCTGCGCGCTTTCCACCCTGGTCGGCGAAGTCAGCGCCATGGCCTGGCGCGACGAACAACACGTCGTTGCAAATCGCGCGGTGTACCGGGAGAAGTTCGAAAAGGTGCTTGGCATCCTCGGCGATGTGCTGGATGTGCAGGCACCCGATGCCTCCTTCTACTTGTGGCCGCGTACGCCAATCGATGCGGTGGAGTTCGCTGCCGGCCTGTTCGCCGATGAGCATGTCACGGTGCTGCCCGGGACCTTCCTTTCGCGCGCGTATCTGCGGCACGATGCGGCGCTCGGAAGCGCTGCGGACCCGGGTGCGCAGCGTGTGCGCATGGCGCTGGTCGCCGGTGTGGACGAATGCGTGGAAGCGGCGCAACGCGTTCGCCGCTATGTAGAGCGCCTTGCCTGACCCCTCGGCCCTGAAAGAATGGGCCCAGAGAGCATGGGCGCAGCAACAATCGAACTCTCATCTGCACAGGAATGTCAGCCGGCATGAACGAAGCCTTCGCCCTTGGTCTTGGAATTGGCACGAAAGCGCGCGATGGGCGATGGCTTGAAGTGTTTTTCCCCGCCCCGCTCGTGCATCCCGACTCCGCACTGCTGGCGGCCGTGCAAGCCGCCGTTCCGCAAGTGCAGTCCGCCAACATCTCCGTGGAGCCCACGCAGAATCAGTGGCAGGCGCTGCATAAGCAGCTTGGCACATGGCCGGAACAAGCGGCGCTGGCCGCGAAGTTCACGGCGCCGAGTTGCAAGGCCGTCATCACGCTGCTTGCGACGGACAGTGCGCTTGCCAGCACGCCGGAGACCTACCTGAAACTGCAACTGCTGTCGCACCGCCTGCGACTGCCGAACAGCATGAACCTGGAAGGCATCTTCGCCACGCTTCCGAACGTGGCCTGGACCAGCGAAGGCGCGATCGCCGCAGACGAACTGCCCGCATACCAACTGGCGGCACGGCTCGCAGGGCGAACACTCACCGTACACGGCGTCGACAAGTTCCCGCGCATGACCGACTACGTTGTGCCGGCAGGTGTGCGCATTGCCGATGCCAGCCGCGTCAGACTCGGCGCCTATCTGGGCAACGGGACGACGGTGATGCACGAGGGCTTCATCAACTTCAATGCCGGCGCCGTCGGGCCCAACATGGTCGAAGGTCGGATATCGCAGGGCGTAATCGTCGGCGCGCACAGCGATCTCGGTGGCAGCAGCAGCACCATGGGCACGTTGTCGGGTGGCGGAAACATCGTCATCAGCGTGGGTGAAAACTGCCTGATCGGCGCCAATGCCGGCACAGGCATTCCGCTGGGCGATCGCTGCACCATCGAAGCCGGGCTCTATATCACTGCGGGCACAATCGTCGAGGTCGTGGACGAGGACGGCGCAGTAGTACGCACGGTCAAGGCACGCGAACTCGCGAGCGGCAGCGATCTGAAGTTCATCCGCAATTCCCGCAGTGGGCGCGTGGAGTGCCGGACCAACCGTCGCGCCATCGAGCTCAACGACGCACTGCACGCGCACAACTGATATGCCGCAATCCGACTTGAGTCCCACGCTGGCGCTGACCTGCGAGCTGATTCGCAGACCCTCGGTGACACCCAACGACGAGGGCTGCCAGCAGTTGCTGGCGCAGCGTCTCTCGGCGCTCGGTTTCAGCATCGAACATCTGCGCTTCGGCAACGTCGACAACCTGTGGGCCCGACGCGGTAGTGCAAGTCCGTTGGTCGTTTTCGCAGGCCACACCGACGTTGTCCCGACCGGTGAGTTGACGAGCTGGTCATCGCCGCCGTTCGAACCCACGATTCGCGATGGTCGGCTCTACGGGCGCGGTGCGGCAGATATGAAAGGCAGCATCGCCGCGATGCTGACCGCGACCGAACGTCTGCTGGCAGGTCAGCCATCGCTGCAAGGTTCACTCGGCTGGTTGATCACCGCAGACGAGGAAGGTGACGCAGTCAATGGCACTGTGAAAGTAATGCAGGCATTGCATGCGCGCGGCGAGCACATCGACTGCTGCATCGTGGGCGAACCCAGTTCGACCGCGAAGGTCGGTGATGTTGTGCGCAATGGTCGCCGCGGATCGCTGAATGGCCGCCTGCGCATTCGCGGCATTCAGGGCCATGTCGCCTATCCGGAAACGGTGCGCAATCCCATTCATCAGGCGATGCCGGCGCTGCACGAACTGGCGAATCGGCAATGGGACGCGGGCAACAAGTTCTTTCCGTGCACCAGTTTCCAGATATCCAACTTCAATGCCGGCACGGGTGCTACCAACGTTGTGCCAGGCCATGCCGACGTGCTGTTCAACTTCCGTTTCTCGACAGAATCCAACGCGGCATCGCTGCGCCAGGCGGTGGAAGCTGTGCTGGATCGCCACGGGCTCGAGTACGACATCCACTGGGCGCTCTCGGGCGAGCCGTTTCTCACGCACGATGGCGCGCTGCTCAAGGCCACGGCGCGCGTGCTGCAATCCGTGCAGGGCAGCCGGCCCGAGTTCTCCACGTCGGGCGGCACCTCGGACGGTCGCTTCATCGCCCCCTATGGCACCGAGCTGATTGAGCTCGGGCCGTGCAATGCAACGATTCACAAGATCGACGAACACGTGGGCCTGCAGGAACTGGACGAACTCAGCACCATCTACGAAGCGCTGCTCGCAGATCTGCTCGGCATCGGCATCGGCGACGCTGAGCGCTGAGCGCAACGGGCCGCGCGGATACGCGAGAACACAGACGCGCACAGGTCCTGATCTGCCTATGTTGTGCTGCACGCAGTTCGTGTGAACGATCCTCTTTCACCGTCACGCAACAGAACTGGACACATGCTCGAACTGGAAATCTACATCCGCGCAGATCCCCTTCCCATTCAGCGCTGGCTGCGCTCGCTATGCAGCAGCGATCCAACGCTTGTGACCCGCAGTGAGGGACGCATGGTCACGCGCAGCGGCGATTGCGTTTTGCGCGCCGACGACGTCGCCACGCAAGATGTGCAGGCGCAGACGCAGACGCAGACGGGTTACCCGGCCCATGTGCTCATCGTGGACGATGTCGGCGATGGCTTCGGCTGCGTTTCGATTTCAGGCGCCGACCTGCCCTGGCCCGACGATCTGCACTGCGCGCGCGCAGCCGCACGCATGCTGGGCTGCGAAGTGCGCTGCAACTCGGCGGCCTGGCGACCCGGCGACGACGAAGACGCCGGCTGGTGCGCGATCACGGCTGACGGCGAGCGCGAGATCCGCTGGCGATCAGCGTGACAAGACCGGCCAACCCGACCGAACGCGGGTCTGCTGGCAGGGCCGCTGAGTGAGCCGCCGCGAGCAACAACGTCCGTCGAGCGGGCAACACGCGCGCGGTCCCGGCACGCGTCGCTGGATGTGGCTCGGCGTCGGCCTGTTCGCACTGCTGATCCTCATCCGGCCACCTGCAGCCCTGCTCGCGACGCTGATCAACAGCGGCCCGGTCAGCCTTGAAGCGACCAACGGCACACTCTGGTCCGGTAGCGGCGAACTCTGGGTCCGCCAGCAGCCCGCCGGAAACGTGGAGTGGCACTGGCTTCCTTCTGCATTGCTGAGTGGCGAGCTGGGTGCAGATCTGCGCCTGTTCAACACCGGCATGGATGTCACCGCCCGCGTGTATCTAAGTCCGCGTGAGCGCCGAGTTGAACATCTCAGCGGCAGACTGGACGAAGAGACGCTGGCGCGGCTGCTACGACCCTACGACCTGGCCGTGAATGGCCGCCTACAATTGGCCGAACTTGCCGCCCGGTTCGGCCCAAGCGGATATCAACAGGCATCAGGTGACATTCAATGGACTGGCGGCCAGCTCGCATATCGGTTGCAGGGACGACGCTTCGAGGCGCAGTTGCCACCGCTCAAGGGCAAACTCGAACTGCGTGGCAACACGCTGCAACTTGCCGCGCGAACAGCGGAGTTCGAGCCGCCCATGTTGAAACTGGCGCTACGGCCCGATGGTTGGTTCAAGGCGGCAGCATCACGCGCCTTCATCGAACTGGCAGGCCAACCCTGGCCCGGGGACAGCGCACCGGCCGATATCGTTTTGGAGGTCGAAGAAAAGCTGTTCTAATATCGGCCAGTTTTCCTTGCGACGGTCACACCTAGTGCCACGGACTGTGCCACGAACTTTGCTGGCCAGCGCGTTGACCTGCCTTCTTGTCGTAGGCATCGCGTGGTCCCTCGCTGACGCGACCTGGTTCATGGCGACGGGCGGACGTCAGGCACCCCAGAAGGCAACAGCACCGTCGTCAGCAGCCCGCATAGCGCAGGCCAAGGCCACGCCCGCAGTCGATCTGCAGCGCGTCGCCAATCTGCACATCTTCGGTACCGCGCCGGCCGCCCCGGTTGAGAACACCAGTTCAACTGATGCACCGGTCACTGCGCTGCCCTTGCAACTCCTGGGCGTGTTTGTCGCAGGCATTGCCGACGACTCCACTGCGGTGATCGCAGAAGAGAATCGCGATGGTGAACTGTTCGGTGTCGGCGATCAGGTACCGGGCAACGCGGTGTTGACCGAGGTGCACAGTGACCGCGTCGTGCTGAAGCGCGGCAGCGAAGTTGAGACCTTGCGCTTCCCCGAAATCGCCGGCACCAACGGCTTCGCCAATTCCGACGACCCCACCTCAAGCTATGGTGGTGATGGCCAATTCGACCCCGGTGATGCGGCAATGATCGAAGCACCGGAGCCGGAAGCTGTGGTGCCCGACGTCATTGATGCAGCAGACCCGCAGACGCGTAACGACGCGAACGGACGCGCCTCCGGCACACAAACATCCCTTGCAACTTATCGCGACCGACTGAAGTCGGAGCCCACCAGCGTGCTCAACGAAATTGGCATGCAACCGATCAACAATGGCTCCGCGCAGGGCTATCGCGTGGGTGACAACGTGGGCAGTGGCCTGGCCCGCGTCGGTCTGCAGCCCGGTGACGTGGTGCTGACGGTGAACGGGCAGCCTGTGGGCAACATCCAGAACGATCAACGTCAGGTCGACGGTGTGATGTCGCAGGGCTCAGCACGACTGGAAGTACAACGCGGCAATCGGCGCTTCTTCGTCACGGCCTCATTGCGATGAACACAAGACGAGCGCTTCACCCGATGATGAACGCCCAGGCGATGACTGGGGATGCCTGCGCAGTTGGGGATTGCATGCTTGCCTGGCTACCTCGCGTCACGGCCTGCGCGACCGCGACATGCAGCAAACCGATGGAGTCCGAATGAAGTTTCTGCACCAGTTGGTGATTGTCGTGGTACTCGCGCTGCTTGTCGGCGCACCACCCTCGTTCGCCCAACCTTCCAGCCAGACCTGGCGCATCAATCTGAAGGAAGCCGATATCCGCGAAATGATTTCGCAGATTGCGGCGATCACCGGGAAGACCTTCGTGGTCGATCCGCGGGTGAAGAACGTCAAGGTCACGGTCATCTCGACGGCAGATCTGAACCGTCATGACGTCTACGAGCTGTTCCTCTCGGTGCTGCGTGTGCATGGCTTCGCGGCGATCCCAGCCGGCGAAGTCATCAAGATTCAGCAGCAAAGCATGATGAAGATGAGCGGCAGCGGTGAACCGGCGCCCAACCAGATCGAAGATTTCGTGACGCGCGTCGTCGCCGCACAGAACGTCGACTCCAACGAACTCGTGAAGATTCTTCGGCCACTGGTGGCGCAGTACGGACACCTCGCTGCGATCACCACACCCAACGTTGTGATCATCAGCGACCATGCCGAGAACATTGATCGTCTGATGGCGCTCATCCAGCGCATCGACGTGGCCGACGAAGACGAGTTGTACGTCGTGCCGCTGAAGCAGGCTTTCGTTGGCAACGTCGTCAACATGCTGGAGCGGCTCGCGCCGGATCAGGTCGGCGCAAATGCAAAGGGGCCGCAGCACGTGCAGGCAATTGCGGACGAGCGCACCAACAGCCTGCTGCTGCGCGGCAAGCCAAGACCCGTGCAGCAGGTCAAACAGCTGGTGGCTCGGCTGGACACGGAGGCGACAGCGTCCGGCTCAACAGAGGTCATCTACCTGAGCCATGCAGATGCCAAAGAGGTCGCCGAAATCCTGAAGAGCCTGACCAGCAGCAACAACAGCAGCAGCGGCGGGGTGGTCGCTATTTCACAGAACGCCGCAAACGCGCCGGGCTCAACGGGTGGCAGCACCCAGGGGACATCGCGCGGCACGTCGAACATCCAGGCCGACGAATCGCTGAACGCGATTGTCATCCGCGGTGACCCAAGCCAGATTCAGGAGATTCGCGACATCGTCAAGAAGCTCGACGTACGCCGCACCCAGGTGCTCATCGAAGCTGCAATCGTGGAAATCTCGCTGTCCGACACCGACACCATCGGCGTCGACTTTGCAGCCGTCGACGCGCGCGGCAACTCGCTGCCGTTCATCAGCACTGCTTTGTCGAGTTCAATATCCGACATCTTCAAGGCCATTACGCCCACCACAACGAACGGCAGCATCAACCCGATTGGCGCCGTCGGCGCGGTGTCGCAACCGACCGTCGCCGTCGCCAAGATCGACACCGCCGGCATTTCGTTTGGCGCCATCATCCAGGCACTGTCATCGAGCAGTCGCGCAAATCTGTTGTCCACGCCCAGCATCATGACGCTGGACAACGAAGAGGCGAAGATCACGGTCGGGCAGAACGTGCCCTTCCGCACCGGCTCGTTCACCACTGACACATCCGGCGGCAACAACCCGTTCACGACGATTCAGCGACAGGATGTGGGTGTCACGCTGAAGGTCACACCGCATATTCACGATGGATCAGTCATCCGCCTTGAAGTCGAACAGGAAGTCTCGAGCGTCGTGCCCACGGCAGCTCAAGGCTCGGCCGCGTTCTCAGACATCGTCACCAACAAGCGCACGATCGACACCACCATTCTTGCCGACGACGGCCAGACCATCGTGCTCGGCGGGCTGATTCAGGACGACCTCAACGTTGTGGATCGCCATATACCTCTGCTGGGCGATATTCCCTGGATCGGCCAGCTGTTTTCCAACGACGATGACCGCCGCACCAAACGCAACCTGCTGGTGTTCCTGCGCCCAACCGTGCTGCGCGATGCCCGCGACATCGAGAAGCTGACCGCGCAGAAACACCAGAACATGGTCGATCGGTCTGAGGACGATGCCCCACCACCCACCGCTCGGGAGTTGTTTGAGGGTCGGCAGGAACTGCCCGACCACCCGCTTGAGCCCGCGGAGTGAGCAAGCGCAAAAGCGCAGGTGCGTGCGACTAACAGCGAGGTTCAGGCGCAACGCAGCAGACCGTTCACGCGGTACCCTGCCGGCGCAAGCCGCGTTAAGCTCAACCCCGATCCCCCCAAGGGTCTGACCCGGAAAACAGGCCTGACCAGGTAAGCGGCTCGGGCGGGGCAAAACAGGTTTGACGGGGTCAACAGGCGGCACGTTGCAACAGGCACCCGAACCACAACCTGACGCTGACCCATTGCTGCCGCTGCTGCTGGCCAGCCAGGGCGGAGATCAGGACGCCTTCCGCAAGCTGTATGACGCTGCGCGCCGTCGTCTGTTCGGACTTGCCTTGACCATTGTGAATGGCGCCGCGGACGCCGAGGACGTGGTCGCTGAGACCTTCGTACAAGCTTGGCGGAGTGCCACGAGCTACGACCGCGGGCGCGGCTCGGTCATGACCTGGCTGCTGGTCATCTGTCGTTCCCGCGCGCTGGATCTGCGCCGCAGACACCGTGTTCAGATGGAAGACATCGACGATGCCGTGCTGCCGATGCTCGAACAGGAAGAATGGCCAGATGCGCCTGGCAGCCGGCGCATTGCGCGAGGCATGGCACGGCTCTCAGAGA
>CAMAVY010000016.1 GCA_945861675.1 Klebsiella pneumoniae | reverse complement strand
GACGGGAATATGCGAATGCTCGGAAACAAAGAACGACTCGAAGCCCAACCGCTCGGCCTCCGCAGCGACCTCTGCCGCGCCCGCGCTTGCGTGTGTGACGAAAAGACTGACCCCGAATTGCATGATTGACCCTTCGTTGTGACGCGAGGCTACGCCCGCCGTGTGGCCGCTACGGTGCCTGTCGGCAGGGTCGATTCGCAAGCGTGCTGGCACGCTTCAGCTGTGTCGACCTGATCTGTGTCAGTCTGAGCTGCGTCAACTTGATCCGTGTGAACTTGGGCGACGGCCCAGCATTCCTTGGTACAGAGGTTCAGGAGAGTCACCATGCGTTACAGACTTCTCGGCAACAGCGGCCTGCGTGTTTCCGAACTCGCCCTTGGGGCGATGACCTTTGGTACTGAGACAGGCATCGGCGTGGACAAGGACGAAGCCCACAAGGTGTACACCGCATTCCGTGCGGCGGGCGGCAACTTCATCGACAGCGCCAACGTGTACAACGCGGGGACCAGCGAGCGCTTTCTCGGCGAGTTCATGGCCCGCGAACGCGAGCAGATCGTGCTGGCCACGAAGTACACCGGCGGCATGCGTGGCCGCGACGTGAACGCCACAGGCAACGCACGCAAGAACATGATGGATTCCGTGCACGCAAGCCTGAAACGACTGAACACGGACTACATCGACCTGTACTGGGTGCACGCGCGCGACTACCTCACGCCCATCGATGAGGTGATGCGCGGGCTCGATGACCTCGTTCGCCAGGGCAAGGTGCTGTACATCGGCGTGTCGGACACGCCGGCATGGGTGGTGTCGCAAGCCAATACGCTGGCAGAGTTGCGCGGCTGGACGCGCTTCGTCGGCCTGCAGATTCGCTACAGCCTGGTCGACCGCACTGTGGAACGCGAGCTGCTGCCGATGGCGCGCGCACTCGATATCGCGGTGACCCCCTGGGGCGTCGTGGGTTCGGGTGTGCTCACCGGCAAGTACAACAAGGACCCCGCCGCCGCCGGGCGCGCGCAGCAGCGCGGCCAGATCGCGCCGCGCAATCTGGCAATTGCAGCCGAGGTCGTCGCAGTCGCAGATGCACTGGGCGTCACACCGTCACAGGTAGCCATAGCGTGGGTGCGTCAGGGCGAAGGCAACATCATTCCACTCGTTGGCGCGCGCACCGAAGCGCAATGGGCCGAGAACCTGGGCGCGTTGGAAGTGCAGCTGGACGATGCGCATATGCAACGGCTGAACGCCGTCAGCGCCATCGAACCTGGTTTTCCACACGACATGCTGCGGCCACAGTCGAAGGCACTCGTGGGTCGCATTCACAACCACCGTGCAGGCTCGACACCCGAGTGGTAACCGGGCTCGGGTGTTGACACCTGCGTCAAGCCAACGATAACGGCAAGGCGCGCTGCCGCCTGCCCGTAGCGGCAAACAGTGCATTCGCAAGCGCAGGCGCAACGGGTGGCGTACCCGGCTCGCCAATGCCCGTCGGGTGCGCCGTGCTCGGCAGAATGTGTACCTCGATGCGCGGTGTCTCGTTCATGCGCAGCATGCCGTAGTCATGGAAGTTCGACTGCACGACCGCGCCTTCATTGATGCTGATGCGGCCCTTGAGTGCTGCGGTCAGACCATAGACAACGGCGCTCTCGACCTGCGCCGTGACCTGATCCGGGTTCACGGCCATGCCGCAGTTCACGGCACACACCACGCGCTCAAGCTTCGGCACGCCATCCACCATGCGCACCTCCACGACTTCGGCGACCACCGAGCCAAAGCACTCGTGCACGGCAATGCCCTGATGCACGCCTTCTGCGGTCTTGCCCCAACCGGCCTTCTGCGCCGCAAGGTCCAGCACCTGCAGGTGGCGTTCATTGCCCGCAAGCAGCGCACGCCGGAACTGATACGGATCCTGCTTCGCTGCATGCGCAAGCTCGTCCACGAAGCCTTCCGTAACAAACGCGTTCTGCGAGTGACCCACGCTGCGCCAGAAGCCCAGCGGCACACCGGGATCATGGAACACATGCTGCACGTCCACGTTGGCCACACCATAGGGGTGGTCAACGGCGCCTTCATGGGATGACGGATCGCGCGACTTCAGCATGGAACCTGCAGCGCTCGACACCAGGCCATTGAGCCATTCAGGCACCCATTCGGGCGACATCGAAATGAACTTCGGCAACAGCGACACAATCATGCTGGGCGCGACGATCTTGTGTGCCCACGCCTGCACTTTGCCATCGGTAGACAGGCCAGCCTGAAGGACGTTGTAGGTGGCCGGCCGGTAGAAGTCGTGGCGCATGTCGTCTTCACGCGACCACACCAGCTTCACCGGATGCGGCACACGCAGCGCAATCTCTGCCGCTTCCACCGCGAAGTCGGGAATGCCGCGCCGACCGAAGCCGCCGCCCATCAACGTCGTATGTACCGTCACCGCACTGCGCGGCAACTTCAATGCTTCAGCGACCATCGCCTGCGTGACATCGGGTCCCTGGTTGGGTGACCACAATGTCAGGCGCCCGTCCTTGAACTGCGCGGTGGTGTTCTGTGGCTCCATGGTGGCGTGTGCCAGGTAGGGCACCTCGTACACCGCTTCGATGCGCTGCGCGGCACTGGCCAGGGCCTTCGCCGCATCGCCATCGTCGCGCACGCTGCGGCCTTCGGTTTTGGCCAGTTCAACCCAGTTCGCACGAATGCTCTCGCTGGACACATTGGCCAGCGGTCCCTTCGGCCATTCCGCCTGGATCAACGCAGAGGCCTTGCGCGCGTGCCAGTAGGTATCGGCAACCACCGCAATGCCATTGCTGATCGCAAACACATCAAGCACACCAGGCGCCGCCGTCGCCGCCGCGGCATCGAATGCTGGCACGCCACCCCCGAAGTGCGGATTGCGCAACACGACCGCGTTCACCGCACCAGGAATCTCGACGTCGATGCCAAACTCGGCCGTGCCTGTAACTTTGCTCAACGCGTCGAACCGCCGCAGCGACTGGCCGACGTACTTGAACGTAGCTGCTTCCTTGAGTTGGGGCTTCTCGGGCACCGCCAGCTTCGCGGCATCCGCAGCCAGCTCGCCATAGGTGAACGACGCACTGCCATCCTTGCGCTGCACCTTGCCGTCATCCGTGACGCACTCAGAGACCGGCAACTTCCAGCGCGCAGCTGCAGCCGCAACCAGCATCTCGCGCGCGCGCGCACCGGTGGTGCGCAACACGTCCCAGCGTGCGTTCACAGACGTGGAGCCGCCGGTGATCTGAATGGGGTCCTGAAAGTCACCGTGCACGGGCGCCTGCTCGACCAGCACACGCCTTGGATCAATGTCCAGTTCCTCAGACATGATGGTGGTCAGTGCGGTCAGCGTGCCCTGCCCCATCTCCACTTTGTCGAGCTGAAAGATCACTTCATTGGCGGGCGTGATCTGCAGCCAGGCATTGGGCTGAAATGCGCCGGCGCGTGCACTGGGCAAAGCCTTCGCGGATTGATTCAGCGAAATGCCAAGCACCAGCCCACCCGCAACGGTTGCGGAGCCCAGCAGAAAGCCGCGCCGATTCAGTGGGAAGCCACGAGCGGGCTTGGCGTTCGTTGTCATGGTGTGCTTGTCCAGGTTGTCTGTGCTCATGCCACACCTCGTGTCAGCAGTGCCTTGGGATCGAACAGTTCGACAGACGCATGTGCGCCGCCACTGGATGCGCCGGCCGGCCCAGCGCCCTGCAGTTCCGCAGCGCGATGCACTGCAGTTCGAATGCGCCCATACATGCCGCAGCGACAGATGTTGCCGCTCATGGCCGCTTCGATATCTGCGTCGGTGGGCTTTGGCGTGTGCGCCAGCAACGCCACGGCCGACATGATCTGGCCCGACTGGCAGTAGCCGCACTGCGGCACGTTGCCTTCAATCCAGGCCTGCTGCACCGGATGCAGCGCAACTTCGCCGTTGGCATCTGCATGCGCCAGCCCTTCGATGGTCACAACAGCTTGCCCTGCAACAGCGCTGACCGGCAGCTGACAAGCCCGCACGGGTGCGCCGGCCAGATGCACCGTACACGCACCACACAGCCCCATACCGCAGCCGAACTTGGTACCAGGCAGCTTGAGATTCTCGCGCAGCACCCACAACAAAGGCGTGTCGGCCTCAACGTCGAGTGCAACGGGTTTTCCGTTCAACGTGAATTCGATCATTGTGTGCTCCTGCGAAGCTGAGTGGTGTCGGCGAACCAGAAGAGATCAGGCTGTTTGATGGCGCTGCCGCAGCGCGGCTTCCATCTCGGCGTAGTTCGCGAACCCGTACTTCGGTGTGATGAGTTCGGACCAGAGTGTGTCGATGGCGGCAGCGATGTCCGCAGGAAGTTCCTGTTTATGGCCGCCAACGCCGCCTTTGCGCACTTTCGCTGAGTCGCTGCCGGGTGGCAGATTGCAGCGCGCCTCAGACAGGCGGCGCATCATGAAGTCGTCGTAGCGGTCCTTGTGTTCCAGCATGAATGGCAGCGACGAATGGGTGAGCGTCAACGCCAGCAGTTCATCGTCCAGCGGAATGCCGCAGAAGGCAGCGAGCTTGGCGATGGTGCCGGGCGCATCTGCCGTCATGTATTCGTAGGACAGCAGCAGCACATCAGGATTGTCGCGTTGCGCCCACCAGCTGACCAGGTGATGCCAGTAGTCCGAGCCATCACTGCGCGCCTTGCCGCGCACTGCGGCAAACTCGGCCAGCGACACAGCGCCAGACTCCAGAAACCAGCCGTTCATGAAGTGATACATGGACACCAGTGCATCCTTCGGATCACGCAGCGACACCACATAGCGCGCGCCCTTGGGCACGCGATCGAAGGCGAGATGACTCTTGAAACCGCGCGGCGAAGCACGCTGCGGTGCTTCGAGGTCAACGCCGAGCGCATGCGCAGTCTCGATCCATGGCACGACGCGCGAAATGTCATCGAAATCCATGTCGCCGCGCGTGCGCAGGGTATGGAACTTCTGCTGCAACCAGGTCGTGCCGCACTTGCCGAACGGCGCAATGATGATGTCGGTCGGACGCGGTTGATAGGACTTGATCGAGGTGACGAAGTCCGTGGGCGCCATCATGCGCGATTGAATCTGCCCCATCTCGGCCATGCTGCGTGCGCGATGAGGTGCTTCTGTGGTCATGCTGCTGTGTTCATGTTGGGGGTTTCCTGTTGCAGACAGCTTGCGCGGGAAAGTTGCGCACGCGAATCGCCGCGGTGCCTGTGCTCATGCCGCGCGAAAACGAATTGGCAGGCTTTTCAACCCGCCCACGAATGTGGATTGCGTGTAACGCGGCTCCCCGGCCAGTTCGATATGCGTCACCCGGGTGAACAGTTCGCGATACAGCGCCGCCATTTCCATACGCGCGAGATTCTGCCCCAGACACACGTGGGCACCGAAGCCGAACGCCAGCTGCTTGCCGTCATTGCGGTCCACGCGGAACTGCGCAGGTTCTGCGAAGACTTCTTCGTCGCGGTTGGCAGACGGATACCAGAGAATGACGGACTCGCCGGCCTTGATCAGCTTGTCGCGCAATTGATAGTCGGCCGTTGCCGTACGCATGAAATGCCGCACCGGTGAAACCCAGCGGATGGCTTCATCGATCATGGTCGGCAGGTATTTGTCGAGATCGCTGCGCAACAGGCGCAGCTGTTCCGGATTCTCGAGCAGCGCAAGCAAACCGCCTGCGGTGGACGAGCTGGTGGTGTCGTGCCCCGCGGTCGCAATGATGGTGTAGTAGCCGTTCGCTTCCAGTTCGGGAATGGGCATGCCATCGATCTGCGCATTGGCGATGACGCTTGCAACATCGTCCTTCGGTTCCGCCCTGCGCTGCGCGGTCAGCGCCGTGAAGTAACGCTCGAAGTCGCGCACCACATCGAAGATGTCCTCCGCGCGGAACGACCGCGCGACGTCTGGATCGCTGCCGCCGAACAGCTCCTGCGTAAGCTTCAGCATGATCGGCTCATCCGCCTCGGGCACACCCAGGATGGACATGATCACCCGCAGCGGATACCAGATCGCCACGTCCTTCACGAAGTCGCATTCGCCGCCGGTGGCGATCAACCGATCGACATAGGTCCTGGCCAGCGCATCCACCGTGCCCTGCAACTTGCGCAGGTTGCTGCCCATGAACCACGCCTGGGTCAGCGTGCGGTACTTCATATGGTCCGGGTCGTCCATCTGTACCAGCGAACGCACGATGTGCCTGCGACCAAACGCCTGTTCGCCGATCAACGCCATCATGGCCGGCGCCAATGTCGGGCGCGGATCGTTGATGAAGCCCGCCTTGTTCAGCTCGATCTCTTTGATATCGGCGTGCTTGGTGATGGCCCAGAACGGCTCGTAGCCGTCCGGTGCAAGCCGGCGCACGGGATCGTTGGCGCGCAGCCAGGCAAGATGACCATGAATACGCGGCTCGTCCGCCCAGACGGCCGGGTCGACCATCACCTGATCCAGATTGGCGGGTTCAGTCATGCCGCAGGGCCTCTTGCGTTGATTACTCGAAAGCGTGGCACGAACGTGCGCAACGACACGCCGGCCGGACTCTAGCAGGCGCACCTTGCGGGAACCCGCTGCACGCAGGGTTCGCGCGGCGAAAGATCGTTGCAACCGTGCAACCTGCGGCCGCGCGGCCTGCTAGCTTGCGGCATCCAACTCAAGCGCTGAGACAGCCCATGCAACATCCCATCGCCGGATCCACCACGGCACTGCTCATCCTCGGGGCCGGCGGTCAGGGCAAGGTGGCGGGCGATACGGCCGCGTTGGCCGGTGAGCAGCAGATTGTGTTTGTCGACGACGCTTGGCCCGGCCTGCAAAGCTGCTCGATCTGGCCTGTCGTGGGCCCTGCATCCCTGGTGGCGTTGCGCGCGCATACAGACCGCCTGCACATAGCGGTGGGCGATGGCGCGCTGCGCGAACGTCTGGCCCACGAAGCGCTGTTGTTGGGCTTCACGCTTGTCACGCTCAAGCACCCGAGCGCAGTCGTCAGCCCGCGCGCGCAGATTGCTGCCGGTTGCTATCTCGGGCCGCTGTCGTGCGTGAACATCGATGCTGTGCTGGGCACCTGCGCGATCGTCAATACCAGCGCAAGCGTTGACCACGACTGCCGCATCGGTGCGTTTACACATATCGCACCGGGCGCACATCTCGCAGGCGGTGTGCAGGTAGGCACGCGCAGCTGGGTCGGGCTTGGTGCATCGGTACGCGGCGGCATCCACATTGGCGACGACGTGATGGTTGGCGCAGGAGCCGCTGTGGTCAGCAATGTCGCCGATGGCCTGACCGTGACCGGCGTGCCCGCGCGCGTTACTTGACCAACTTGAGCCAGGGTGCACGCCGCTTCGGCAAAGGCGCTACTGGCGCCGGATCCGGTGTACGCGGGCCGCGATGCGCGAGCGTGATCGCTGGCGCCAGGCGGTCGTACAGCGCCCACTCGCCATCCAGCGACGTCAGTGCCTCGCGACTGGCACCGCTGGCGCGCTCGTCGGCCACGGCCGCGGCGTACGCTTCGAGGTAGCCCTGGTTGTAGTAGCGCTCGGCAAAAGCATTGCCGGCATCACTCAAGTGCTGGCGCCCCAACTCTCCGTGACAGGCCATGGTCAGCATCTCGGAACCCGCAAGATCGCGGAACCGCACGCGCGCGACGGCCGTAGATGCCTCGCGTTCCAGGCGCTCGTTAAGCAGCCGGTGGTTGACAGCCCAGGCCAGGAACACGCCGATGCGGCGGATGCCGTCGTCGGCCTGACTGAAGTCGATGGCGTCGTAGATCGAGGAAGCAGATTGCGTCACGCAGAGGGCCTGAATTTCGGGTTCAGCTTAAGCATGGCTGGGGTGTACAGGAATCGTCCAGCCCGATGCATGCAGATGGGATACGCAGGAATGAGCAGCGCGCCCCGAAGGGCGCGCTGGAAGGCCCTGCCTTGGCAGGCCAGCCTCAGCCCTTCCCGGTCGGTACCTCGTTGAACGGAATGCCCTTGTCGAGACGCACGTCCTGCGGCAGGCCCAGCACGCGTTCGGCAATGATGTTCAACATGATCTCGTCCGTGCCGCCGGCAATGCGGCCACCCGGTGACCCCATGTACTGCGCAACGGCGCGCGCGGCATCGTCGTTCATCTTCATGTCGGCCACCGTGCCCGTCATGCCCAGCAGGTCCATGCAGAACGAGGCCATCTCCTGGCCCTTCGGCGCCGACACCAGCTTGCCGATCGAGTTCTCCGGCCCCGGCGTGTCGCCGCGTGACAAGGCCGACTGCGCGCGATAGTTGGTGAACCGCAGACCCGACTCCTGGCAATACCAGTCGGCAATCTTCGAACGCACCGTGCTGTCCTTGATTGCGGCCTTGTCGCCCAGCTTGACCTTCGAAGCCAGCTGCATGACCGCGCGCGAGTTCAGTGCACCACCGCCACCGCCACCACTGCTGATCGTTGCGCGTTCGTTCATCAACGTGGTCAACGACACCTGCCAGCCCTGACCCACCGCGCCAAGACGCTGTGCGTCCGGAATGCGCACGTCGGTGAAAAACACCTCGTTGAAATTCGCGCCACCAGAAATCTGTTTGATGGGCTTGATCTCAACGCCCGGCGTCTTCATCGACAGGAAGAAATACGACAGGCCCTTGTGCTTGGCCACTGTGGGGTCGGTGCGCACGACGAGAATGCCGTAATCGGAGTAGTGCGCGCCGGAGGTCCAGATCTTCGAGCCATTGATGATCCAGTCATCGCCCACGCGTTCTGCGCGTGTGCGCAATGCCGCGAGGTCCGAGCCGCCCGCAGGTTCACTGAACAACTGGCACCAGACTTCGTCGCCGGCTGCCATTTTCGGCAGATAGCGGCGCTTGTGCTCTTCGGCACCCCAGGCCATCAGCGTGGGTGCTGCCATGCCCTGGCCGATCGTGAAGATATTCATCGGCACTTCGAACTTCGCTTCTTCCTGGCCCCAGATCACCTGCTCGATCGTGGAACCACCCCGGCCGCCGTATTCCTTCGGCCAGCGAATACACGCCCAGCCGGCTTCGTACTTGCGCTTCTGCCACAACTTCGCCTGCTTGAGGTAATCCAAGCCCTTGAGTTCGGACTTGCTGGGCACGTTGGCTTCGAGCCATGTGCGCACTTCGGCGCGGATGCCTGCTTCTTCCGGGCTGTCACTGAAATCCATAGTCTGTTTCTCGCTGTGTGCTTGAGTAGGCCCGCGCGGCGCGGGCTAACGATTCGATTGGGTGGCGCGCCGTCAGGCTGCGCTGGCCTCGAGTGCCGTGACCAGACGGTCAGACCACTCCACCTCACTGCCGATGTTGGTCGCCAGCAGCTTTGAACGGCGGTAGTGGAACTGGCAGTCGAATTCCCACGTGAAGCCCATGCCACCGTGCGTCTGGATGTTTTCCTTCGACGCGTAGTGGTAGGCCTGTGTCGCGGACACGCGCGCGGTTGCCGCGGCCGTCGGCAGTTCGTCGGCCAATGTGGACAATGCCCAGGCGCCGAAGTAGCAGTTCGAACGCGCCAGCGTGTTCTTCACATAGGCCATCGCCAGCTTGTGCTTGATGGCCTGATACGACGCGATGGGGCGCCCGAAGGCATAGCGCCCGAGCGCGTATTCTTTGGCCTGTTCGAGCGCCGCCTGCGCACCACCGACCTGTTCCCACGCGTACAACACAGCGGCGCGATCCAGCAGTCCGCGCGTCAGTGCCCAACCCTGTCCATCCTTGCCCAACGGTTCCGCGCTGGCGCCCTTGAACTTGAGATTGGCGTGCGAGCGCGTGGGATCGATCATGGTCACGCCCTTGCGCTTGACGTCGCTGTCGGTGAGATCGACCAGATACCAGCTGGCACGATCACCGTGACGACTGCTGCCGACAACAATGGCGAAATCCGCAATGTCACCATCGGGTACTCCGAGCTTTTCGCCGCGCAGTCCATCGTCCTTGAACTTCGTCTTCAGCGCCTTGGCACTGGCTGTGCCGCCGCCTTCAGCCAACGCAAACGTGCCGATCACTTCCCCGGCCGCAAGCTTCGGCAGCCACTTCTCCTTCTGCGCATGCGAGCCCGCCATCAGCAGCGCTTCGGTCGCGAGATAGACACTGGAGGAGAACGGCACCGGCGCAGTGGCCCGTCCGAGTTCTTCTGCCAGCACGCAGACTTCCAGATGGCTCAGACCGATGCCGCCGAATTCCTCGGGGATGGTGCTGGCGGTCCAGCCCAGATTTACGATCTCGCTCCACAGGTCCTTCGCGTAGGGTTCCTTGTCGTTTTCGAGCACGCGGCGAACGACGCCCGGCCCGCTCTTGCTGCGCAGCATGGATAGCGCCTGCTCGCGCAATTGGTTCTGCTCATCGCTGAACTCAAAATTCATCCGTATCTCTCCCGTTTCTGAATGCCCGCCCGGATTGTAACCACCGCCTGCTCGGCAACGCAGCTTTACCTGAACTCCCTGCGCGAACTGAACTACCTGCGTGCGCCGGGCGCAGCAGAACATCGGGACAACGCGACCCCATCAGCGGTGCTGGCGACGCGCGTCGATTGACCATGCCTCAGAACGCTCGGAATACTGCGACGCGCACATCATCGAGCTGCCACCACAATGAATCGCCGCCGCCTCTTTCTATTGGGTGCAAGCCTGCTCGGCGCGCCGACCGCACTTTCCATGCTGCAACACGTGGCCGTGCCTGATGCGGCGCGCCGCAACGCGCTGCTCTCCCAATTGACCGGCACGGCAAGTGCCGCACCCGCGGCGAAGCCGGCCTCGGCCGCGGCGGCGCTCGGGCAGACCGACCTGATCTACCTCACGCCGATGCGCAGCAACGGCAAGGAAAGCCGTTGTCAGGCCGAGGTCTGGTTCGTGCACGCGGGCGCCAGCATCTGGGTCGTCACCGATGCGAGTGCCTGGCGGGCACGCGCCATTGCCAAAAACCTGCGCAGCGCGCGCATCTGGGTGGGCGATGTGGGCCTCTGGGGCAAGTCGCAGCGCCGCTATCGCGGCCTGCCCAACCTCATGGCGCGCGGCCAACGCGTCACGGCAAAAGAACAACATGAACTCGCGCTGCAGCGTTTCGGCAGCAAATACTCCGGCGAGTGGCTGCTGTGGGGGCCGCGCTTCCGCAGCGGTCTCGCAAGTGGGTCGCGCGTGCTGCTGCAGTACGACATCGTCTAGTTCGCGACACATGGGTCGGCGCTGCACCGGCAGTACACCGACCCGCACACCAACCGATCCATGCGGGCGCGGACAGTCAGGGATGCCCGAATGCCGCACTGCGGATTGCCGCCGCGCGATCAGCGCTGAGGCCAACAGAACGACCTCTGGCGATTGCGGAATCGACATCGACACCCGTGCGGATCAGGTAACGCGCAAGCACGTCGCCTGCACGGTTGCCGGACGTGCACAGCAACACCACCGGCGCGCCTTCAGCATTGCGCAATACCGCCGCAAGCTGCTCGACCGCCGCGGCTGGCGGCGGCCCGATCCGGCCGACCGGTACCGACACGAAACCAACACCGGCGGCCTTCGCTGCATCGCGCATGTCGGCCAGGCCGCGGCCTTCGCCAGCAGTGCGCAGGTCGATGACAGCAAAGATCCGCCGTGCTGCCTGCGCTGCGTCGACAGGGCTCGAAGCATTTGCAGCGACCTGTGCTGCGGCGGGCACGGGCGTTGCCGCAGGTGCGCCGACGGGTGCGCCGACGGGTGCGCCCACAGGCCAGCCCGGCATGCGTGCAACGGGCACGGCGCCGCCCACCCACAGACCGGGCAGCACCTCGGTCAATGTCGCAGCCGGCCGTGCAACCGAGGTGCGTGATGGCGCAGCGGGCGCAGCGCCACCCACAGGTGCCGGCGCCGCCGGCGCCGCGGCGCACACCATCGCCCCGTACAAGACGGCAATGCAGATCAAGACCTGCGCCCGCAGGCGTTGGCACCATGCGCTGCGCCGCGCTGTGTTGTGTGCGCCGGCAGCACAGTTCGGTGTGTGTCTCATGGTGAATCTCCGTGATCTGTCCCTTGATGATCAGTCGCAGGTGCACAACATCCGGTGCGCTGAACATGAAGCCCACGCGAATGAACGCAACTTCGTGACCAACCCAGGCAGTTACGTGAACATGACACCGGCTTCGTCCGTTCGTTCAGGGCCGCACGAACCGACACGATGTTAGCCGGCATACACTCCTCGGCCACAAGCATCTGCACAAGCATCCCGGCAATCATTCGCATATTCATACGCAGGCACTGCATGCATGGCTGACAACGGCAACAGCACCGCGGACAAGCGCGAGTTGCTCGGCAGATTGCGCATCGATCGCAGCGCGCCCAGCGGATCGGCGATGCACAGCGAACGACCACGCTGGCCGCTGGTGCTGGGCATCGTCGTCATTGCGGCAATTTCTGGCGGGCTCGCATGGATGCTGTTCGGCAAGGGCGGTCCGCCGCCCGCGGTGTCCACAGCCATCGTCGAACTGCCGGGCGGTGGGCCGGGTGGCGCAGGCAGCAGCGTGCTGGATGCATCCGGCTATGTGATCGCACGTCGGCAGGCCACTGTGTCCGCCAAGATCACCGGCAAGGTGGTCGAGGTATTGATCGAAGAAGGCATGCAGGTGAAGGAGGGCCAGGTGCTGGCGCGTCTGGACGACAGCATTCCACGCGGCGAGTACGCGCTGTCGGCTGCGCAGTTGAGCGCGGCGCGCGCCGGCCTGCGCGAGCTCGATACGCAACTGCGCCAGGCGCGTCTCGACGAACGCAGAGCCGCAGATCTTGCAGCGCGCAAGCTGACCTCGCAGGCAGACGCAGACCGCACTCGCCTCAGCCGCGAAGGCACCGAGGCGCGCGTTGCCCGCATGCAGGCAGACATTCACGTCAGCGAACAGGCGCTGGCCGTGCAGCAGCGCCTGCTCGATGACTTGACGATCCGCGCACCGTTCACTGGCGTGGTCGTGGCCAAGGCAGCACAGCCCGGTGAAATGATCTCACCCATCTCGGCAGGTGGTGGCTTCACCCGAACCGGTATCGGCACCATCGTGGACATGGACTCGCTGGAAGTGGAAGTCGACGTGAACGAGGCCTACATCAACCGCGTGCAGGCCGAGCAATCCGCCACGGTCGTGCTGAACGCGTACCCGGAACTGCAGCTCAAGGGGCGCGTCATCGCCATTATTCCGACGGCCGACCGCAACAAGGCCACCGTGCGCGTGCGCATTGGCTTCGTCGATCGCGACTCGCGCATCCTGCCGGACATGGGCGTCAAGGTGAGTTTCCTCGACAACCCGACACCGGCCGCCACCAACGCACCGGCCGCCTTGCCCAGCATCGAAACCGCGAGCCTGCGCGGCACGGGCGACGCGCGCTTCGTGTTCGTCGTCAAGGCCGACAACACCCTTGAACAACGCAGCGTGCGCCCCGGCAAGGTTGTTGGCGCACGCACACAGATTGCCGCCGGCCTTGCAGCAGGCGAGCGGGTGCTGCTCGGCGCTCGCGACGGCAGCGACATGCAGTTCACACCAGGCATGGCTGTGAGCCCTTGAGCAAACTCACAGCACCCTTGCGAGCGCGTAACCATCCCGAACACGCAGCCAATCCGCTGCCCCTTGAACACAGCAGGAGAGATTCATGAGCGATAACCTGGTGCTGGTCGACAAGGTCAGCAAGTCGTACACCCGCGGTAAAGAGAAGATCGAAGTCCTGCGCGAACTCAGCATGACCGTGCCGCGCGGCGATTTCCTGGCACTGATGGGGCCGTCGGGTTCAGGCAAGACCACACTGCTCAATCTGCTCGGCGGGCTGGACCATCCGACCTCCGGCAGCATTACGGTGGACGGTCAGCGTATCGACACGCTCTCGGAACGCGAACTGGCGCGCTGGCGCGGTGGCCACGTCGGCTTCGTGTTCCAGTTCTACAACCTGCTGCCGGTGCTGAATGCGCAGCGCAATGTCGAACTGCCGCTGCTGCTGACCAATCTGTCCAGCCGCGCACGCGCCGAACATGCGGCTATCGCACTTGAAGTCGTGGGCCTCGGTGATCGTGCCAAGCACAAGCCCAGCGAGCTGTCCGGCGGACAGCAGCAGCGCGTGGCCATTGCCCGTGCATTGGTGTCGGACCCGACGCTGCTGGTATGCGACGAGCCCACGGGCGATCTGGATCGCAATACAGCCGATGAAATTCTCGGGCTGCTGCAGATGCTTAATCGTGAGCACGGCAAGACCATCATCATGGTGACGCACGATCCCAAGGCCGCTGACTTCGCGCAGCACCTCGTGCATCTCGACAAGGGCGTGCTGGTAGAAAGCACATTGGCAGGCGCCGCAGCCGCATGAAGTACTTCGGACTGCTCTGGTCGGGTCTGTTCCGTCGGCGTACACGTACGGTGCTGACGCTCAGCTCCATCGCCATTGCCTTCCTGCTGTTTGCACTGCTGCGCTCGATCATCGACGGCTTCTATGGCGGCGTGCAGCTGGTCGGCGCTGATCGCCTGATCACATCGCCGCGTTACTCCATCGTCGATCCGGTGCCGTACAGCTATCTGCAGCGGATCAAGGCGCTGCCCGGCGTGGTCGACGCGACCACCGCAAACTGGTTCGGCGGCATGTATCAGGATCGCAAGAATTTCTTCCCGAAGTACCCGGTCGAACCGCAGCAGTACTTCGCCATGTACTCGGAGCTGACCATTCCGCCTGAGCAGCTCGCAGCCTTCGTGAGCACACGCACAGGCGCCGTCGCCCCGCGCGCACTTGCCGAGCGATTCAATTGGAAGATTGGTGATCGCATTCCCATTCAGGCTGACATCTGGCCGAAGAAGGGCGGCGAACGGCTGTGGGAGTTCGATCTGGTGGGCATCTACGACGGGCCGCAGGACGAAGCGCCGCCCGACACGCTGTTGTTCAACTACAGCTACTTCGACGAGTCGCGGGAATTCGCCAAAGGCACCGTCGGCTGGTACATCGTGCGCGTCGCTGATCCGAACCGCGCAGGCGATGTTGCGCGCGCGATCGACGCCATGTTCGCCAATTCCGCGAACGAGACGCGCACCTCCACCGAGGCAGAGTTTCAGGCGCAGTTCCTCAAGCAGATCGGCGATATCGGTCTGATCATGAGCGGCATTCTCGGCGCCGTGTTCTTCACCATTCTGCTGCTCACCGGCAACACCATGGCGCAGGCATTTCGTGAACGCATTCCCGAGCTGGCGGTGTTGAAGACGCTGGGCTTCAGCAACGGCACCGTGCTTGCGCTCGTACTGGGCGAGGCCATTCTGCTGTCGATGGTCGCAGCCGCGATCGGCATGGGCATTGCCATGCTGATGGCGCCGGGCATTGCCAAGACCGTGAGCAACATTCTGCCGACGTTCAGCATTGCGCCGTTGACGGTGCTGGCAGGCTTCGGCATTGCGCTTGCGCTCGGCTTCATCACCGGCATCTTCCCTGCCGTGCAGGGCATGCGCCTGACCATTGTCGAAGCGCTGCGGCGCAGCTAGTTTGAAGGGCTGCGCCGCAGCTAGTTTGAAAGGCTGCTCCGCAGCTAGTTTGAAAGGCTGCTCCGCAGCCGGGTGAAACTGAATGAACGTGTTTGCGCAGGTCTTCGAAATCACGCTCATGAATCTCCGCACGCTGCCGCAACGCTGCAGTTCATCGCTGGTCATCGTGGTCGGTGTTGGCGGCGTCGTCGCGGTGCTGGTGGCCTTGCTGTCGATGGCGCAGGGTTTTGCCAGCACGCTGCAGCGCACGGGTCAGCCCGACCGGGTCATCGTGCTGCGCGGTGGAGCCAACGGCGAATTGTCGTCCACCTTCAGCACTGACCAGGCGCGCATCGTGGCAACGCTGCCGGGCATTGCGAAGCAGAACGGTCAACCGCTCATCAGTCCGGAGCTGTATCTGATTGCCGACGTGCCCAAGCGCGCGACAGGGTCGCCATCGAACCTGACACTGCGCGGCGTGACGCCGGTCGCCGTGCAGCTGCGCCCCGAACTGACAATTGTGCAGGGCCGCATGTTCGAACCCGGCAAGGCAGAACTCATCGCTGGCCGCGGTGCGGCCGATCAGTTCGCAGGCATCGACATCGGTGCAATCGTCAAACTGCGCGATGCTCGGCTGAAGGTCGTCGGCATCTTTACCGCCAGCGGCGGCGGCCACGAGTCCGAGGTATGGATGGACCTGCCGGTCGTGCAGGACCTGTTTCGCGGGCCGGGTGTGCTGTCATCGCTGCGCGTGAAGCTGCAGGACGCGTCGGCGTTCCCCGCGTTTGCTGCTGCGGTGAAGAACGACCAGCGCCTGGATATGGAGGCCAACGATGAGCCCACCTACTTCGCGCGGCAGTCCGAAAGCCTGAGCAACCTCATCAGGAGCTTTGGCTACGCCGTGGCGGTGATCATGGGCATCGGTGCCATGTTTGCCGCGCTCAACACCATGTACTCGGCGGTGTCGGCCCGCACGCGCGAAATCGGCACGCTGCGCGCGATCGGCTTCGGTGGCGCGCCGGTCGTCGCCTCGGTCATCGTTGAGTCCATGCTGCTCGCATTGTTTGGCGGGCTGCTGGGCGGTCTGGTCGCATACATCATGTTCAACGGTGCCACCGTATCGACGTTGAACAACGCATCGTTCAGTCAGGTGGCTTTCGATTTCGCTGTCACACCAGGCCTGGTGCTGCGCGGCATCGTGATGGCCACGGCACTTGGGCTCATCGGTGGTCTGCTGCCTGCGTTGCGCGCGGCGCGCCTGCCGGTGACAGCCGCGCTGCGGGCTGAGTAGACACACCGCGTTGGCGTCGCTCAGCGTGCCCAGCCCGCGCGTGCCGCGCGGATGCGATTCATCAGTGGCTGCCACTGCGGCGCGTCACGCAACTGGCCATACCAGGAATCAAGCCACAAGCGCTCCTTTGCGTCCGTCGGGCCGCCGCGCGCGAGAATGCTCGAAAGCGAGCGCTCGACGAACGCGCCCCAATCCGGTTGTTCGCCATCGATATCTGCGAAGCCATACTCACGCGCAAGCGTCCAGCTGGCATAGACGCCACCTGTCTTGCGCCGTACCTGCGGATCCGCGCCGAGTGCCGCTACGCCACGCCCGACGAAACAAGGCGTTTCGGACGCCTCGAAACCTTGCACCCGCGGAATGGCGTCTCGCCAGTTGCTTGCGCTGACGCCAAAGCGGTCGAGCATCTCTTCCGAACGGAGAAAGCCTGGTGTCACGGCCAGCGCCGTCGCGCCATGCGGCCGCAACTCTTCTGCCATTGCAAAGGCCAGGCGGATCGTGGCGTTCTTGGCCAGATCGTAGAACAGCGAACCTCGATAGCCCGCGTGATCGCCATCGGTCACCTCAACGATGAGTCCGGACTTCTGCGCAACCAGCACCGGCGCGACGTGCCGGCTGGTGATGATGTGCGTGCGCACTGCGCGGTCGAGCATCGCGAAGCCACGACTTGTCTCCAGGGTCCAAAAGGGCTGCCAGTCGGTCAGCTCGTCTCCGCCCCAGATGTCGTTGACAAGCATGTCGATGCGCTGCGATTCGCCGCACACCTGGGTCACCAGCGCGGCAACAGCCTGCTCGTAGCTGTGATCGACGGGCACCGCGATGCCCAGCCCGCCCGCCATCGTCACGAGCTCTGCGGTTTCCTCAATCGTTTCCGGGCGGCCGGTCGGGCCAGGAGACCCATGTGTGCTGCGTCCGGTGCAGTACACCGTCGCGCCCGCTTCGCCGAGCATCCGGGCGATACCGCGACCCGCTCCGCGCGTAGCGCCCGCCACAATTGCGACTTTTCCCGTCAGCGGACGCCCGGTGAGTGTCGTCATCCTGTGAACCACCTGGTGTCGCGGCCGGCGGACGACTGTGCCCCACACAGTGCACACTCGTCCACGCAGTCCAGCTACGACAAGACGGGAGATCAGCGCGCATGTCAGACCTTGCCAACCAGGTGGTGGTTGTAACGGGTGCCGGCAGCGGCATCGGCCGCGCCACGGCGCTGCGCTTCGCACAGGCCGGTGCCACCGTGATTGCCACCGGTCGAAGACTCGAAAAATTGAACGAAACGGTGCAAGCCGCTGCCGGCGAGCGCGGCCGCATCACACCGGTCGCTGCTGATGTGGGCACGCTGGATGGCGCGCTGACTGTGCTGCAGGCAGCACAAAGCGCCGGCGACTACGCCATCCTGATCAACAACGCCGGCGTGGGCTGGGCGTATGGCATCGAACATCCTGGTTCCATGGCGACGCTGGGCGCGACGCCGCCCGATCTGTGGCGCGAGGTCATGCGCATCAATCTCGATTCGGTGTACTTCCTGTGCCACGACGCGCTGGCCGTGTTCGAGGCACGCGGCGCGGGCAGTATCGTGAATGTGTCCAGCGGCGGCGGACTCAAGGGCATGGCAGATGCGCATACCTACGCGACGGCCAAAGCCGGCATCGTCAACATGACGCGCTCGATGGCCATTGCCTACGGCCCGAAGAACATCCGCTGCAACGTGGTGGCGCCTGGATTCGTGGACACCGAGATGGTTGCGCCGGTGCTCGACAACGCCGCCAATCCATTCCTGAACGAGGCGTTGCGCTACCAGGTGTCGCCACTCGGCCGACCCGGGCGGCCCGAGGAGGTCGCATCGGCAATCTTTTACCTGGCGGTCGAGGGCACCTACTGCAATGGTGCTGTGCTGACCGTGGATGGCGGCTCCCTGGCTTGAGGTCCAGCGCCGTGCAGGATTGCGGCCAGCATCCGCACCGAAAGTAATCACCCCGACCTTGAAACCCAACGCACTCGGCACTACTCCAAGGCGTTGAATCGATCTCCCGCGAGGAACTGATGAGCCAAGGCCCCCTGCCCGTCCTGCCGCTTAAGAACACCGTGGTGTATCCACAGCTGGTGGTACCGCTGGCTGTCGGTCGGCCGCGCTCGACTGCGGCGTTGAACGCAGCGCTCGCCCAGACCGAAGACGAGAAGCGCTTCATCTGCGTGTCGCAGCGCAACCCCGAAGACGAAAACCCGGATCGCGCCGGCTTGGCCGACATTGGCACGCTGGTCGTCGTGCGGCGCGTCGATCGCGGCGACAACGGCGCTCAGATTGCAGTGCAGGGGCTTGCGCGCGTGCGGCTCAGAGAAAGCACGCAGGACGAGCCCTACCTGTGTGTGAACTACGAGTTGCTGCCCACGTTGCCGATGAGCCTGGCCGCCAATGCGCTGAGTGACGAAGCGCACGCGCCCACCGCGCCAGAGTTGCGCGCCGAATACTCCGAGGCCGATGCCTACGCGCGCGAGAACCTCGTGCTCGGCCGTTCCATCGCCGAACTCATCGACCCGGGCAACGGGCTGAAAGTGTTCAGGCAGCTGATCGAGTCGTTGCAGGACCCGCTGATGCAGGCCTATCGCATGGCATCGCTGGCCAACCTCGATCTGGCCCGGCAGCAACACGTGCTGGAAGCCGACAGCGCGCGCGACGTGCAGCAGCGCCTGCACGAAATTCTGCAGCACGAGCTGGCGGTGGCGCAGTTGCGCAAGGAAATCGCTGGCAAAGCCAACAGCGATGTCGAGAAGGCGCAACGCGATCAGATGTTGCGCCAGCAGAAGCGCGCCATCGAACAGGCGCTGGGTGACGATGCTCAGCCCGAATCGGATGCGGCAGAAATGCGTCGGCGTTTTCGCGACGCCAAACTGCCGGAAGCCGTCCGCACAGAAGCGGAACGCGAGTGCCGCCGCCTGGAACGCATGTCGCCCAATGCGGCCGACTATCAGATGGTGCGCGCCTATCTTGAGCTGGTCATCGAGCTGCCCTGGACCGATGTCACCGAAGACAACCTGGACCTCGCGCGCGCGCACAACATTCTCGATGAAGACCACTTTGGTCTCGAGGACGTGAAGGAGCGCATTCTGGAATTTCTGGCGGTCATGGCGCTGAACCCGAAAGCCAAGGCGCCGATCCTGTGCTTCGTAGGTCCGCCGGGCGTTGGCAAGACGTCACTCGGGCAATCGATCGCACGCGCCATCGGACGCAAGTTCGAGCGCCTGTCGCTGGGCGGCATGCACGACGAAGCCGAATTGCGCGGCCATCGCCGCACGTACGTCGGCGCCATGCCGGGACGCATTCTGCAGGCCTTGCGGCGCGCCAAAGTGGCCAACCCCATGCTGATGCTGGACGAGATCGACAAACTCGGCCGCGACTTCCGCGGCGACCCTGCGGCCGCGCTGATGGAGATTCTTGACCCGGCGCAGAACAGCGAATTCCGCGACAACTACCTGAACATGGCCTTCGATCTGTCGAAGGTGCTGTTTGTGACAACCGCCAACAGTCTGGAGACCATTCCACGGCCGCTGCTCGATCGCATGGAAGTACTGCAGCTTTCAGGCTACAGCCAGAGCGAGAAGGAGCAGATCGCGCGGCGTTATCTGCTGCCGCGCCAGCAGCAGGATGCGGGCCTTACGCCAGAGCAGCTGAACATCGATGCGCCTGCGCTCTCTGCCGTGATCGCGCGCTACACGCGCGAGGCCGGCGTACGCACGCTTGAACGCACGATCGGCCGCATTGCCCGCAAGCAGGCGCGTAAGCTGCTCGAAGGCAAACCCGTACTTCCCATCGACATCAGCAGCCTTCCAGAACTGTTGGGGCCGGAACGCTTCTTCCCGGAGAAGGCGCGCAAGACGCTGCGCCCGGGTGTTGCCGCCGGACTGGCCTGGACAGAGGCAGGCGGCGATGTGTTGTACGTGGAAGCCACCACCACACCGCGCGAAGAAAAACTCACGCTGACAGGCCAGCTGGGTGACGTGATGCAGGAGTCGGTAAAGGCAGCGCGCAGCTGGTTGTGGAGTGCGAGCAGCAGCCTTGGCATCGAACCGAGCCGGATGACCGACACAGGCGTGCACGTGCATGTGCCTGCGGGCGCGGTGCCGAAGGACGGGCCCTCCGCAGGCGTCACGATGGCCACCGCACTCGCCTCGCTGTACCTGGATCGCGCAGTGCGCAGCGATCTCGCGATGACGGGCGAGATCACCTTGAGCGGCCTGGTACTGCCGGTTGGCGGCATCAAGGAGAAAGTGCTGGCGGCGCATCGTGCCGGCATGCGTGTGATCGTGCTGCCGCGCGAGAACGAACACGACCTGGACAAGCTGCCCGAGCATGTGCGCGCGGATCTGAAGTTCGTGCTGGTCGACCGCATCGACGAGGTACTGGCCGAAGCGCTGTCGTCCGAATGAGTGCGTTGCGACTGCTGGTGATCGGCGCACATCCGGACGATGCCGAGTTCCATGTCGGCGGCATCATGCAGCGCTTCTGCAACGCAGGGCATGTGGTCAAGGTGACCTCGGTGACCGATGGCTCAGCGGGCCATCACCTGCTGCAGCCCAACGCATTGGCCGAGGTGCGGCGCGCGGAGTCCGCCAGCGCAGCCGCGCTGTTTGGCTTCGACACGGAAGTGTGGCAATGGCCGGACGGCGCGCTCACCGCCTCGCTTCCAGCGCGATTGCAGATCATCCGTGCCATTCGATCCTTTGGCCCGGACCTGGTCATCACCCATCGCACCAACGACTATCACCCTGATCACCGCGCGGTCGGTCAGTTGGTTCAGGACGCATCATTCATGGTGCGCGTGCCGCATGTCGCGCCAGACGTGGCCGCGCTGCGCCAGGATCCGGTGGTCATGTTCATGACAGACTTCTTTTCGCGTCCCAATCCGTTTCGCGCCGATCTCGTCGTAGATGTCGGCCCGCAGATGCGCGGCATCATCGACATGCTCGCGTGCCACGCATCGCAGGTCTTCGAATGGCTGCCGTGGCTCGATGGTCGCGACACTGTGCCCACGCAAGCAGAGGATCGCCGGGATTGGCTGATGCGCTGGTTTGAACACCGGCCGAGAAAGATCGCCGATCGCTTCCGGGCCGAGCTGCAAACGACCTACGGTCTATACGGCGCACGCGTCATCCACGCGGAAGCGCTGGAAGAAAGCGAATACGCGGCCCGGCTCAACAGTGCCTTGCGGCAGAAGCTGTTCGGCTGGATGCACAGTGCGGACGATCCGCACTAATCGTTCTCGGGACAATCCGCTGCCGCGATGTGTATCGGCCGAGTCACCCTGAGCGCTGCGCTTCAGCGACTCGTTCGCCGCAGCAGGTCCGCGGCGCGCGCGCTCAGACCCGCATCGCTGCCGACCAACGTGAGCGCCTTGCGCGCCATATTGCGCGCCTGATCGCGCAGCCCCTGGCGCAGCCGCAGCTCACCCAGTTCGAGCCACAGTCGCGGTTGCGCTGGTTCTATGCTGAGCGCGTGTTCGATGTCCGCCGCCGCTGCAGCAAGGTCGCCCGCGCCTGCATGTTGGTTTGCCGAACTCATCAGCGACGCGCTGGCCGCGCTCAGACCTACCGCCGCCATCGCACCGCGCCCGGTGACGCCGGTCGCCGCATTGGCTGCCGGCCCGGGAACTGCGGGCGTCGCTGGCGCTGCCGAAGGTGCAGGCACGACGGCGGGCGGTGGTTGGGTAGCAGACGGTTTGACCGCCGGCGCCGGCGCCGTTTGCACAGGTGCAGGCGGCGGCACAAACGTGCCGGAGCTACCGCTCTGCGCGCAGCCTGACAGCGCAAGACCCGCGCAGAGGACGGCGGCCATCTGCCGAAAACGAAAATATGGGCTCTGGCGAACCCGAATCTGCATCGTCATTCACATCGTCCGAAACAGCACATCCAGGAACACTTCAGCACGCGCAGGAACAGCTCAAGGCGCAGAACCTGGCGCGGCGGCTATTCGAACACACGACGCAACCAGTCACGCATCCGATCAGCAGGTGTGCCAACAGGTTTACGTTCAGTCGCTTGACCGTTGTCGGGGGCCGCAGGGCCAGACGACGAAGCGCCCTCCGCTACGTCGACGCCCGCGCCAGTGGGGCGGTTGGCTAACGCAGCTTCATCCGACATTTCTCCCGAACCCTCCGGCAACACGCACTCGGGTCGCATCGGCAGCCGCGTGCCAATCGGCAGTGGCAGCATGACGGCATCACCACATCCCTGCAGCGCGCCGAGCCCGCTGTTGAAGTCCACCCACTGCTGTTCCATACCCGCGGGGAGTGGCGGGTCGTAGGACTTGTTATGCAACGCAGCCATCAACGGTGCCCAGATGGACAGCGCGCCGCGGCTGCCGGAGAACCCCGTGACTTTGTTCGAGTCATCGCCCACCCACACCACGGCCACGTGCTCGCCCGAGAAGCCGGCGAACCAGCTGTCGCGATAGTCGTTCGTTGTGCCCGACTTGCCGGCGAAGACAATGCCCTCGGGCAGTTGACCGGCCACACCGCGCGCCGTGCCACGCTGCATGACCTGCACCAGCCCCTCGTTCACCTGGTAGGCCGCCGCCGCTTGCACGACCTGCTCGAGTTCCAATGTGAAACGATCCAGTGGCTTGCCCTTCGCATCGACCACTGCAGTCACGGCGCGCAACGGCGTGCGAAAGCCAAGGTTGGCCTGCGTGTTGTACAGCTGCGCAACTTCGAACGGCGACAACTCCACCGCGCCGAGCAGCAACGCCGGAAAACGCGGCACTTTGCGGTGCCCGCTCATGCGTTCGATCAGGTCGGCGACATCATCCAGCCCCGCATCCCAACCAACGCGCACGGCCACTGTGTTGGTCGATTGCGCCAATGCGCGCACCAGCGGCTTCGGCCCATCGTAGACGCCGTCGTAGTTCTGCGGCTGCCAGCTCTCGCCGCCCCCCATTTCCACTGTCAGCGATGCGTCGTCGACGACGCTGGCAAGGTTGTAACGGCGCTGCGCAAACGCGGCTGTATACAGCGCCGGCTTCACCAGCGAGCCAATCTGTCGGCGCGCATCCAGCGCACGGTTGTAGCCAGCGAATGCAGCGCGGCGCCCACCGATGATGGCCAGCACTTCGCCACCCTGGACCGTGGTGACAACACCCGCACCTTCCAGCTGCACGCCACGTTTGCGCGGCAGCTGCCGCTGCAGTCGATCCACGCCCTTCGAGAGAATCTGCTCGAGATTGGACTGCGAGTAGGGATCCAGGGTCGTGAAGATGCGCAACCCGACCTGCGTCAGCGCGCGGTCATCGTATTCATTGCCAAGCTGGCGCCGCACCAGATCCATGAACGCAGGGTAGTAGGCAGAGCTGCGCGACGGCCGATCGAGCACCGAGAATTCCGCAGCGATGGCGCGATCACGCGTCGATGCATCGAGCACACCGCGCTCATGCATCACCGTCAGCACAAGGTCGCGCCGTGCATGCGCACGCTCGGCGTGATTGCGCGGGTTGTAGAACGACGGGCCACGCACAATAGCAATGAGCGTGGCAATTTCATGCGGCTGCAATTCGGCGAGCGGCTTGCCGAAGTAGAACTGCGCGGCGAGACCAAAGCCGTGGATGGCCCGCTCGCCCTCCTGCCCGAGAAATACTTCGTTGATGTAGGCGTTCATGAGGTCGCGCTTGGTGTAGCGCAGCTCGAGAATGATCGCCATCAAGGCTTCGACGATCTTGCGCGTGAAGGTGCGCTCGGTGGTGAGAAAGTACGAGCGCACCAACTGCTGTGTGAGGGTGCTTGCGCCTTCGCGGCGCTCACCGGCCCGTAGGTTCACCCAGATCGCCCGCAGGATGCCGAGTGGGTCGACGCCCGGGTGCGCATCGAAGCGTTGATCTTCAACAGCCTTGAGGCCCGCAGGCAGAAGCGGTGGCACTTCGTCCGGACGCACGATGAGACGATCTTCGCCATGTGCAGGAAAGATGCTGCCAATCAGCAGCGGATCCAGCCGCACGAGCGCCGCGGGCGCGCGGTTGACACGCAGCCCCGTCAGACTGTTCTCGTGGAACTGCACGACGATGCGCTGCACAGGCTGCACAGCGTCCCAGAACTGGAAGCGCCGCGAGACCAGGTCTACCCGCCCGCCGAGGGCTGTCTGCGAGCGGTGAAAGGTGCCGGCGCGCTTCGAGGTGGCAACCTCTCGATATCCCAGTCGACGCAGTTCGCGGGCAAACGCATCCGCGCTGAAGGCCCGCCCCACGTACAGCTCGACCGGGCGCGCAAACACCTGCGCCGGTACGTCCCAGCGCCGGCCATCGAATTGCTGCGTGATCTCGCGATCGAGAAACACCATGTACGCCGCCAGCAGCAACGTGCCGACCGTGATGACCGTCAGCAGCACGCCGAGCCAGACCCAGGCTCGTCTAGCGGCCATGTCTAACGGCCATGTCTAACGGCCATCAATCGCTGCCGATCCCAGCTGCATGCAAGCTTGCTCCAACACCCATTGCCCTCGTTCGCGCGGCCGCAGACTCGCATGCGACAACGATGCTGTCAGCCTTGCCGTGCACCGGTCGTCGCTTCAGCGTCCGCGCCTGGCAGATCGTGTTGCGGAAAAATCCTCGACCTCACACAGGGAGTGACCAACAATCTCAGCGCGTTGTTCCGTGGCGCAGGCATGCGTGCCGTGCTTGCACACTTGAACAGCGGAACAACCCAGCCGCGATTTTTCTGGAGCCACTGCCTTGACCCTGCGCGCCGTCTGTCCACTTGCCGCATTGCAGCCCGATGAACCGACGTTGTTCGAAGCCGACGGTCAACGCATCGCGATCGTCCGTGTGGGCGACGAACTATTCGCAGTCTCGGAGCAGTGCACGCACGAAGACTGGTCGCTGTGCGATGGCTACGTGGACAACGACGTCATCATCTGTCCGCTGCACGGCGCACGCTTTTCGCTGCGCACAGGCGAACTGCTGCTGGCGCCCGGCGACGGGCCGCTGGACTGTTATCCGATTCAGATCACCGACGATCTGGTGTGGGTGGACACCGAACCGCGGCGCTGAGCCAGTTGCTCTCGAACAACGACCGTCATCGCGACGTCAGCCCGCTGCAAGCAACAGATTGCTGTCGCCCAGGGCGAGAAACGCCTGCCAGATGCCTTCACCATCAGGGTGCGCAAGCACCCGCGGCCGGATCAGGTCCAGCTGCTGACGCCCGGCAATCAGTGGCTGCTCGACCGTGGCCCAGTGCACCAGACCCTTCCAGAAGCGATCGATCAACACATAGCCCGGTATGGCGCCGCCTTGCTCGGTCTTGAATGTTACGGAACGCAGCTCGCCCAGATAGAGGCGCAGCGATGTCACATGAATCTCTTCGTCGATGCGGATGCGGCCGATGATCTCCGCCGCCTCGTCGGCGGCCGTATCGGAGGCGGTTTCCGCAAACAATCCGGGCGTGCGCAATACCGCCTGGGTGCTCGCGAAGCCGATCTCTGCGCGGAACTCAATGAGCAGCAGATTCATGAGGAACGACACCATGCCCTCATAGGGCATGGCGAGCTCCGGCATCCAGCGCTTGCCCGCTTCTGGACGCGAGATGGACTCCGGTGGCTCCACATCGGGAAACGCATTCGCGCCAAGCACCATGTCGCGTGCCACGAACCACATCACGTCGTGACCGCCGATGCCCTGCGACGGGGTGCCGCCTTCATCCAGGCCATGGGCCTTCAACAATCCGCGATTCAGGTGACCGATGCCCATCTGCGCGATGTCCTCGACAATCACGCCCTGCAGATCGGGAAACTGCATTTCCGCAAGCATCCGGCCGCGCCCCTCGATCTTTCCGGTGATGGTCAGACCATTCCAGAACGTCTGCGCGAGCCCGTGGCGCAACAACAGACGCTGTTGCTCGACGTTCGGCACGCGCGCACCGGACAGCAGGCTGCTGTTCGCATCCAGCAATTCACCACCGCGCATGCGCAGTGCCGCAGTCCACTCAGCCAATGCCGGTTCACGCACAAGCGCGCGCGGCGGCTGATACCGACCGTCTTCCAGAAAACCGCCATGCATGCGGCGACCATCGGCTGTATGCGGCCGCACATACGCGTGATCGCGCATGAGCTCGGATTCGGTGTAGAGCAGGTGAGCCATTGCAAGCATCTCGGGATCGGGAACGAAGCCAGGATAGTACGCGTCGATCGGCAGCCATCAGCGTGATGCCCGTGCGGCGGCGCGTCGGCGTGCAGGCGTGCCGCCCCTTGCTGAATCTGCTCGCACAATCTGCTCGCGTATAGTCGGGCCGAATCTGGCCCCACCTGGAACACAACCATGTCCACCGATCAGACCGGCGAGCAGGCACCAAACCAGCCATCATCCGCGCGGAGCGGGCCCGACCCCGAGCGAAGCGGACCAGACAACGAGCTGTTCGTCGAACAGATTCAGATCGGACCCATGCAGAACTTCACCTATGTTCTGGGTTCGAATCGCACCCGCGAAGTCGTGCTCATCGATCCGGCATGGGAGATAGACGGCCTGCTCGAACACGTCCACCAACAGGATTTCAAGGTCACCGGCGCACTGATCACCCACTACCACCCGGACCACTGTGGCGGCGGCATGGGCGGCAGACGCATTCCGGGCATCACGGAGTTACTCGAGCACCAGCGCGTGAAGATCTACGTCCACAAGCTCGAAGCCGATGGCTTGAAGCGAGTGACCGGCGTTTCTGATTCGGATCTCGTGAAGGTGGAATCAGGCGATGAGGTCAAGCTGGGCGACGTTGCGATCGAGTTTCTGCACACGCCCGGCCACACGCCCGGCTCGCAGTGCTTCCGCTGCCGGCACACACTGATCTCCGGCGACACGCTGTTCATCGATGGCTGCGGGCGCGTCGACCTGCCCGGCTCGAACCCGGACGACATGTATCGAAGCCTGCAGAAACTGTCGCGTCTGCCAGACGACACGCTGCTGCTGCCCGGGCACAACTATGGCGATGTGCCGAACGCCACGCTGGCGAACACCAAGCGGCGCAACCCGTATCTGCGTGTGGCAGACCTGCAGATGTTCCGGCAATTCATGGGCGTGCACGACAGCGACTGATACGCCGCGGGTCAGACAATGTCCTGCGTGGAGTGCACTGTGCCCTTCTCGATCAGCACCATGGAATTGGATTTGATGGAGCGCCAGCTTGGCTCCGACGACAGTGGCTCAGACGAGACGATGACCGTGCCATCTTCATCTTCAGGCTCGACCATCCAGCACACACCGTCCTCGCACACGTAGCGATGGCCCTGATTGAGATACAACGACGAGGCATGCTCCGGCGCATCCGTAGTGAAGCGCACAGTGATCGAGTGCTCGCCGTCCGACAGCGCTGCGTTCAGATAAATGAACTCGCCGGGCGCGTGCTTATCCACGAGGTCGGACGTTTTCTGTATGGCGCGGTTCATGGCCAGGCCCATTGCCACGACGCTGTGCGGATCGTCTTCGCGACGCAGTTCATCGAGCAACAGCGCAAAGAAATGTTCGGAGTCGGTCGTGCCGCCAATGAGCCCGAAGCTGGCGTCCGACAGCTGCGCAAGCATGGGCCTGCGCACGCGATTGAAACCGCCGATGTCGCCGTTGTGCATGAACGACCAGCGGCCGTGCTTGAACGGATGACAGTTGGTCTCCGTGACCGCGATGTGCTGCGTGGCCGCACGCACGTGCGCGAGGATGCAGGGGCTTTTGACGACGCGCGCCAACTCAGAGAGGTTCTGATTGCTCCAGGCGGGCGTGATCGAGCGGAATCGCGCAGGTTCGTGTGAAACTTCGTCGGCATACCAGGCGATGCCGAAGCCGTCACCATTCAAGGGTTCTTCACGTTCACGCGACTCGAAGCTCTGGTGAATCAGGGAGTGCGCGGGCTCCGTGATCAGGGAGCCCAACGTAATCGGCCGGCCAGAGTAGAAAGTGAATCGACACATTGCGTGGTGAGCCCCCAATCTGAATGCTGTGCTGAATCGTCCAATGAACCGCAAGCCTAGCCGGTTATCGCGGCTGTTCGACTAGGCGGCTTTCGCCAGGGTGTTGATGTCGATGTTGTACAGGCCTGCCACGTTACCGCAGACGATGGCGCGGCGTTGCTCGGCCGTCAGGTGTTTGCTCTGCTCCGCCAGCATTTCCTGCGACCAGGGCCAGGTCGAGTCCGAATGCGGAAAGTCATTCGCCCACATCAGACGCTTCCAATTCATCTGATCCACGCTGCGAAACGCCACCCAGTCGTCCTGGAACGTGGTGTAGATGTGCTCCGAGAAATACTCGCTCGGCAGCCTGGACAGCTTGATGCCCGGCGCCAACCAGTTGCGATGCCGCTTGTAGGCATGGTCCATGCGGTAGAGATAGTGCGGCACCCAACCTGCGTCGGCCTCGACGCACACCACCTTCAGCGCCGGAAAACGCTCGAACACACCGCCGAAGATCAGCGTGCCGATGATGTCCTGGTTGCCGCGGATGATGGACAGAAACGTATTGATCCGCGGGCCGCGGGTTTCGCCGCCGCGCGTCGTGAGGATGTGGAACGACAACGGCAGTCCGAGTTCAATCGCCTTTTCCCAGAACGGGTCATACAACGGAGAGTCGTAGTCGGCGACGGCGGGGTTGCCCGGCATCATCACGCCAGGCAAGCCCAGCGCTTTGATCGCCTGCAGGTCCGCAATGCCTTCCTCAACGCTGCGCAACGCGGTCTGCCCGCACCCCAGCAACCTCGTCGGATGCCGATCACAGAATGCGGCGATCCAGCGGTTGTAGGCGTCGAAGCACGCGTGCTTGTAGTCGAAGTCACGGTGATTGCAGAGCATCATACCCACCGTTGGATAGATCACTTCGGCAGCAACACCATCGCGATCCTGGTCGAGCAGACGCGCATCGGGATCCCAACCACCGCGATGCAGATCTTCGAAGTGCACACCGGTGGCCGTGATGTCTTCCGGCGCCTTGCCTGCTGCGGCTACCAGTCCCAAGTGAATCGGGCGGGCCATGCCGTCGATCTGAAACACATCGCCTGCATCGGTGCGAACAATGCGCGGCGCTTTGTCCAGCCAGCGCGCGTCCATGAACTTCGTGTAGGTGTCCGGTGCTTCGGTGATGTGCGAATCAGCAGAAATGATCGGATAACTCATGTCCCTCTCCCCCGGTAGATGACCGCTCCGCTGATGGGCTCCCTGCTCAGCCGTTGGCCTGATCGGTAGATCGATTCAAGCCCAAGTCACTGGCGGGGTCGCGATCGGTGCCCGACTATCCGGCAGGCATCTGCATGGGGTCAAACGCTAATGCAGCCAGTCAATGCGCGCCGGACCGGCAATCCACCGCCCGCAACTGCACAGGCACGCGCGCGCACCTGCGCGCTTACGCGCTTCGGCGCGCTCGCACGCTGATAGTCTTCGCGTCAGCACGGGTCTGAACGATCAGGAGACCGAGTACAGATGTTGGAGAAACTGCGACTCGATGGCCGCGCAGCCATCGTGACCGGATCCGGGCGCGGGCTGGGCAAAGCCATGGCCATGGCATTGGCACAAGCCGGCGCGCGGGTGGTTGTATCGGCGCGCACCCAGGCGCAGATCGACAGCACCGTTGCCGAGATTCGCGCTGCTGGCGGCACCGCGATTGCCCATCAGACTGACGTGACCCGCTCTGCTGAGGTGGATGCGCTGGTCGATCGCTGTGTTGCCGAGTTCGGCCGCCTGGATGTGATGGTCGCCAATGCGGGCGGCGGTGGTGTACGCGGCAATTGGAACTTCTGGGACTACCCGGACGATGCCTTCGAAGCGGTGCTCGCCGCCAACTTGAAGAGCAATTTCTACTGTTCGCGCGCGGCCGCGAAACACATGGTGGAGCGCGGCGGCCAGCGCGGTGGCCAACGCGGCGGCGAGCCCGGCGGGGGCGTGATCATCAATGTGGCATCGGGCACCGCCATGCGCGGCAACAAATCGTTCGCCTATCCGACGGCGAAAGGTGGCCAGATCGCCATGACCAAGTCCATCGCAACCATGCTGGCCCCGCACGGCATCCGCGCAAACACCATCGTTCCGGGTTTTGTGCTGCAGCAGGCGCCAGCGAACGCAGAGGAAGCCGCCGTCAGCAAGATGCGCGGGGCGAAAGTGCCGGTGCGACGTCTCGGAGAATGGTGGGAGCTCGGACCGCTATGCGTTTACCTGGCATCCGATGCTTCGGAATACGTGACCGGCCAGGACTTCATCATTGACGGCGGTGGACTTGCAGGCGGCCTGGGGCCAGTCGACTTCGCGCCCAAGGCGCAACCACGATGAGCGGGATTGCGCACTTCGACCTCACGGGCAAACGGGCCATCGTATTGGGTGCTGATACGGCTGCCGGTGCCGCAGTGGTAGTGGCATTCCGCGAAGCCGGCGCAGACCTGGCGCAACTGCCGGCGCACTGCGCGGACGACGCCGCCGCCGAAGTCGAACGCGCTGCAGCAGCACTGGGCGGCGTGGACGTGCTGGTGTGTGCGCTGGATGCGTTTATCGCGCGACCATTCGTGGACGTCAGCACAAGCGAACTCAGCAGCGCCATGAGCGGCAACTTCACGCATACGTTTGCCGCGGCGCAAAGCGCGGTCCGCCGGATGCTGCAGCAGCAGCGCGGCGGCAACCTTGTATTCGTGACGCATGCGCTGGGTTCGCGTGGCCTGCCCAACGCATCTGCGTATTGCGCAGCCCACGGCGCGCTGGCAAACCTGATTCGCGCACTGGCTCAGGAACTCGCGCCCGCCGGCATTTCTGTCAACGGAATTGCTCTGGGCTGGATGGACTGGATGACCGATCGCCTCGACCCCGCGGACGCCGAAGCGCAGCGTGCGATTCGCTTCACGCTGTCGAAACGCGCAGGGCGCCCGGACGATGTGGGGCCCATGGCAGTCTGGCTGGCCGGCAGCGGCGTCGGTTACGTTTCGGGGCAGATCTTTCCGTTGGATGGCGGCTTGACCCAACATCTCTAAGGCGCCCGTCCGCCGCGCGCCAAGCACGCGCCCAGCACGCGCCCAGCACGCGCATTGCAGAATTGATAACCCAACAGCAACAGTCGAAAGGTGGCTACCCATGGCAATAGAAGAAGGTAAAGCAGCGCCCGCGTTTACATTGAAAGACGCCGACGGCAACAAAGTGGCGCTGAAGGATCTGCGCGGCAAGCACGTCATCCTGTACTTCTACCCGAAGGACGACACACCCGGCTGCACCAAGGAAGCCTGTGGCTTCCGTGACCTGTGGAGCGACATCAAGAAGGCCAGCGCCGTAGTGCTCGGCGTTTCTGCGGACGATGAGGCATCGCATCAGAAGTTCGTCGCGAAATACAAACTCCCCTTCACGTTGCTCTCGGATCCGGAGCGCAAGGTCATGGAGACCTACGGCGCCTGGGGCGAGAAGATGATGTACGGCAAGAAGGTCGTCGGCGTGATCCGTTCAACAGTTTGGATCGGCACCGATGGCAAGGTGGTGAAGCACTGGAAGAAGGTGCCGAAGGCCGAGACACATCCGCAGAAAGTGCTCGAGGCGCTGCAGGCCAGCAGCTGACCCAAGCGGCTCGCATGGCAATCGGTCGGCTGGAAGGTCGCAGAATCCCTGGTTCGACGCTGAGCGCGCGCGCTTTCTCTGTGATCAACCGCCCCAAAACGCGAAAGCCCCGTCTGACTTGAATCAGGCGGGGCCTCCGGAAGCTAGCGAACTAGCCGATCAGACCTATGCGGTCAGACCTTATGCAGCGACGCGCTTGCGACGAGCGATTGCGCCTGCAGCGAGCAGACCCAGGCCCAGCATCGAGATGCTGACCGGCTCCGGCGTGACCACAGGGGGCGTACCGTCAGACTGAATCTGGATGCTCCAGGACCCACTCTTCTGAGCAAGCACCCCAGTCGCACCGCACGCAGTCGCGTTGCCAACGGAGCCAACACGGTTGCCTGTGCAGGCTCCCGTAAGGCCAAGTGTGCCGCTCCAGGCGGTCGTAGTGAAACCTGCCTTGCTCACAGAACCAAACAATGCGATGGACAGACTGTCGTTGCAGGTGTTGCCGGAGCAATTGAACGCGCCGTCAACCGGAGCACTGGACGATCCAAAAACGTTGAAGACGAACCCGTTGGCCACCCAGGTAGGCCCACCAAAAAGTTGAACGATCGGCACAAACTGAAGATCTTCAGTTGTCACCGGCGCCAAGAAACTACCGGTGTAGCTTCCACTAGCCCCTGTGACAACACCAAAGCCCACCGACGGCCCTGGGCCACCGGTGAAGTTGGCCGAATTCAGGCCGCCAACGATCTTAGTCGTCAACACACTGAAAGGTGCGGTTAGGCTGTCTGCGAGGGTAATCGAGCCATTAATCGGCATGGCCGAGGCGGAGCCAGCAAGCAAGGCGGCAGAGAGGCCCGCTGCTGCGGCGATATTGCTGAACAGTTTCATTTTGATTTCCAAATTGGGTGGGAGACAGACACAAGAGACGCTGGATTCAACCCTGGCAGTCCCATGAACACAACGCAGCAATACGCATGCCAGCCTCTCTACTCCTAACGCAAACAATGACTTAACGGAACCGGTAGGTAGCACGTGTAAAGAAAGCTGACACATTGATTGGCCCGTCGGCGTCGCGAGCTCGGGACAATCACCGTCCCGCAAGACAGCTCAGAACCCGCGCTGCTTGTCGACCACCCCGGCGAGCGGTTCACTTCGCTTCAGGTGGCCAAGATTCACCAGGAACCTCTCCAGGTTGCGCCCCGCGCGAAACTGGCTAGCGCCGGCCGTATGCGGCGTCATCACTACATTGGGCAACCGCCAGAGCGCGCTGTCGGCAGGCAGTGGTTCGCGCGGCGCCACATCGAGCGCGGCGCCGCGCAGTTGCCCGCTCTTCAGCGCCGCCACCAGCGCGTCTTCGTTCATCACCTCGCCGCGCGTCACATTCACCAGGAATGCACCCGGCTTGGACTGTGCAAATGCGGTCGCGTCCAGCAGGCCGCGGGTCTCACTGGTCAACGGGCAACACACCGCCAGCACATCACTGGCAGCAAGCAGCTCGGGTAAGCGTGCACTGGGCCAGACCTCCGCGACCTCAGCGGACGGCGGCACCTGATCACAATCAACCGCGAGGCAACGCATGCCGAATGCTGCGGCGCGGCGCGCCATCGCCCGGCCCGTGCCGCCAAGACCAATGATGCCCATCGTCGCACCGCTCAACTCGAGCTCGTCATGCCTGAGCGCTTCGCGATGCAACCAGGCCTCCGGACCGAGCGCCTGCGCCGCCGAGATCTTGCGCGTCAGCGCAAGCAACAGCCCGAAGCCATGATCGGCGAGATGTTCTCCGACCAAACCCTTCTCGCCCGTCAGGATCACCGGGCTCGAAACAAACTCCGGGTACAGAAACATATCCACGCCCGAGGCAATGGCGTGCACCCAACGCAACTCGGGCGCAGCGAGAAACAACCTTCGCGGAACAATGCCGAGAATCACCTGCACATCAGCAGCAAGCGCGATCGCAGCGTCGACGTCCGAAACCACACTCACGCGCGCCGACGGACCCGCGGCGTTGCGCACCCGCTCGATATCGGCGGGCGTTGGCGCCGGAAACGTCAATCCCGGCATGATGAGAACGTGCATCAGAGACCTCGGCATGATGCGCATGCGCGCGACACCAGCGATTCTGCCAGTATCGCGAGCGACAAGTCCCTCGCGCAGACGCATCGCCCGCGGCAAGCGTGTGTGTGCAACTACCAGCAAACAGAAGCGTCCGCAAACAGAAAAGCACACGTGAACGACTACGAACGCGCATCAGCAGACGGCGACGCACTCGACAATGTAGGCGCCGAGGCGTGCCTGCACTTTGCTCGTCCGCCCGACGGACTGCCTGCACTTGAGTCCCTGCGGGAAGCACATGTGCGCGCCGCGGCTCAGGTATTCGCAGCACGGCAGAACGTCGTGCTCGCCAACCCCCACCACGAACCTCAGGTCGATCCGACGCGCTACACCACTGCACGAAGCGCAGCGGTGCTGATCGGCTTCTGCCGCCGCAGCGACGGCGGCCTCGATCTGCTGCTCACCGAGCGCCAGGCCGGCCTGCGCTTCGCCGGCCACCTCGCCTTTCCGGGCGGGCATACAGATGATGATGAAAGCTCTGCAATCACCACAGCGCTGCGCGAAACCGCGGAAGAGGTGGGCATCGAAGCGGCCCAGGTCGAAGTACTCGGTGCACTTCCGCCCTACTACTCGCACGCCGGCCACAGGATTACCGGAGTGCTTGCGCTGGTCGATCAAAGCGCACGCCTCGACATCAACCACAGCGAAGTTGCACGCGTGCTCCACGTGCCATGCGAGCGGGCATTTTCGCCGGGCGCGTACCGCATACGCCGACGCTCCGCAATCCCCTATCGCGCCAACTACATGTGCACGCTCGATGGTGAGCAACTCGGCGGCCCCACATTGTCCTTGCTGATCCACGTCTACGACGCATTGCTGCGCTCGCCGCACTCGGCCTGACCGCATGCAGTCGCGCCAAACCAGTTCGCACAGCACTCCGCAGCACGCACGGAACAACACACATGACCAAATCGAAGCACGTCGTAGTTTTCGAGGGTGACGATGCCTCACCTGAGGCCATGCAGCCATCGATCGCCTTGATCGAATCGTTGGGCCTGCCACTGACCTTCGAACGTCCGTTGATCGGCGACGCAGCAAAGGCGCTGCACGGCAGCGCATTTCCCGACAGTGCCAAAGCCGCGATCGACGCCGCCGATGCAGCGTTCTTCGGTTCATCCAGCGGCTCGTCCGGCGCCACGTTGTTCTACCTGCGCTGGGGCAAGCAGACCTATGCAAACGTGCGCCCATGCAAGTGGATTCCCGGCTATCGCTCTCCGTTGGCACAGCCGCAAGGCATCGACTTCGTGGTGGTGCGGGAGAATCTGGAGGATCTCTACCTGGGCCTCGAGGGCGAACTGTCAGAACTTGCAGGCCTGAATCTGCACTCGCGCAATGCGCGCAGTGCACTGGTCGACATGGCGCCAGGCAAATTCGCCGTCAAGGTGATCACCGAAGCAGGTACCCGCCGCGTCGTGCGACATGCGTTCGAGCTGGCGCGCCGTCGCGCAGGCCAGCGCAAGGTCACCATCACCTGCAAATACAACATGCTGCGCGTGTCCGATGGTTACTTCCGCGACATTGCGATGGACGTGGCACGCGACTATCCGGACATTGCCTGCGACAGCTTCATCATTGACGACTTCCTGTGCCGAATGATTACGCGGCCACAACAACTGGATGTGGTGGTAATGCCGAATCTCTATGGCGACATCATGTCCGATGGTGCTGCGGGATTACTCGGCGGTCTCGGACTTGCGGCAAGCGGCTGCTATGGCGACGACTACGCCTACTTCGAGTCTGCGCACGGCACCGCGCCGGATATCGCAGGGCAGAACATCATCAACCCCACCGCAACACTGCTTTCGGGTTGCCTCATGCTCGACTATCTGGGCTTTGGCGATGCGTCCGACCGCCTGCGCAAGGCAATGGCGCAGGTATATGCAAAAGGCAGCAATCTGACCTTCGATCAGGGCGGCGGCGCATCAACCACCGAGTTCTGTGCGGCGGTGCAAGCGCGGCTGTGATGCCCGCGCTGGGCCGCAATCAGGTCGCAGCGAGCTGCGCAATGCGTTCAGGGTCACGCGACACACGCCACAACCGCCACCCCAACAGCAGCGCGACAGTGGTCAAACCCACCGTCATGCCGGTCCAGAAGCCATAGATGCCCCAGGGTTTGGCAAGGAACCATCCGAATCCGAGCCAGCATGAGATGGGCGTGCCCACCACCCAATAGCCGAACAGCGCAATGAGCATCGGTACGCGCGTGTCCTTGTAGCCGCGCAACGCGCCGATGGCGACGACCTGCGTGTCGTCCACAAGCTGATACGCCGCCACAAACAACATGACTGTCGCCGCGATGCCAAGCACTGACGCGTCTGTGCTGTAGACACCCGCAATCTCATAGCGCAGCAACGTGAGCAACACACCGGCCACGACCGCAAACCCCGCCGCAAACAGCATCGCCGCCTCCGCCGATGCACGCGCGCGCAGCACGTCCTGCGCGCCCACATTGAAACCCACGCGAATGGTCGCGGCCATGCCAATCCCCAACGGCAGCATGAAGGTGACGCCATTCAGGTTCGCCGCAATCTGATGCGACGCTACTACATCGGGCCCGAAGCGACCGAGCAGCAACGTCATCAATGAAAACGCAAAACCCTCAGCGAACGTGGTGGCACCAATTGGCAGACCGATCAGAATGAAGCGCCGCAACGTCGGACCATGTGGCCAACTGAAACGACTGAACAACCCTGCCGCACGAAAGCGTGCGAGTGACACCACGAACAGCATCGCGAAGAATTCGAACCACCACAGCACTGCAGAGGCGAGCCCGGTACCCGCACCGCCCAGCGCCGGCATGCCGAAATTGCCGTAGATCAGCACATAGTTCAGCCCGGCCTTCAGCAGCAGCGCAATGCCCGCGATCACCATCGCCGGCCGCGTGTAGCCCATACCTTCACTGAAGTAACGCAGCAGCAGATACCACAGCAACGCGGGCACGCCGAAGCTTGTATAAAACAGGTATTCCACCGCAATTGCGCGCGTCGGGGCATCCACATTGAGCCAGCCGTACACCGGGTCGATGTTCTGCCACAGCAGCGCAAGGGCGAGACCGGCGACCAGGGCGATCCACAAACCTTGCCGCACCACGTTGCCAACCTCAGCCACGCGCCCCGCGCCATTCATCTGCGCAATCATGGGCGTTGCCGCATTGATGAGACCGGCCAGCAGCATCTGCGAAGGCCACATGACGCTTACACCCAACGCGATGCCTGCGAGATCCTGCGCCGATACGCGACCCGCCATGACGGTGTCCATCACGCCCATGGCCATCTGCAGCAGTTGCGCGGCCACTACCGGCGCGCCCAGCCGCAGCAGCGTCCGCAATTCTTCCGTGCGCAGGCTCATAACGACGGCCTCGCGGCCGACCGGATCAAGGAGGGGGCGCGGAGTCTAGCAGCGCAGTCTCACCCGCGGCGCGCAACCTGATAGATGACGGTGTGACGAATGCGCGCGACATCTGTACCCGCACCATCACGCAACAGGCAGTCGTTCACCATGTAGTGGTGGCCTTTGCGTTCGTAGCTGTCAATGCACGTGCCGGCCACGAGGTAGTTCGTATCGACGCGTGCCTGAGCAAGATGCTGGATGTGACTCTGCGCATGGATGGCAGGGCCGTAATCGTAGTTGTGGTGCAACAGGTAAATCGGCTGAGATGCGAGCCACGCGGGATGTGCAAGCGGCGCATCGCCCACGAACCTGGGGTCACTCTCACGCGCCTGTTCGCGTGCAAACTGCACAGCATCCTGGCGTGACAAAGGTACTGATCGTGACTGCAACGGACGCCCGACCGGCACATTGTCCGGTGTCAGGCGCGCTACGACGACAGGACGTTCAGTGGGTGTCAGCCGCGTCGGGTAGCGCAGATCAGCAAGCCAGGGCGCATCACCCAGGCCGACCTGCCCTTCTATGCACAGCGCAGCACCGGACGGACGGCCAGTCGCATCGGAATGCAGGGTGAATTCGCCAGTTGAATGCACACGCGTACGTAGCGCATCGGCAGGATAAACCGGCTTGCGAAACGTCACCTGCGCCCAGCCGTGCGCCAGCCACTCCGGGCCCAACGCGCGCACGATGGTGCGCACCGCCCAGCCGTACACCGTCGCCCCACCAACCAACGCCGCGCGATAGCCATACGCACGCGCACCGTCCGTCGAGTGAATCATGTTGTCGGGTTTGGGTTCGTCGGCGTCGTGCAGTACCGCGATCAATGCGTCTTCAGCCAGAATCGCCGCCATCAGTTGTCTCACAGCTCGGGCAACATTTTTCAGATTATGGGGCCCGGAGTATGTGCGTCCTGGCACCGCGCAAACAGCGGATTGCTCAAAGACCGCGATAGCCCGATGCTGACTGCAACAAGGACCGATGACCCAGCATGTCCGCACCCCGAACACCCAAACCGACCACACTGGAACCCGTAGAGCTGCGGCTGTACCGCGTGGCACTGACCGCAGATCAGGTTCAGCTGGTCACCTGCATGCGTCATCTGAGCCCGGATGAGCAGCAACGCGCGAGCAGATTTCGCACAGAGATCGAACACCGGCGCTACGTCATCACCCGCGCGCGCCTGCGCGAAGTAGTTGGCCAGGTGCTGGACATGGCACCGCGCGCCGTGTCGTTTGTGTACAGCGCCAGCGGCAAACCTTCTCTGGACAGGAACATCCAGGACAGCGTGCACTTCAACTGCAGCCACGCAGGCGAACTGGGGCTCATTGCGCTCGCGAGCGAGCCAGTCGGCATTTCGATCGCGCCCATCCAACTATTCGACGATGCACTGGCCCTCGCCGACACGGCGTTCTCGACCAGCGAACAAGCGCAACTGCGGCGCGCCACGACAAGCGACGAACTCAGCCTCCTGTACCAGCGCGGACGCACACACAAGCTCGCGGTGGCAAAGGCCATTGATGCGCGCCCCGCCGCCGACAGCTTTTCGGTCGCCCTCGACCGCCGCCAGCAACACCTGCGCTTGCCCGACCTCGGCAATGCGGATCAACCCGCGTTGGTCTCGGCAGACTATGAGCAGGCGCAGCTCCTGACGCTGCTGCACATCGAACCCGCGCCAAACTACATTGGCGCGGTCGCGGTCAACGCGCGCTCGGTGTCGCTACGCTGGCAGTCCGTTGCGCCGCGCGCACCACGCTGACCGAGCCCAAGCGCGGATCAGCGCTGCCATTGCGCCGCGTGTGTGCCGGCGGGCACCGCTGGAAAGTCCCAGCCTGGCGCAATCGCCTGGGCAATCGCAGGGAACGGAGAGAGCAGTTGGAGCGCTGGCTTCAGATAGCGCAACGGGCCTGCTGCACTGTCGCTTTCCTGCATCCACGCCTCAGCGTCAAGTTCGGGCAGCATCTGCGCCGGTTTCAACAATCCAGCGCTGCGCCGCACACGGCCAAGCGCGTCGAGCCAGCGGGCTGTCTGCGCAAGTGACACACGCACGTGCCAGCTGCCGCCCTCGCGGCTTCGTCGCGTCAGCGCAACCACAGCGCCAAAGGCCGCCAGAAAACCCGTGACATAGTCGAGTGCAGAACAAGGCAGGTGCCTCGGCGCCGCAAGCGTCTCGCCGCGCATCGGCGCAACCGCACGACCCTGCTCTGCCGCAATGCCACACGCCGACTGCACCAGCGTGTCGTAGCCGCGTCGCGCCTGCCATGGTCCCACATGCCCGTATGCACTCAGGTCGACACACACAATGCCCGGCCGCAGCCGCACAAGGTCGGCCACACCGAGGCCCAAGCCTTGCAGCGCGCCGGGGCGATATGCCTGCAGAAATACATCGCATCCGCTGACCAGCTGGCGCAGCCGCGCAAGGTCGGCGGCATCCCGTAGGCGCAGATGCGCGGAGTATTTGCCGTGATTAGTGTCCTGCATCACAAACGGCAGGTTGGGCAGATCGGGTGAGCAGATTGCCAACACCTCGGCACCATGCTCTACGAAACACCGGCCCGCAGTCGGACCCGCAAGCACGCGCGTCAGGTCGAGCATGCGCACGCCGGACAAGGGCTTGCGCGGCCGCGTGCTGAGCGGTTCGGGATCCGCATCAGCAACACGCTGGATTTCCAGCAACGGCAACGCCGCAAGCGCCTGCGCCTGCGGGTGCGCCAACCATTCTGCCCGGGTGCGCGCGGCGGTCGCGCAGAGTCCTGCGGCCGCCATGGCATCTTCGAGTTCAAACGCTTCGCGACGCAGAATGGCCCGTGCAACCTGTTCGCGGTCTGCGCCCACACGCAACAGCGCCAGGGTGCCATCGCGGTGATGTGGAAAGTTCGTATGCAGCTGAATGTGCCGCCCGTCCGCGGTGGCATAGAACCCGGCAATGGGATCCCACGGCGATGGTGGCGGCTGCCCATCGATGCGCAGATAGGTCGTGCTGCGCAACGCGGCCGCCGCGTGGGCAAGCTCCACTCTGACATCCAGCGGACGGCCACCGCGCCACTGCCAGAGGTCGCTCACAGCGGTACCCAGTGCAGCCAGCGCCGCTGCACCGGCCGTACCCAGCGCAAACGGCGAATTCAGGATCGGGTCTGCGCCCACGAAGCTGAGCCGCGTCTGTGCGTCAGCAAGCGCGCCGACGTCGTATCCCGCTGCGTGCATGACCTGCATCCAGGCCTGCACCGGCGACGTCAATCCGGGCATCCGCGCCAACACCGGTGAGTGCGCCCCTGCTCACTCATCGACGACGGTATTCACCAACGTCCCGATCGGCTCGACCTGTATCTCGATACGGTCGCCGTTGTGCATGTAGATCGGCGGGTTGCGGGCAGAACCAACGCCGCCCGGCGTGCCGGTGACAATCACATCGCCCGGCACCAGTTCAACGAACGTAGAGCAGTGCTGCAGCAGATCGCCGAAGCTGAACACCATCAACGAG
>CAMAVY010000015.1 GCA_945861675.1 Klebsiella pneumoniae | reverse complement strand
AGCGTGGCACCCGCACCCTTGATGGCAATCGGATACACCACGAACGCATGCGCTGCGCAGATCGCCGAACGACCCGGTCCGAGAAACACGCGCGCGGCAACTTCCAGCACATCGTTGGAACCATTGCCGAACGTGAACTGCACCGGATCGATTTGCAGCACAGCCGCCAGCCGCTGGCGCAGCTCATACGCACTGCCGTCCGGGTAACGCGACAACTCGGTCGCGGCCCGCGCGATCGCCGCGCGCACCGCCGCACCCGGGCCGCGTGGATTTTCGTTGCTGGCAAGCTTGATGCTGTCGCTGATGCCAAGTTCACGTTCCAGCTCGGCAACCGGCTTGCCAGGCTGATAGGGCGACAAACCTTGCACACCGGGTAGCGCCAGCCCTGCAACGTCGAATGCCTGACTCATGCTTCAGCCCTCGGATAGGCGCCCAGGACCTTCACATCCATCGCCAGCAAACGGATTGCCGCGACGGCTGCTGCCACGGATGTGTCACTGACGTGGCCTTCGATATCCAGGAAGAACACATACGTCCAGTTGCTGGTACGCGCCGGACGCGCTTCAAGGCGCGTGAGATTGATGCCGCGCCGATGCAAGGGTTCGAGAATGCGATACAGCGCGCCGGCCTCGTTATGCGTAGCCACCAGCAACGACGTCTTGTCGCGCCCGGATGCGGCGACTTCGTGGCGACCAATGACAATGAATCGCGTGGTGTTGTTCGGGTCATCTTCGATGCTGCGCGAGCGGAACGTCAGGCCATAGCGCGTTGCCGCCAGCTCACCCGCAATGGCGGCGGCATCGGCGCCATCCGCCACCATGCGTGCAGCCTCGCCGTTGCTGGCGACCGCAACCCGCTCCGCATGCGGCCAATGCAGATCCAACCAGCCACGGCACTGCGCCAGCGACTGCTGATGCGAGAAGATGCGCGTGATCGTGGACTGCGTGCCCATACCCGGACCTACCAGCAGGTGATGATGTATGGGCATCGCCACTTCACCACACACACTGACCTGACTGCGCAACAGACAATCCAGCGTGTGATTCACCGCGCCCTCAGTACTGTTTTCGATCGGCACCACGCCGTAGTGCAGCGTGCCGTTTTCGACCTGACGAAACACTTCGGCAATCGACGGCAACGGCACACCGCGGGCATTCAGACCGAAGTGCTGCAGCGCAGCGGCCTGCGAAAACGTGCCCTCCGGCCCCAGATAGCCCACGCCCAGATCCAGTTCAAGATTCAGGCACACCGAGATGATCTCGCGAAACAATCGCACCGCAGCTTCCGTTGGATACGGCCCCGCGTTGCGCTGTGCGACGGCGCGCAGGATCTGCGCTTCACGCTCCGGGCGATGAAACACCAGCGCTTCACCGGTGCGCTCTGCGTGCTCGCGCTTGTGCGCGCCGACATCCAACACCAGCCGCGCACGCTCGTTCAGCAGGCGCTGCAACTCGCAGTCCAGTGCGTCGAGCTCTGCGCGCAGTTCGCTGAGCCGTGTGTCGACCGACTCAGCCATGCTGGCGTTCAAACTCGTGCATGTAGCTGATCAATGCGTCCACTGCCGCCTCCGGCACCGCGTTGTACACACTCGCGCGCATGCCACCTACGCTGCGGTGGCCTTTGAGGTTCATCAGACCGCGCGCTTCCGCACCCGCAAGAAATACCTTGTCGAGGGACTCTTCAGGCATCGTGAATGGAATGTTCATGCGCGAACGCGACGCCTTGGCGACGGGCGACGCGTAGAAATTGCTGTCATCGATCGTCTGATACAACTTTGTCGACCGCGAGGCCGCCCGCCGTTGCATTTCCGGAAGGCCACCCTCTGCAATCATCCACTCGAGCACGAGGCCGGTCAGGTACCAGGCAAAGGTCGGTGGCGTATTGGCCATCGAATCGTTGTCGGCATGCAGCTTGTAGTCGAACGATGACGGCGCGCTCATGCGCGCACGGCCAAGCAGGTCACGCCGCACGATGACAATCGTCAGACCCGCTGGACCGAGGTTCTTCTGCGCGCCCGCATAGATCAGGCCATAACGACGCACGTCCAGCGGCCGCGACAGCAGATTGCTCGATGCATCCGCCACTACCGGCACGTCGCCAATTTCCGGATCTTCCAGATACTCGATGCCACCAATCGTTTCGTTGCTGGTGATGTGCAGATACGCAGCTTTCGGGTCGAGCTTCCAGTCTGCACGCGCCGGCACGTAGCTGAACTTGCCGCTCTCGCTGCTCGCCGCCACATTCACCTTGCCGAAGCGCTTGGCTTCATCGATGGCCTTCTTTGCCCACTGCCCGGTATGGATGTAGTCCGCGCTGCCACCTTCGGGCAGCAGGTTGATCGGCACCATGGCGAACTGTGCGGTAGCGCCGCCCTGCAGGAACAGCACCGCGTAGTCGTCCGGCACGCCAAGCAAGGCGCGCAGATCGTGCTCCGTCTTGGCCGCGACACTTTCGAACTCAGGGCTGCGATGGCTCATTTCCATGATCGACAGACCATGGCCATGCCAGTCCAGCAGCTCGTCCCGCGCCCGTGCCAACACCGACTCCGGCAACGCAGCTGGTCCGGCGCTGAAATTGAACACCCTCGACATTTGCATGATTTCCTCTGAAACGACCCTCGCAACTGCATTTGAGGATCGGCTGAAAGCGCCGGCACATCGGCAGTGCCCGCACAGAAAGGTGCGCGATTGTAGGGAAACACCCCCACCGCGGACAGTTTCACACACGGATGTTCATCGTCTCGGCACATGTGTCAGCGACTGGGCCTGCCCCGCTTCCGCGACTGGGCCTGCCCCGCTTCAGCGGCTGCGCCGGGCGCGCCGAATGCGGATCGTCGTCCGCTACCATGTCGGCCAGCGTGCTCACCGACACCATGACCGGGGGATTCCTTGCAGCTACCGTCGCATTCGTTCGTGCTTCGCCCCGAGTGGTTACTCAGTATGGAACCCGGACAAGGCACCCTGCGAGGGGCGGCGCTGGTCGTCCGCGAGGGTCGCATTGAACGCATCTGCGCCGCGGGCGAGGCCTGGCCCGTGGATCTGCCCGAACTCGAGTTGCCCGGCCATGTCGTCATGCCGGGCCTCGTCAATGCCCATGGGCATCTGGCCATGAGCCTGCTGCGCGGATTTGCCGACGACTACCGCTTGGAAGACTGGCTGCAACAGCACATCTGGCCCACTGAAGCACGCTGGGTGGGACCTGCGTTCGTCGCCGACGGCACGGAGCTGGCGATCGCCGAGATGCTGCGTGCAGGCACCACCTGCTGTTCCGACATGTACTTCTTCCCGGAGGTCGGCGCGGCCGTTGCGGCGCGCTTCGGGATGCGCGTTCAGGTGGCGGTGCCGATCATCAAGTTTCCCAACGCCTGGGCCGCGAGCGCCGACGCCGCGATTCATCAGGGCCTTGAGCTGATGGACCGCTATCGCAATGACCCGATGTGCAGCGTGGCATTCGGGCCGCATTCGCCGTTTGCCGTGGAGCCTGAATCGCTGCGACGGATCGCCACACTCGCCAGCGAGGTCGGCCGGCCGGTGCACATACACGTGCACGAAACTGCCCGGGAAGTGGCCGACTACGTGGCGCTGCATCACAAGCGTCCGATCGCCCACCTGCACGAGCTTGGTTTGCTTGCGCCCGGCGTGCAGATCGTTCATCTCACACAGGTGCTGCCGGAGGAGATCGCGCTGCTGCAGCGCAACGGCGTGGCGGTAGTGCATTGCCCGCAATCGAACCTGCGCCTTGGCAGCGGCGTATGTCCGGTGTCCGACTTGCGCAGCGCAGGTGTGAATGTCGCGCTCGGCACCGACGGCGCGGCCAGCAACAACAGTCTGGACCTGTTTCGCGAACTCAACATTGCACTGCTGCTGGCCAAAGGCCAGGCCCGCGACCCAATGGCCCTGCTGGCCCGCGATGCACTGCAGATGGCGACACTCGACGGAGCACGAGCGCTGGGTATGGACAGCAGCATCGGTTCATTGACACCTGGAAAGGCCGCAGACGTCATTGCTGTCGATCTACGGGCGCCCGCGCAGCAGCCCGTGTTCGATCCCGTGTCGCAGCTCGCCTACACCAGCGTCGGCACTTGCGTACGCCATGTCTGGGTCAACGGTCTGCCGCGGCTTGCAGACGGCGAGCTGCTGGGCTTCGACCTGCCGGATCTACAGCAACGCGTGCGCAACTGGTCGGCACGCATTGCTGCAGGCCTGCAACAGTGAGCACCCTGGGCATGCACAACGCAGCACGCGAAAACATCGACCCCGCCGAACTTGCGCGCTTCGAAGCCGTGGCCCACCAATGGTGGGACGCGCATGGCGACTTCCGCCCACTGCACGATCTGAATCCCGTACGCGCCGCCTACGTTGCTCGCCAACATGTACTCAAAGGTGCGCGCGTGCTCGATGTCGGCTGCGGTGGCGGTCTGCTCAGCGAGGCGATGGCGGCGGCCGGCGCGAACGTACTCGGTGCCGACGCAGGGAGTACCGCCATCCAGGTTGCGCGCCTGCATGCGCTCGAGAGCGGCGCGCCAGTGCAATACCGTCAGTGTCCGGTTGAAGACATCGCAATCAGCGAAGGCGGCTTCGATCTCATCACCTGCATGGAAATGCTGGAGCACGTGCCCGATCCGGCGGGCGTCGTCAGCCACTGCGCGGCATTGCTGCGGCCGGGTGGCACGCTGGTGCTTGCGACCATCAATCGTTCGCCGAAGGCCTATGGCCTGGCCATTCTTGCCGCCGAGTACGTGCTGCGCCTGCTGCCACGCGGCACACATGACTACAACAAGCTCCTGCGGCCCAGCGAACTTGCGCAGATGACGCGGCGCGCCGGCCTGAACGTGACGGACATCGTTGGCATGCACTACAACCCCATCACCCGCCACGCTCGCATTGGCGGCGCACCGGACGTGAACTACCTGCTGACCGCGCGTAAGCCGGGTCCTGCATGAACACCAGCACGCCCGCGCCGGACCTGCGCAATCACAACATCCTGATCACGGGCGCAGGCGACGGCTTCGGTCGCGCACTGGCATGCCAGGCGGCGGCGGCAGGTGCACAAGTGCTGTTGCTCGGCCGAACACTGGCCAAGCTCGAAGCCGTCTACGACAGCATTACTGCAGCCGGCGGCAGCACGCCCATTCTTGTCCCCGGCGATCTCGCCACACTCGATGCAGACGGCGCAGAAGGCGTCGCCGAAGCCATCACAGATCAGATCGGTGTGCTGCACGGCCTTGTCCACAACGCCGCACAGCTCGGTCAACGCGTGCCGTTGCAGTACTACGACCCGGGTCAGTGGCAGCAGTTGCTGCAAGTCAATCTGACCGCGCCGTTTCTGCTGACAAGGGCATTGTTGCCAGCGCTGCTCGCGGCCGACGCTGCCCGCATCCTGTTTCTCAGTTCAAGCGTGGGCACGCGTGGGCGCGCCTACTGGGGCGCGTACTCGGTGACGAAGTTCGGCCTCGAAGGGCTCGCCCAGGTACTGCGCGACGAACTCGAAAACACCTCATCCGTGCGCGTGCACGTGGTCAATCCGGGGCGCATGCGTACGGCCATGCGCGCGGCCGCCTATCCGGCCGAGGACGTGGCCAGCCTGCCGTTGCCCGCCACGCTCGCAGCGGCAACCCTCTCTTTGCTCGACATCCGATTGCTCGACCCGCGCGAGCGGATCGCGCTGCAACCGCCGCCTGCGGAGGCTGCCGGCGAGGCGTGTGAGCATGAGGTCTAAGAGAAGCGGGGTATGAGCAGCACTGGCCTTCGATCCAGCGGCAACCACCGTCGGTCTGACCAGGGCGACGCCTACGGGCCAGGATTGCTTAACGTCAACGAACCGACGGCGACGCGGCCAATCCTGCCCTTGGCGTCGACTGCCGAGGGTCGGAACAGGCCCAAAACGTGTCAAAGGATTGGCGCGGTTGTTCGATTCAGCCACCATCAGGCAAATATTTTCGACGAACTTTCAATACTTTGCACAAAGCCCGGACGACCATGGCACGTAGCGTGCTCAATCTACCGGGCACGGCCAAGCAGTACGTGATCAATGACAACTGAGCGATCAAGCGGATCCAAGTTAGTAGAACGCAGCATCTCCAGCCTGGATGCAGCGCAGCAGTTGCGTGTGTTGTCGACCCTCGCGGCGCACATCGAACTCCCCGCGCTCGTGGGTGCCATACCTGAAGCGCTTGCGGACATCGTTCGCGTTGATGGCGCGCGCTATCGCCCACCTACGCACACTGAAGACATTCGCACAGGGCGACGCACCCGGCACTCGATCGAGTACCGACTGCTGCCCGCCCCAGAGGAACCGTTGGGACTGCTCACGCTGTATCGCAGCACCGCATTCAAGGAACAGGAACTGGCGCGCGTAGAAGCGGCCCTGCCGCTGCTGATGCTCAGCCTGCGCAACGCACTTGCATATCGCACCGCAGTTGCCAGCGCACTCACGGATCCGTTGACTTCGATTGGCAATCGCGCCGCCCTTGCAAGCAGTGGCAGAGCGCAGGTGGAACTCGCACATCGGCACTCGTTGCCCATGTCGTTGCTGCTGGTCGACATCGACTTCTTCAAGCGCATCAACGACAACTACGGCCACGCGCGCGGCGATGCCGTGCTGCGCAGCCTTGCGCGAACGATCGCACGCACGATTCGTCGATCGGACCACGCGTTCCGTTATGGCGGCGAAGAATTCGTTGTCATGCTGGCGCACACCGATATCGGCGGCGCACACACGATGGCAGAACGGATTCGCATCCTGGTCGCCGCGAATCGCGAGCTGAACCGGGAGATTCCCGAAGGCGTCACTGTCAGTATCGGCGTTGGCACCCTGAGGGCCAATGACACGCTGGAAAGCTTGTGCGAACGCGCAGACTCAGCGTTGTACAGAGCAAAACGTGCGGGGCGCAATCGCGTTGCCGCACCAGAGCCCGAAGCGTCGGAAGCGCCATCGGCAGCTGCGACTGCTTCAGCTGCGACTGCTTCAGCTGAGCCTACGGCGGCGGCAGGCAATGCCATAAGCGCAGGCGACTGCGCGGCCTGATGCAGCACGCGCGCTGATGCAGCGCGGGCGCTGACGCCGGTAGCGCCTTGATGTCGCGCCCATCGCGCGGCTGCGCCTGTTGAACAAGTCCGACGCCAACCGTCAGTCGAATGAAGATCAGTCGAATGAAGATTGGCCCGAAGACTTCGCGCTCTGCTGCCATTGCGCCTGGCGCCGGCCTTCCACCTGCTGCTGGCGAGTCTCCAGATCCGGATACGCAACCAGCTGTGAATTGCCGCGGTCGTCACCGCGCACACGGCCGGTGCCGACACGCGCAGGCCGAAACTCGACCAATGCCGCCAGCCGCGTCACATCTTTCGGACTGAGTTCAAGCGTTCGGCCCTGCCGCAGCCGCGCAGGCAGTACCACCGGCCCGAAACGCACACGCTTCAAGCGCGATACCTGCACACCCTGGCTCTCCCATAACCGGCGCACTTCGCGATTGCGCCCTTCGAACAAGGTGACGTAGAACCAGCGATTGCCCGCTTCATCGTCGCCGTGACGCGTCTCGCTGATGTCAGTAAAACGTGCAGGACCGTCTTCGAGCAGTATGCCGTCGCGCAGTCTTTGCAGCATGGCGTCATCGACCTCGCCGCGCACACGTACGACATACTCGCGGTCGATGCATTGCGATGGGTGCGCAAGCTTGTTCGCCAGCGTGCCGTCGTTGGTAAACAGCAGCACGCCGGTGGTCGATACATCGAGCCTGCCGATCGACAACCAACGCCCTTGCGCAAGGGCCGGCAAATCCTCGTAGCAGGTCGGCAAGCCACCTTCAGCACGGCGCGAACACAACACGCCACCCGGCTTGTGATATACGAGCACGCGCGTCGGCGAGTGCGCGCGCAAGCGCAGCGGCGCGCCATCGAGACTGATGCGTTCGTTGCCGGTCACTGTCTGACCCAGCCCTGCGACCTGGCCATCGACGCTCAGCCGTCCCGCAGCAATCCAGGTTTCAATGGCACGGCGAGAACCGAAACCGTGGCGTGCAAGCAGACGCTGCAATCGTTCGCGCGGTTCCGCCGCTGCGGGTGGGCCAGCTCTTGTCATTCTGTTGCACTCGAACGCCGGGCGTCATCGGCGGGTGTTTCTGGGTCTGTTTCTGCGGCTGTTTCTGCGTCTGTTTTTGGGCTTGGCGCCGCCGCTTCGTCCATCGATGGCGGACCGCTGTCTGCAGCCGCATCCGTGCTGGACAACGCCACGGCGGGCACCAGCGCGGTCTCATCGCTGAGCGCAGACATACCACCGTCGATCAATTGCGAATCTGCAGAACCCGTGTCCAGGCCCAACGCCAGTTCAAGGTCACGACCGACCTGATCAAGATCACGTACTTCGCTGAGCGGCGGCAGGTCCTCAAGACTCGACAGACTGAAGTAGTCCAGGAACGCCTTCGTGGTGCCGTACAAGGCCGGCCGTCCAGGGACTTCACGATAGCCAACCACATGAATCCAGCTGCGCTCGAGCAGCGTGCGCATGATGCCGGTGGAAACGGCCACACCGCGCACGTCTTCGATATCGCCGCGTGTCACGGGCTGCCGATAGGCCACCAGCGCCAACGTTTCCAGCAAGGCGCGCGAGTACTTCGCAGGCCGCTCCGCGTACAACCGCCCAACCCAGGGCGCCAGGTGCTGGCGAACCTGGAAACGATAGCCGCTGGCCACTTTGACGAGCTCGTAGCTCATGTCGAGACAGCGCTCGCCGACCTGATTGATGGCAGTCTGCAATTCATCGCGCGATGGTGCGTCATCGCCAAACAACAATTGCAGGCGATCGATGGTCAGCGGTTCCGGCGCCACCAGCAGCGCTGCCTCGATGATCTGCACCAGCATCGACTCCGACACCAGCACGCGCTCGGCAACGAGTCTGTCGCCCGCATTCACACCTGCGCTGTCCGTATCCACATCGACGAATTGTTCGGCTTCTACTTCAACCACGTGAGCAACTTCGTCCGCTTGAGCCGCCGCAACCGTCGCTGCGGCTGTATCAACCCGTGGAATGTCGTCGGACGCGGTGGCTCGTCCGGCCTCGGCTTCATCCGTTCGCCCCGCCTCAGACATCGTCGACTCCCGTTTCTGATTCCGCGCCGTCTAGATTTTCGTCATCGACATGAATGTCGACCTCGTCCAAGCCCGATGCTTCGACATCGCCAATGTCCGGTGCGGTGACTTCCGAACCGGCCGCTGCGCGCACATGAATTGGCGCAAACGCACCGTTCTGAAAAATCTCGAGCAACAGTTCGCGCGCAAGTTCCATGATTGCAAGGAACGTCACCACCACACCGCGCCGTCCTTCCTCTTCGCCAAACAAACTCGCAAAGGTGACGTAAGCGCGCTTCGATCCGGTCACGCGTTGCAGCACGCGCGTCATGCGTTCACGCACGGACAATGGTTCGAATGCCACTGAGTGATGTTGAAACAGCTCGGCGCGGCGGATGACCTCGGCCAACGCCAGCAGCATCTCGCGCAGATCAACTTCGGGCGGCACGCGTACGCGCTCAATGACCGGCGGCTCGACGGCGACGGCATAGGTATCGCGGTCCATGCGCGGCAGCTGATCGATCTGCTCTGCTGCCTGCTTGAAGCGTTCGTACTCCATCAGCCGGCGGATCAGATCTGCCCGCGGATCCTCCGACTCGCCGTCTTCTTGCGCACGCGGACGCGGCAGGAGCATGCGCGACTTGATCTCCGCCAGCATCGCCGCCATCACCAGGTACTCGGCCGCGAGCTCCAGGTGCAGCGCCTTCATCAGCGCCACGTAGCGCATGTACTGTTCGGTGATCTCGGCAACTTTGATGTCGAGAATGTCGAGGTTCTGGCGCCGGATCAGATACAGCAGCAGATCGAGCGGGCCTTCAAAAGCCTCGAGAAACACCTCCAGTGCCTCAGGCGGGATGTACAGATCAATCGGCAGCGCAGTGACGGTGCGACCTTCGACCACGGCAAATGGAAACTCCGCCTGCTGGCGCGCTGCGAGCGGCACTTCGGCATAGCGTGCCCGCAAACTGCGCAACTGCGAATCGGCCGGCTGCAGCGCGGCCACCACCGCGGCCGCTTCGCTCTGCGCGCCTGCCGATTGTCCGAGTAGCAAATGGGCTGGCGGTATGAGGGGTGGCAACAGATCCAGCAGCGCGTCGGGCTCGCTCATCGGTAACTGATTCCGATCGCCGCGCGTACTTCATCGAGTGTCGCGCGCGCCATGTCACGCGCAACTTCGGCGCCCGCCGCTGCAATGTTGCGGACCAGATCCGGCGCTTCTTCGAAAGGCCGCGCGCGTTCGCGCATCGGCTCCAGATCAGCAACCACGGCATCGATGAGCGGCTGCTTGCATTCAAGGCAACCGATCGACGCACTACGGCAGCCTGTGGTCACCCAATCGCGCCGCGCATCGTCGCTGTAGACCTCGTGCAGCTTGAACACCGGGCAACGGCTCGGTTCACCTGGATCGTTACGCCGCACGCGCGCTGGGTCTGTGGTCATCGTGCGCAGCTTGCGCGTCACTTCATCCGGTGCGTCGCGCAGACCAATCGTGTTCTGGTACGACTTCGACATCTTTTCGCCGTCGAGGCCAGGCAGCTTTGACGACTTGGTCAGCAGCGCCGCTGGCTCCGGCAGAATGATCTTGCCGCTGCCCTCAAGGTAACCAAAGAGCCGCTCGCGATCGCCCAGCGAAAGGTTCTGCTGATCGCCCAGCAATGCCCGCGCAGTATCGAGCGCCTCATGGTCACCCTGCTCCTGATACCGTCGGCGCAGATCGGAATACAGAGCCGCCGTCTTCTTGCCCATCTTCTTGATCGCGGCTTCAGCGTGGGCTTCGAAACCCGCCTCGCGGCCATAGATGTGATTGAAGCGGCGCGCGATTTCCCGGCACAGCTCGATGTGCGCCACCTGATCGGCGCCCACCGGCACCTTGCCTGCCCGGTACATCAGAATGTCGGCTGCCTGCAGCACCGGGTAGCCCAGGAAGCCGAAGGTTGCGAGATCGCGGTCGTTCAGCTTCTGCTGCTGCTCTTTATATGTAGGTACCCGCTCCAGCCAGCCCACCGGCGTCAGCATGCCCAGCAGCAGCGACAGCTCAGCGTGCTCGGGTACCCGCGACTGAATGAAGACGGTCGCGGCATTGGGGTCGACGCCAGCCGCCAGCCAGTCGATCAGCGTGTCGTAGGTGTGCCGCTGAATGTCCTGTGGGTCGGCATAGTGCGTGGTCAGTGCATGCCAGTCGGCGACAAAGAAGTAGCACTCATACTCGTGCTGCAGCTCGATCCAGTTCTTCAGCACCCCATGGTAATGACCGAGGTGCAGAGCGCCCGTGGGCCGCATGCCGGAGACGACCCGACGATCTGATTCCGTGAGGTTCAACTTTGAGGCTTCCGGGCCAGACGCGAGGCGCGCGATTATACGCATCGGCTGCGGTCACCCGAGCGTTCTTAGCTGACGCGCTTACATCCCGATTCAGCTGAGCACTTCAGGACCCCGAACATCAGGGCGGCCAGGCGCCCAGCCCCGCCCGCACCAGTTCCGGGACGTCGCCCGTCAGGTCCAGCACCGTGGTGACCTCCGTGCCGCCGTGGCCACCATCGATCACCAGGTCCACGTCGTGCTCCAGGCGATCCCGGATTTCCTCCGGGTCGGATAACGGCAGCGCCTCGCCCGGCATCCGCAGCGTGGTCGACATCATCGGCGCGCCGTACTCCGCAAGCAGCGCGAGCAGCACGAGATGGTCCGGAATGCGCAGGCCAATCGTGCGCCGCTTGGGGTGCAGCAGCTGCCGCGGCACTTCGCGGGTGCCGCGCAACAGCATCGTGTAGGGCCCAGGCAGCAGGCGTTTCATCAGCCGGAAATTGGGATTGTCGACCTGGGCATACACGGACAACTCGGACAGATCCCGGCAGATGAGCGACATGTCATGTTTCTCGTCCAACTGCCGTAAGCGTCTGATCCGCTCCACGGCGCGGCGATCACCGAGATGACAACCGATGGCGTAGCTCGAATCGGTCGGATACGCCACCACGCCACCTGCAGCCAGGATCGCCGCAGCCTGACGCAGCAGCCGCACCTGAGGGTGGGTTGGATGAATTCGAAAGAACTGACTCACACAATGCAGTCGCGGCGGGGCCCGCCTATCATGGCATGTCAAAGCAATCGACCGGACGATCGGCAACACCATGCAGCAGTTTCTCGACTTCCTCCCGGTTGCCCTGTTCGGCGTGGCCTATTTCCTGACCGGCGATATCTACCAGGCAACCGTGGTGCTCATGGTCGCGACCACGCTGCAGGTCGCCATTACCTGGTTCACCAAACGCCATGTCAGCGGCCAGCTGTGGTTGGTGCTCGGCATATCGCTGGTGTTCGGCGGGCTGACGCTGCTGCTGCACGACAAACAGTTTCTCTACTGGAAACCCACCATCCTCAACTGGTTGTTCGCCGCAATCATCGGCGGCGGCATCATGGTCGGCCGCAATCCACTGCAGGCCATGCTCGGCGAACAACTCGCGTTGCCGGCCACAGCATGGCGGACCCTGGGCGTAGGCTGGGCAATCGGCTTTTTTCTTGAAGGTGCTTTGAACATTGTAGTGTTCAAGCAATTCAGCGAAGCGTTCTGGGTGGGCTACAAACTCTGGGGTGGCATCACGCTCACGGCGCTGTTCATCGCCCTGACCATTGCGTACCTGGCACGCGCGGGCTATTTGAGAGAGCCGGACGAACCGGAGCTGTCGGCGGCCGATCCAGCCACCGCACCTGGCGCAACCGACGCCAATGGCGGACCGCCAGGAAAACAACGCGATGGTTGAGTTGTCCGTGAACGTCAACAAGATCGCCCTGATACGCAACTCGCGCGGCGGCGACGAACCCAACGTGCTGGCAATGGCGCGGATTGCCATGGATCACGGTGCCTATGGCATCACGGTGCATCCACGACCGGATCTGCGGCACATCCGACCGGCCGATGTGCGGGATCTTGCGCGCATGCTGCGCGCCGAATATCCGGGTGCCGAATTCAACATCGAAGGCAATCCGTTTGCGCCGGCAAACAGTCACGGATATCCGGGCCTTGTTGCACTGGTCGAACAGACACAACCCGATCAATGCACGCTGGTGCCGGACAGCGACGACCAACTGACCAGCGACCACGGCTTCGACATTGCCGGCGATGGCGACCGTCTGCGGCCGTTGCTTGCACGCCTGAAGCAACACAGCGCCCGGGTCGCGCTGTTCATGGATGCAGAGTCGGTCGATGTCATGCGCGATATCCGCACGCTCGGCGCCGATCGCATCGAGTTGTACACCGGCCCCTACGCGCAGGAGGTCGCAGCAAACCCAACCAACGACACCACAAAAGCGGCCGCCTGCGCCCCGTTTGCGCGCGCGGCTGCCGCCGCGACTGCAACGGGACTGGGCGTGAACGCGGGTCACGACCTGAACCTCGCCAACCTGCCGGCGTTTGCGGCCATTCCAGGATTGCTCGAAGTCTCGATCGGCCATGCCTTGATCGGCGACGCGTTGTTGATCGGCATGGGCCCTGCGGTTGCCCGCTACGTGGCGGTTTTGCGACATGCCCACTCAAACAGGCGCTTGACCACCCAGGGTAATTGACCTTCTATTGACTGGCGCATCCAGCCTGTTGGCTCGCCGAACGGCACGCCGACCTGCCTGCCGAAGCTGCACAGCGCGCCGCCACCGGCGACCTGGAAGTGCGCTGACCCGTTCGAACGACCAACAAATCTCAAAAGGGGCGATATATATGGATCCACGCTACGCGGCCGACGTTGAAGAGTTCATGAAAGGGCTGCGGCAGCGCAATCCCGGCGAGTCCGAGTTCCACCAGGCGGTTGAGGAGGTCGTAGTCTCGCTGATGCCGACCATCAGCAACAACGCGAAATTCAAACAGGCACGCATCCTTGAGCGCATCGCCGAGCCGGAGCGTGTGATCTCGTTCCGGGTGTGCTGGGAAGACGATGCCGGCAACATCCAGATCAACCGCGGCTATCGCATTCAATGCAGCAGCGCCATCGGCCCGTACAAAGGCGGCATCCGCTTCCACCCTTCCGTGAACCTGTCCATCCTGAAGTTCCTGGCGTTTGAACAGACCTTCAAGAACAGCCTGACCGGCCTGCCGATGGGTGGCGGCAAAGGCGGCGCTGACTTCGATCCAAAAGGCAGATCCGAGCGCGAGATCATGCGTTTCTGCCAGGCCTTCATGTCGGAGCTGTTCCGCCACATTGGCGCAGATACCGACGTACCCGCTGGCGATATCGGCGTGGGCGGCCGCGAGGTCGGCTACATGTTCGGCCAGTACAAGCGCCTGGTGAATCGCTTCGAAGGCGTGCTGACCGGCAAAGGCATCGATTTCGGTGGCAGCCTCATTCGTCCAGAGGCCACCGGCTACGGCGTGGTGTACTTCATGGAAGACATGCTGGCGCATCGCGGCGAGCACATTGCGGGCCGCGTCTGCGCCGTATCGGGTTCAGGCAACGTTGCCCAGTACACCGTCGAAAAGCTCAACGAGCTCGGCGGCAAAGTTGTGACGATGTCCGACTCTTCAGGCTTCGTGTACGACAAGAACGGCATCGACTCCGCCAAGCTGGCCTGGCTGCTCGATCTGAAGAACAACAAGCGTGGTCGCATTGAGGAGTACGCAAAGGAATACAAGTGCGAGTTCCATGCGGGCAAACGCCCATGGATCGTGCCCTGCGACCTGGCATTTCCTTGCGCAACGCAGAACGAGCTCAGCAAGGAAGATGCAGACACACTCATCAAGAATGGCATCAAGGCGATATCGGAAGGGGCCAACATGCCCACCGATCCGGGTGCCGTTGAAGCCTTCCTGCATGCAGGCATTCCCAATGCGCCGTCCAAGGCCTCGAATGCGGGCGGTGTGGCCACTTCAGGTCTGGAGATGAGTCAGAACAGCCTGCGCCTGTCCTGGTCGCGTGAAGAAGTGGATTCGCGTCTGCGCAGCATCATGCGCAACATTCACGCGCAGTGTGTCGAGCACGGCACCCAGGGCGGCAAGACCGACTACTACGCAGGCGCGAACGTGGCCGGCTTCACGAAAGTCGCCAACGCCATGCTGGCGCAGGGAGTCATGTAAGACGTGAGATGTGGGAGGTGTGAGCCGCACGGCTCAACCTAGGGCGAGGGGACGGCGCACTGCTAGTATCGCGCGCCGTTTTCCTCGCGTCGGATTGCTCCACATGTCGAACCCGCATCCACCCGCTGCACCCTTTCCTGTGCGACCTCCTCGCGCTCTGCCTGAGCGAACTGCAGCGGGCCTCTTCGCACACAGCCTTCCGGGCGACGCTGGCCGCCGAACGCATGCCCAACTGGCGTTCGCGCAATGATCAATCTTCGCGTAGAGCTCGCGCAGCGAATCAGGGCCGCACTGGCTGCGGCAGGCGCCGGGGATCAACCTGCGCTGGTCACAGAGTCCAGCCGTCCTGAGTTTGGTGACTACCAGGCCAACGGCTGCATGGCCGCAGCGAAACAACTTCGACGCCCGCCTCGTGAGCTGGCAAATGCAGTCGTCGCGCATCTGCAGGCAGATGCCCTTATCGCCAGCATGGAAGTCGCCGGGCCTGGTTTCATCAATATTCGTCTGCACGATCATTGGCTCGAGCGAAACTGCTCAACCGCGCTCGCGGCGCCGCGCGTACTTGCCGGTGACGCGCAGCAACGCGTTGTCATCGACTATTCGGCGCCCAACCTCGCCAAAGAGATGCACGTGGGTCACCTGCGCAGCACCATCATTGGTGACGCCGTCGCACGTGTGCTTGAACATCTGGGGCACGTGGTGATCCGTCAGAATCACGTGGGCGACTGGGGCACGCAGTTCGGCATGCTGATCACCCAGTTCAATGAGACGGGCGCCAACTCCACAGCGCTTGCAGACCTGGAACAGTTCTACCGCACGGCGTCCGCGCGGTTCCAGGCGGAACCGGAGTTCGCGACACGTGCTCGCAGTGCCGTTGTGCAGTTGCAGGCAGGTGATCCGCACACGCGTGAGCACTGGCAGAGCTTCATCACCGCGTCGCTCTCGCACTGTGAAGCCGTGTACACGCGCCTGGGCGTCAGTCTCACGCGCGCGCACCTGCAGGCCGAGAGTGCGTACAACGATGCACTGTCCGGCATTGTCGATGCATTGCGCGCTGCGGGTCTGCTGGTGGAATCCGAAGGCGCGCAATGCGTATTCCTGCCGGAGTTCAAAGCGAAAGACGGCGCGCCGCTGCCACTCATCATCCAGAAATCCGACGGTGGCTACCTGTACGCGACCACCGACCTGGCCGCGATCCGTTATCGCGCGGACGTGCTGCACGCCGATCGAGTGTTGTACTTCGTTGATGCTCGCCAGGCATTGCACTTTCGTCAGGTATTCGCGACGGCGCGCGTCGCCGGCTTCCTGCCCGAGGCGATGACCCTCGAGCATTGCAGCTTTGGCTCGATGCTCGGACGCGACGGCAAACCATTCCGCAGTCGTAGCGGCGAGACCGTAAAGCTCAGCGAACTGCTGGACGAAGCCGAGCGCCGCGCCACAGCACTGCTTGCAGAGCGCGGCGACCTCGACGAGGCCGCACGGGCTGAAGTGGCAAAGGCTGTGAGCGTTGGCGCGGTGAAGTACTCGGACCTGTCCAAGCACCGCGTCAACGACTACATCTTCGACTGGGAGCAGATGCTCAGCTTCGAGGGCAACACAGCACCCTACCTGCAGTACGCGTGCACCCGCATTCGCAGCATTTTCAGGCGGGCAGCTGAGTCACAGGCAGTTGCTGGCGCCACAGCAAACGCAACCGCCTTGACCGATACACCAGCAGCCAGCGCGGCGCGTTCACTGCACGCAGACGAGCGCGTACTGACATTGCAGCTGGCGCGTTTCGCAGAAACGCTCGACGCAGTTGCACGCGAAAGCCTGCCGCACTATCTGTGCACGTATCTCTACGACCTGTCCGGCCACTTCATGAAGTTCTACGAAAGCTGCACGGTGCTTGACGCAGCGCCGAACGTGCGCGCTGGCCGATTGACACTCTGCGCCGCGACCGAGGCCGTGTTGACGACCGGATTGGGGTTACTGGGCATTGCCACTGTTGCGCGCATGTAGCGCGCAACAAGAGGGAAAGCGGCGCGCGCATGTAGCGCGCTACGCCATGCCGTTCAGCTCAGGCCGTTCAGCTCAGGCCGTTCAGCTCAGGCCGTTCAGCTCAGGCCGGTGCTGCGACCGGCACTGAGTAAGTGCGCAACTCGCGCACGAATTCGCGCAATGCGTCGATGCCGGACTGCTCGGCCTCGTGACACCACTTCACGAAGGCTGCAAGCAGTTCGTCTTTGTTGCCACTGCGCTTCGCCCACACCGCCTGCAGTTGCAGGCGCGCTTCGTACACCTGCTTCAGCAGCGGGCTGGACGTAATGGCCAGCGCGATCTGCTTGCGATCCTCGTCCTTCACCAGCATGTCGGTGCGACACAGAAGGCGTTTCGCGCGCTGCATGACGGGCCGCATCTCGACGCCCACGCGCGCACTCTCTGCCTCGGCCAGCGGTCCGACTACCTGGCTGGCGTAGCGTGCCATCACGCGGAACCGGTCATTCACGACCGCCCACAGGGTGTCCATATCGATCGCGTCCTTTGCCGCAACACGGCGCACGACTGGACCGGCGCTGCGCACATGCGCCAGCCCTGCCATCTCGAACAACCGGATGTACATCCAGCCGATATCGAACTCAAACCACTTGGCCGACAACCGTGCGGAGTTCGGATACGTGTGGTGATTGTTATGCAGCTCCTCACCACCGACCAGAATGCCCCAGGGGACGATGTTGGTCGCAGCATCGGGACACTCGAAATTGCGGTAGCCCCAGAAGTGGCCGATGCCGTTGATCACGCCGGCCGCGAACAGCGGAATCCAGATCATCTGCACTGCCCATGCGGTGAGCCCCAGGGGACCCATCAGCAGCACATTGGTGATCGCCAGCAGCGTTACACCCAGCGCCGTGTACTTGCTGTAGAGATTGCGTTCGATCCAGTCATTGGGCAGTCCGGCGCCAAAGCGCTCCATGATCTGTTGATCGGCCGATGCTTCGCGGTACAACTCAGTGCCCTGCCAGAACACCTTCTGGATGCCGAAGACCACCGGGCTGTGGGGGTCGCCTTCGACGTCGGTCACAGAGTGATGTTTGCGGTGAATGGACGCCCATTCCCGGGTGACCATGCCCGTGGTGAGCCATAGCCAGAAGCGGAATGCATGCGCCAGCACGGGATGCATATCCAGCGCTCGATGCGCCGCATGCCGATGCAGAAAAACCGTCACCGACACGATTGTGATGTGGGTGGCCACCAGTGTGTACAACGCCACCTGCCACCAGGTTGCGTGCAATAGACCATTGGACCAGCCAAGCAAGCCCGTCATCGTCAACCACTCTGTCAAAGTCGCTCTCCTGGCGGCGGTTACGCCGCTCGAATGTGTTCAGGCCGGCCAACAGCAGGCGGGACCAGTGCTCTGAGTATACTCACGCCGCCCGGATGGCAACGCGCCACTTCTGCGGCAGCACGCCGCGAATCACCGCCCTCGACCCGCACACATCCGTAGCGCAGCGCTGCCCTTTTTCGGGTGTTCAGGGTTTCGTGTGGGTGCGATCGTCAGACCGGATGAGACCAGATGCCTGGATGAACACCCGCAACGCAATCGACCTCGCGGATCAGATCCTGCCGGCGCCGGCCTTAGTCCTGCGCGACGGCCGGCCGTTTTCGACAACCTTCGATGACATTTATCACCAGGGCAACGGCATAGATGAAGGCCGGAGGGTCTTCCTGGAACTGTCTGCCCTGACGCAACGCTTCTCAGATATGGGCGAACGCGAACAATTCCATGTCGCCGAACTGGGTTTCGGTACGGGATTGAATGCCCTGCTCACGACTCAGTTGTTCTGCCGCGTCGCGCCGGCGGGCGCATGCCTGCACTACACAGGCTTCGAGGCGCTGCCATTGCGTCGCGCCGACCTCGAACTATTGACGCCGCTACGCAGCGCCGTCGCCGACCTGCACGCACTGCTCTGTCGTATCGCGCCGCCACCGATTCGCGGCTGGCATCGGCGCTGGTTGCACCCACGCGTCAGGTTGTCGCTGTTTCACGGCGATGCCCGCGCAGGACTCGGCACCTTGCTAGCCGCAGGCACAGGCGCAGTTGACGCATGGTTTCTCGATGGCTTCGCGCCCGACAAGAATCCTGAGCTCTGGGGTGAAGACATCATCAAACAGATGGGCGAGCTGTCGACCACCGGCACCACGGTTGCGACATTCACCTCTGTGGGCGCCGTGCGGCGGCGCCTGAACGACGCGGGCTTTGCCGTAAAACGCGTCGCCGCACACCCGCACAAACGCCATTACGCCTGCGGTCACTGGGTCGGCGCAGCGCGCCATCGAATACAACGGCCAGCCGCGACCCACATCATCGGCGCCGGCATCGCGGGCAGCGCGCTTGCCGTTTCGCTGCGCGCACGCGGAGGTGACGTCTCGCTCAGCGACATCGTTGACACGCCTCCGGGGGGCGCGTCGCGTAACCCGGCGGCTGCTCTACAGACCCGTTTGCCACAACGACTGGACGACGTCGGATGCCTGCGCTTGAGCGCCTACACCAGTGCGGCGGGCTGGCTGGACCTGCTGCAGCCGGGCGGCTGGCAGCCCAATGGCCTGCTGCACCTGTCGCTGGGCCGCGACAAGACCTGGTTGCGCGACTACGCGCTGCAGTTGCCGGGCATCGGCGTGTACCTCGAAGCCGACGCTGCCAGCGCGCGCGCGGGAATGACGCTGCCTGTCGGCGGCATCTTTCTCACGGGTGCTGGGCACGCAGACCTGCGCGCACTGTGTCGAGCACTGCTGCGCGACGCAGATCTGCGACCCGCCGGTGCAAACGACGCACGCCCGCTTGTGCAGCAGACCGTGCTGGCAACTCCGTTGGCTGGGTATGGCATCGAGTTCCGCGCTGTGCCGGGCACCGTCACCTGTTTTGCCGGCCCCGCCCCATCGTGCCCGTTGTCGGGCGATGGTTACGTGTTGCCGCTCGATGGCGGCGGCTTCGCGGCCGGCGGTACGTACGACCGGGAACCTGCGCCCGCAAGCCCTGCAGAGGCAAGCACTGCAGAGGCAAGCGACTCAGAGGCAAGAAGGGCAGATGCACGCAACGCTGCCCGTGCAACCCGCTTCGGCTTCGCCCCGCCAACAGTCGTACTCAGGCGCTTCAAAGGCGTGCGACACAGCGCGTTGGACCGCATGCCAATGGTCGGCCGCCTGCCCTCGCGCGCCGCACAACAGACAACGCAATGTCCCGCCGGATCAGCCGAGTGGATCAGCAGCGGGTTTGCCTCAAGTGGGCTGGCCTGGGCGCACCTTGCGGCGGAAATCCTGGTGTCGCAGTGGTGTCTGGAACCACCGCCCGCAACGCCAGAACTGATCAGCCTGCTGAATCCGCTTCGCGCCCTGGGGCAAGGCAGCCGACCGCTAGGAAAATGAGCGGACGCTTACCACGCCCTGAATCGCAGCGATTCGGCGCAACGTATCGGCCGAGGGCAGACCTTCGACGTCGATGAGGTTATAGGCCACTTCATCGCGACTTTTGTTCAGCATGTCGATCACGTTGAGGTTGGCTTCCGCGAGGATCGAGGTGATCTGCCCGATCATGCGCGGCACATTGCGGTTCGCCACCGCGATGCGATGCCCGGCTGGCCGCTCCAGCGCAACATCGGGAAAGTTCACGGAATTGCGGATGTTGCCGCGCGTCAGGAATTCCTTGAGTTGCTCCGCCGCCATCACTGCACAGTTTTCTTCGGCCTCATCCGTGCTGGCACCAAGGTGTGGCGTGAATACTGCGCCGGACTCGTGCAACAGCTCGGGTACAGGAAAGTCGGAGACATAGCGACGCAACTGACCTGCACGCAGCGCATCGCGCACAGCACCCGCATCGACGATTTCTTCACGCGAGAAATTCAGCAGCGCGGCATCGCTGCGAAACGCGCGCAGGCTGTCGGCATTGACAAGATGACGCGTGGCCGCAAACAGCGGCACGTGCAACGTCACATAGTCGCTCTGCGCAAATAATGTGTGCAGCTGATCCATCTTGCGAACCTCGGACGGCAGTCGCCACGCTGCATCAACTGACAGCGCGGGGTCATAGCCGAGTACCTGCATACCTAGATTCAACGCCGACTGCGCCACCAGCGAGCCAATCGCCCCTAGACCCACGACGCCCAGTGTCCGGCCGGCAAGCTCATGGCCCTTGAAGCGTTTCTTTTCTGACTCAACAAGCTTGTTCAACGCATCGTGGCCAAGGCCTGCGTCCAGTCCGCGCGCAAACTGCGCGCCTTCAAGCACACCGCGCGCTGACAGCAGCATGGCCGCCACGGTCAACTCCTTGACCGAATTGGCGTTGGCGCCGGGCGTGTTGAACACCACCACGCCGCGCTCGGTGTACTCAGCCACCGGAATGTTGTTGACCCCGGCGCCCGCACGCGCCACTGCACGCAGACTGGGTGTGATCTGCGCCGACGTCAGTTGCTGGCTGCGCACCAGGATTGCGTCGGGATCGTGAATCTCCGTGCCGACCTCGAAACGATCGCGTGGCAGACGTTCAAGCCCCTTCAAGGCGATCTGGTTGAGCGTAAGAATTTTGAACATCGGCCAGGTGGTCCGGCGGCAAACGGGCGGCGATTGTAGCCATGGTTGGCCGCAGCACCAGCTGCTACGGCGCGCCGAGCGCGTACCCGGGGCAGGTGCGCCAAACAGCCGTGCAGGCACACACGAACATCAATGCGCCGGCAATGCCTCTGCTTCGATCAATGTCACCAGTTCGGCGACAGTGTCCCGGCGTGGAAATGCTTCGCTCTGATGCGCCGCGTAGTCGGCCGAATCCGCCAGCAACCTCCGCAGCGTGCTGAGTATTCGCGCTGCAGGATCGGCGTCCTCCGTCAACTGCTCCTCAGTCAGCACCGCCGCCAGCCCGCGCTGCTCTGCCCACGCCGCGTTCTCGATCTGGTCACCGCGACTCTGCGCGCGCGTCAGCGGCACCAGCAGCGTGGGTTTCCGAACTGCGAAGAGCTCATACAGCGTCGTCGCGCCCGCGCGTGACAGCACAACTGATGCGGCAGCCAGCACATCGCCCATCTGCGTGCTCAGAAACTCGTACTGACGATACCCGGGCAGATCAACGAGCGCCGGATCCAGCGCGCCACGGCCACACAGATGCACGACATCGAAGCCCGCCTCGTCAAGCGCCGGCAGCATGCGCCGCACAAGCCCATTGATCACCGATGAGCCCTGACTGCCGCCCATCACCAGCAGCACCTGCCGCGGCGTGTGGGTTGCGAGCCCAGCAGAGAACTGCAGAAATGCCGCACCACGCGCTGAGTTACCACTCAGGAGCGCATCACGTACGGGCAATCCGGTGAACGTCAGACGCGCATCGTCCGGCGCACCGAAATGCGTTTGCGGAAAGCTGGTGCAGATGCGGCTGGCCACACGATGCGCAATGCGGTTGGCGAGCCCCGGCGACAGATCGGATTCGTGCGCAATGATGGGCACCCGACACAGCCATGCACCCAACACGGCCGGCACTGATACAAAACCGCCCTTGGAGAACAGCACATTCGGACGCACACGCCGAACCAGCGCTACGCCGGCGAACACGCCCTGCAGCACGCGCACAACATCGCGGAGGTTCTGCCAGGAAAAGTAGCGCCGCAGCTTGCCCGTTGGCAGCACGTGATAGACGAGCGGCATTGCGTCCAGCAGCTCACGCTCCATCGCAGCGCCGGAGCCTGCGTAGTGCACGGTGTGACCGCGCGCAACCAGACGCTCGATCAGCGGCAGGTTCGGCAGAATGTGGCCCGCTGTGCCACCGCCCGTAAACATCACGATCATCGAGGAAGCTCCAGGACACTGCGCACAAAGGGGACCGTGAGCCTGCGCTGGGTACGCCAGGATGCTAGATCCAATCGATCCATCGCCGCCAACAGATTCGCCGTGTCGCGCGGCAGGCGCCCCAGCAGAAACGCAAGCACATCAGCGTTCAGCGCCAGACCGACCGCGGCAGCACGGGACTTGAGCAGCACCTCGCGATCAGCATCTTCAAGCGCGACCAGACGAAACTGTTCTGCCGCAAGCAACCTCGAGCGCAGATCAGGCAGCGCCCACGCGGATGCACCTGGATGCGTCTGTGCCGCCAGCACGAAGCCACATTCCTGCCCTTCCCGCACGTGTTCATTCAGCAGCTGCATCAGCAGCGCCTCGCGCTCGGCGTCGCCGGCAATGGCATCCGCATCATCGAACAACAGTACGGCGATGTCGGCGTGCAGTGCATGCAGTTCATGCAGTTCATGCAGTTCATGCAGTTCATGCAAAGCCGTGACCAGGCCGGCTGCACTCGACTCGATCTGCACGACCGAGAACCCCGCAGCCACACGTGCAGAACGCGTTGCCGCAATCAGATGCGACTTCCCGGTGCCACAGGCGCCGGTCAGCCACATCCGCCCGAGCGGTGCACACACCAGCTGACGCAGACGCCCAACGGTTTCGCTGTTGCCGCGCCCCAGAAATGAGTCGAAGCTCGGCGGCGCCGGGTCGATCACCGTCAGCGGAAGCTGCTGCGGCACCTGTGGTTCCGATGTATCGCTCATCGACCCGCCTGCGAACGCTGCAGGGCGGCCTTGCGCGCCCATGTCCGCACGTAGTCAGCGCCACTCAGCATGGCCAACGCCGCGACCGCGACCGCGAGCAAAGAAACCGCCTGGGCGACCAGCGCACTCGCCGTTGACTGTTGCGTCGCCAGGGCCTGCGCTTCCTGCAGCGGCGGTGGCAGCAGGAGCGGTTGCAGCAACAGCGCCACGATCAGCAGCAACTGCAACACCGTGCAGATCTTGCTCAGCCGCGTCGAGCCGTATGTCACCGGGCCGATCAACCGGCGATACGCAAGCGCCCCGGCCACAATGACGATGTCGCGTACCAGCACCACAACGACCACCCAGACCGGCGCAAACGCCATCCAGGACAACAGAATCAGACTGACCGCAATCAACAGTTTGTCGGCCGCAGGATCAAGCAGCGCACCGAGCTGGCTCTGCCAATTGAAGCGGCGGGCGAGCCAGCCATCGATGCCGTCCGTGACCGCCGCCGCGACGAACAGACCAAGCGCCGGCGCAAACTGCTCTCGGAGCAGCAGGACGCTGAAGGGCAACACCAGCAGGATGCGCAGACCACTCAAGAGATTGGGCAGCGCAGCCAGTGGCATAAGACGACGCTCCGTCAGGGTGCGCGACGCGCGAGCCAACGCAAACGGAGTTCAGATTGCGAACCTGCGACCAATCCAGCCGACAGATCAACATTGAAGCTCGACGCGGCACTCAACATGCGCAACATCGCCGCATAGCTGGTCTTGGGCGTCACCGTGAGTGTCATTTCCGTGCCTGAATACCCGTCGAAGCGAACGCTGCTAACTTCGGTCAACTTCGACAGCGCGGCCATCGCCGACATGTAGTCGTCCAGCGTCACGATATCGGTCACAGCGATCCGCACAGGCTGCCCGCTGCCGAGGAAGCCACCCGCCGCACCAAGCCGCCCGGATGCAACACCCACGACCCAATCCACCACCGCTTCGGCGTGGCGCGTGGGGCTCTCGGAAATTGCGCTGAATGGCACGCTGCCCGCTGCGCCGACCAGCGCCCACGAGCCCGTGCCTCTGCCACCACCCGTTTCGCGCCAGCTGCCTACCAGCACCATTTCACCCTCGTAGCGCACTGACGCCTGCACGGCCGGCGCAACGATGCGGCTCAGCACGTCGGTGCCCGTAACAAGCTCGCGATCAACACTGTCAATCCGCGGAATGACCATCGGCAGACCACGCACCTTTGCGGCAGCCTGCAGCGCCGACATGAACGGCCCGCCGGTCGTCAGTCGAGCATCGGTCTCGCCACCACTGGCAGCCCACACCACAACCTGCGGCCGCGCCTTCGGCCAGAAAGTCATCCCCATCGTCTCCAACAGCGACTTCAGTGCAGCTTCGTTAAAGGTGACACGCAGGGCTTCGCCGCCCGAAATCGGGACTGCGGTGATCTGCTTTGCGTACAAGTGCGGCTGCGCAAATGCGCGCGCCAACGGCACCGACGTTCCGAAGGTTGTGCGCCCGGCCATGCGCACCAGCACGCGCCGCATACCTTCCTGCAGGGCCAGCTTCTGATCGGCCGGCGCACGCGAAACGAGCGGCACGTCTGCGGACAACACCCAGTCCGCCTCGATGGCTGCGGCCGTCGGGGCAAACAGCCCAGCCAACAGCAGACTGCCTGCCCACAACGTGCATACCCAAAGCCGGGCCAACAGGCACGTGGCGGCACGTGCGCCAGCAGGCGCGATTCCGCGCCGAGCAGGAGACGAAGATCGACGGCGAGAAAGCATCAGGACCGGGGCCACCGTGACCGAAAAGGCGGAGCAGTGTAACGGAACGAATGTCACAAACCGCCAATGCCATTGCCGGCCGATCCAGATGCCGCAATACCAGCACGGCACCAGCACGGCGCGTCTGTCGGCATCGCCATCGACAGGCATCAGCAATTCCGGCGGCCGTCGCCTGCAGTGCTGCCCATAGCCGCACATGGGCATTGCCACATCGACTGTTAGACTGCCCCGCCCACTTCAACAGTGAGCATCGACCGTGAGTTCTTCAGCGCCCGAGCCGACCACTGGCATGACCTACGCAAGTGCAGGCGTGGACATTGATGCCGGCAATGAACTGGTCCGTCGTATCGCCCCTGCTGCAGCGCGCACGATGCGTCCTGAGACCATGGCCGGCGTGGGCGGGTTTGCCGCGCTGTCGCGCATTCCGGCGCGTTATCGCAACCCGATTCTCGTCACGGGTACCGATGGCGTTGGCACCAAACTCAAGCTGGCGGTCGCCTTCGACCGGCACGACAACATCGGTCAGGACCTCGTCGCGATGAGCGTCAACGACGTCATCGTGACCGGCGCCGAGCCGCTGCTGTTTCTCGACTACTACGCCACCGGCCGTCTGGACGTGGATGTCGCCGAGCGCGTCGTCATCGGCATCGCGCGTGCCTGCGAGCTTGCCGGATGCGCGCTTGTGGGCGGCGAGACTGCCGAAATGCCCGGCTTCTATCAACGCGGCGAGTACGACCTTGCAGGTTTCTGCGTGGGCGTCGTCGAACGTGACGAGGTGATCGACGGTGCACGCCTGCAGGCCGGCGACGCACTCATCGGCCTCGCATCAAGCGGCCCGCACAGCAATGGCTACTCGCTGATCCGGCGGCTGCTGGAACGCCAGGGCAGCGACCCCGGCGGCAAGCTGCTGGATGAACTGATGGCACCGACACGTATCTACGCCCGCTCGACACTCGCGCTTCAACAGGTGCTGCCCGTGCATGGCATGGCGCACATCACAGGCGGCGGCTTGTTGGAAAACGTGCCACGCATGATTCCCAAGGCGCGCCGCAGTGAACTGGCCATCCGCCTGGACATGAACGCCTGGCAGCGGCCCGATGTGTTCGCATTCCTGCAGCAGGCAGGTTCGGTTGCTGAAGACGAAATGCTGCGCACCTTCAACTGCGGGATCGGCTTCGTGATCGCTGTTCCGCACCATTCTGTGCCGGAAGCGTTGGAGCAACTCCGCGCAACCGGCGAGACAGCGTGTGTCATTGGCACCGTGATCGACGCAAACGACATTGCCTGCGAAGCGGGGCAGATGCGCATTGAACCGCAGGGCAAATCTGCGCGCTGATGCCATGCAGACGCATGTCGGGCAGTGCAGCACAGGCCCAGCCCCGCAACGCTGATCCGCGCCGCGGCTTTGCCGTTCAGCCCTTGGGCAATGTCACCCCGCGTTGACCCTGGTACTTGCCACTGCGCGTGCGGTAGGTGGTCTCGCAGTATTCATCGGACTCGAAGAACAGCATCTGCGCCACGCCTTCGTTGGCGTAGATCTTCGCGGGCAGATTCGTGGTGTTCGAAAACTCCAGCGTCACATGCCCTTCCCATTCCGGTTCCAGCGGCGTCACGTTGACGATGATTCCGCAGCGCGCGTAGGTGGACTTGCCCAGGCAGATGGTCAGCACGTTGGCCGGAATCCGGAAGTACTCGACCGTGCGCGCCAGTGCAAATGAGTTGGGCGGAATGATGCACTCCGGACCCGGCATGTCGACGAAGCTGCGTTCATCGAAGGCTTTGGGGTCCACGGTTGCCGAGTAAATGTTGGTGAACACCTTGAACTCCGGCGCGCAGCGCACATCGTAGCCATAGCTCGACGTGCCGTAAGAAATCACGCCTCGACCATCCACGTGCCGCACCTGCTGTGGCTCGAACGGCTCGATCATCTTGTGCTGCATCGCCATCTGGCGAATCCAACGGTCGGCTTTGATCGTCATGGGCTGCTTTTCATCAGTAGAGAATCACGGACATCGCCTGGCGGCAGGCGGTGTGTCGCTGGCGCTCCAGGGACGGGCGTTCAGTCATCTTGAATAAGGATGATCGGGCCGCCTCTTGCCTGTGCTTGCGCCTGCTCGGACAAGCGCGCTGCCAACAACCGCGCTATGTTGCGATAGATCTGTGCGATGGCGCCATCGGGATCGGCAACAACGGTCGGTCGCCCGCTGTCGACCTGCTCGCGAATCTGCATGGACAGCGGCAGCGCACCAAGCAGCCGGGTGTCGAAGTCGCGCGCAATCCGGTCGCCGCCGCCCTCGCCGAACAAGTGCTCGATGTGGCCGCATTGCGAACAGATGTGCACACTCATGTTCTCGATGATGCCAAGCACCGGAATCTCCACCTTGCGGAACATCTCGATGCCTTTGATCGCATCCAGCAATGCGATGTCCTGCGGCGTTGTCACGATGACAGCGCCAGACACCGGCACCTTCTGCGACAGCGTCAACTGAATGTCGCCAGTGCCGGGCGGCATGTCGATGATCAGATAGTCCAGCTCGCTCCAGTCGGTCTGAGTCAGCATCTGCTGCAGCGCGCTGGACACCATCGGACCGCGCCACACCATGGGCGTGTTTTCATCGACCAGAAAGCCCATCGACATCGACTCGATGCCATGCACCTTGATGGGCACGAACAGCTTGCCGTCACGTATCTGCGGGCGTTGCCCATTCGGCACGCCAAGCATCACGCCCTGGCTGGGGCCGTAGATGTCGGCGTCGAGCAGACCCACGCGCGCGCCTTCAAGTGAAAGTGCCAGTGCGAGGTTGACCGCGGTGGTCGACTTGCCCACGCCGCCTTTACCGGAGGCCACCGCGACAATGTTGCGAATGCCCGCCACGTGCGGAATGCGCGCCTGAGCCTTATGCGGCGGCACGTTCCAGCTCACGTCGATCTGCACCGCACGCTGGCCGACGATCGGCGCCAGCAGCGCCGTCAGCGCCGCCCGCACATCCACGGCGATACCTGCCACGGGATAGCCGAACACCACTTTGATACGCACCGACTCCGCATCGACATCGACCCCAGCCAATGCGCCGGATTCCTGCAGCGTCTTGTCCAGATAGGGGTCGCGCCAGGCGGCAAGCGCAAGTTCGACCTGGGCGACATCCAACACAGAATCAAGCGGGGCAGACATGGAACAGTGCTTTGCGAAAAGGGGCACGCATTATCGGGAGCGCATGGAGCCCGATGCAATCTGAAGTTGGACTGAAGTTGGGCTGAAGTTGCGCCAGGGGGGCTGCGCTATAGTGCGCCCCCTTTTTTGGCGAAGCACATCCATGCGTCGGATTCTCGTCACAAGCGCACTCCCCTACGCCAATGGCCCGATTCACCTCGGCCATCTGCTGGAACACACCCAGACCGATATCTGGGTGCGCTTCCAACGCATGCAAGGTCACGAATGCTGGTACGTCTGTGCCGACGATGCCCACGGCACGGGGACGATGTTGAGTGCGGAGCGCGCAGGCCAGCCCGCTGAGCAGTGGATCGAAACCCTGCGCCAGGAGCATGCCCGCGACCTCGCAGACTTCGGCGTTGCGCACGACAACTATGGTTCAACCCACTCGCCCGAAAACCGTGCATTCGCTGAACGCATCTACGTCGCTGCCCGGACTGCCGGCGCCATCATCAGCAATGACGTGCAGCAGCTGTATGACCCACAGAAACAGCTGTTTCTCGCGGATCGCTATGTAAAGGGCGAGTGCCCACGCTGCGGCGCTTCCGACCAGTACGGCGACAACTGCGACAACTGCAGTGCTACCTACGATGCAACGGAGCTGAAAAACCCGCGCTCACTGCTGTCCGGCGCCGCGCCTGAGCTGCGCACGTCCACACACCTGTTCTTCGATCTCCCGCAGTTCAACGCCTGGCTGCAGACCTGGGTGCGCAGTGGCACGGTGCAGACAGAAGTCGCCAACAAACTGGCAGAGTGGCTCGATGGTGGACTCAAGCCCTGGGATATCTCGCGCGACGCGCCCTACTTTGGTTTTGCCATTCCCGATGCACCCGGCAAATTCTTCTACGTGTGGCTGGATGCACCCATCGGCTACATGGCGAGCTTTCAGCAGCTGTGCGCACGCACCGACGGATTGCAATTCGACGATTTCTGGCGCGAAGGCAGCGCGGCCGAAGTCCACCACTTCATCGGCAAGGACATCATCAACTTCCACTGCCTGTTCTGGCCGGCCATGTTGAAGTGTGCCGGCTTCCGCACCCCGACCCGCGTGCACACGCACGGGTTCATCACGGTCGATGGCGCCAAGATGTCGAAATCCCGCGGCACGTTCATCAATGCGCGGACGTATCTGGACCATCTGGATCCGGAGTACATGCGCTACTACTTTGCCGCGCGCCTCGGGCCTTCGGTCGACGACATGGACCTCAATCTTGAGGACTTCGTGCAGCGGGTGAATGCCGAGCTGGTCGGCAAGGTCGTCAACATTGCTGCACGCTGCGCAGCATTCATCAATCGCGAATTCGACAACGTTCTGGATGGCGTCTGCCCGGACGAAGCGCTCTGGCAGCGCGCCCAAGCCGCAGGCGTGGTGATCGCGCAGCATTACGAGCAGGGCGACTATGCACGCGCGATGCGCGACATCATGCAGGTAGCGGATGAAGCCAACATATTCATTGCGGCGCGTGCTCCCTGGGCACGCATCAAGGAAGCCGACACGCGTGCGGAAGTACAAGCGGTGTGCACATTGGGCTTGAACCTGTTCCGCCTGCTGGCCATCTACCTCAAGCCCGTGCTGCCTCGACTTGCGGCGCAGTCCGAAGCGTTCTTCCGGACTGCAGCCTGGGCCTGGGCAGATTCCCAGGACTACCTGCTGGGCCATGCTGTCGCCACCTTCAAGCCGCTGCTCACGCGGGTCGAGATGGCCAAGGTGCAGAAGATGATCGACGCAGGAAAGGTCGTCGACACTGCTGAAGCTGCACCCGCCAACAGCGCAGCGACGACGCCCGCATCGAAGCAGTCTCCTGAGCAGACCGCCGCACCGACTGCCCGAACCCAAGCATTCCCAGCACAGCCCGCTGCAATCAAGCCTCCGATCACGATCGACGATCTGGCCAGGATCGATCTTCGCATTGCGCGCATCACCCATGCCGCGCACGTCGAAGGCGCCGACAAACTGCTGCAACTCACGCTCGATGTCGGTGACGGCACGCGCAACGTCTTCGCCGGTATTCGCAGTGCCTATCAGCCTGAACAGCTGGTCAACCGGCTGACCGTGATCGTTGCCAATCTGGCACCGCGCAAGATGCGCTTCGGCATCTCCGAAGGCATGCTGCTCGCAGCAGGCCCAGGCGGCAGCGACATCTTCCTGCTGGCGCCGGACTCAGGCGCACTGCCCGGCATGGAAGTGAAGTAGCGGCACCGGTGCAGCCCCCGTGAATGCCGGCCTGACCAGCGCACTGCTGATCCTCGTGGTGTACGCGCAGGCCGCGACGCACGGCACCCGGCTGACCGCGCGCATGTTGGGTGCGCTGCTTGTCAGCGCGTTGGCGGGTGCTGTAGTCACATTGGTATGCGCAGATGCGCTGCTGCGTCCAAGCGCACTTATGCACTTGCTGTGGCTGGTCGCCGCTGTGACAGCCGGCAGCCTGGCCAGTGGGTTCTCTGCGTACTTCGGCGTCGTCCAGGCAGACGCAGCACGCGCATCGGCGTGCCAGGATGCGCCGCAGACAAGCGCGCTATGGCGACTCTGTGTGTGCACGAACTTCTGCGTGCTGCTGATTGCCCTGCCTGATCCATTCATGCAGATCACACCCGTGCAACCGGATCTGGCAGCCGGCTGCAGCGCCGCCGCTGCAGGGACCGCCGTCGTCGGCTGCGCACTGCTGTTGATTGCCAGCGCGCTGCATACCGCCGACCACGCACGACCCACAGCAGTCCATGCGTTCCTCACCGTCGCCGTGCTGTGCATCGTCATCGCAGGGCTTGCGGCCTGGCTGCCGGACGGACCCATGGCCGATGTGCGCCTGCCGGAGATGACGCGGCCCGTCATGGCACTCGGCGTGTCGTCTGATTTGAGCGCCGCGCCATGAGCACGACCCAGACATCTGACCCCGCACTGATCGATGCGATCGATGAATTGCTGGCGCAAACGCAGTGTCGAGAATGTGGCTACCCCGCGTGCCGTCTTTATGCAGTCGCGATCGCTGCTGGTGATGCCGCAAACAAGTGCCGCCCAGGTGCCGAGCCCACCGCCCGCGCCCTGGCAATGCTGTTGGCGCGCGCAGAACTTCCACTTGCGCTTCCGCCCTACCCGCCCGCCGTCGCCTGGATCGATCCTGAGCGCTGCATCGGCTGCGCACGCTGCCTGCCTGCATGCCCTGTCGACGCCATCGTCGGCGCACAGCCATTGCTGCACACGGTGATCGGCGACGAATGCACGGGCTGTCGCCTTTGCGTTGCGCCTTGTCCAGTCGACTGTATTGAGATTCGCGCGCTGCCCGCATCCGGCGCAGCAAACACGCGGAGCACAGCAGACCTGTGTGCACGTTATCTGGCGCACGAGCAGCGCGCGCAGGATCGCGAACGTGCCGCAGATGCAAGCAGGCGCGAGCGCATTGCGCGCCGCCGCCAGCGCGGCGCCGACGCTACCCGCATTGCAACAGGTGACGTAGCGGACGCACACGACGCCGACGATGACGTCGCCGACGAAAGCGTCGAAGCGAACACATGAGCGCTGCAGTCCGACGCGCCGGCAGCGCCTGCGGTTTCGGTGCTGACTCCAACGGAGCGCTGAACACAACGCTGCTGGCGCTGTTACCCGCGCTCGCCTGCAGCAGCGTTGTCACAGGGCCCGGCACTCTCATCAACCTTGCCGTCGCGGCAGCAGTGACGACATTGGTCGCCGGCGTCGCACGCTGGGCAGGCCTGCGCTCTGGCGATTACCGTGTCGCGCTGATCACAGCCGTGATTCTCGCCTTCGCACTACCGCCCGCAGCACCGCTATGGCTGACGGGCATGACCGCGCTCGCCGCTGCACTGTTTCGCCTGGCCCTGTCGGCCAGCGGCCGCCAGCACCAGACCGAAGGCGTTGCCTACAACACACATCCAGCCGAACGACACGCCGAACGAACTGCGCAATGCTTCAACCCGGCGATGCTCGGCTATGCGTTTGTCTTTCTGGTGTTTCCACACGCGCTTTCGTACAGCGCAAGCGATGGCAGCACCGGTGCCACCGCATTGATCGCAATGGCGCAACGCGCACCCGCGACCATCAGTGAGATACGCAGCATCAGTCCGGCCTTCGGGCATTGGGGCGGCAACGGCGCAGAGTGGCTCGGCGTCGCATGGATGCTCGGTGGCTTGAGCCTGCTCTGGCGCCGCGTCATCACCTGGCACACGCCCGTTGGCTGCATTGTCGGCGTGTGCATTGCTGCGGGGATTGGCTACGAAGGCGACAGCGCATACGGCGGCGCGACAGCGCTCCACCATCTGCTGAGCGGCGGCACGCTGTTGATTGCCTGGTTCGTGTTGACCGATCCCGGCACGGCACCACGTCAACCCATTGCACAGCTGCTGTCTGGTCTGAGCGCGGGAGTGCTGCTCTACGCGGTGCGCGAATCCGGTGGGGGTGCCGATCGCAGCGCCTTCGTCGTGCTGCTCATCAATGCACTGGCCGCCGCCTTCGATGTGGCCGCACTGTGGTTGACTGCGCGCTACAACAGGCATCGTCAGTCGCCGACGACGGATGCTCCGCCGCCACAGTTGCACGCAGAACCCAGCTCACTTGCGCCCACGACGTTGCCGGCGCTGTCGCAGGCCAGACATGCATTGCCGCCAGGCATTGTTCTCGCCAGCGCTCTGATCGTGCTGCTCGCTGTCCTGATCAGCACGGTCGAGGCGCGCTTCACAGCACCACGAAGCGAACGTCTGGCCGCGCAGCAGCGCAGCGAGCTGCAACGCCTGCTGTTTCCCGCAGACGAGCACAGCGCTGGTCAACGCGCTGCACTTCGACGCGATCCGCACAGCGCGCTTCATCTCAAGCAAGTAACCGTGCGCGGCTACGGCGGCGACATTGTGCTCGTGCTGGCACTCGACGATCGAAACTGCATACGCGCCATCGCAGCACTGCGTCACAACGAGACGACCGACGTCGGAGCGCCGCTGCTCGCCGCATCATCATCGGCTGGTTCTGCTGCTTCTGCTTCTGCTTCTGCTTCAACATCTTCTTCTGCACAAAGCGCCCCTTCTTCTGCACAAAGCGCCCCAGCGTCCAGAGCAGGCTGGTTGCAGCAGTGGCGCGGCGCCTGCCCCATTGCCGTCGGCAGCCAGGCGCCAGACCCCATCGACAACGTCACCGGCGCAACGCTCACAAGCCATGCAGTGGCCGGCGCGTTGACCCACTGGCGACGAACCCGACAATGAGCATCTACCGACCGAATCTGCGCGCCATCCTCCCCGCCGCCGCGGTGATGGCGCTGCTGTTGGCCTCGTCCGCACGCGCCTCAAGCGCATGGGCTGCGCTGTGCGGTCTGGCGATCTGCGTGCTGCTGGCGGATGGCCTTGCCGGTGTTGTCTGCAAGCGCCTGGCACCGCGCTTCGCACAGCTCGTTCGCTTGTGCAGCGCGGCGGCGATGGCCAGCATGGGCTGGAGCTGGCTGAGTGCAACGCAGTTGTTTGCAGGACACACAAGCCCTGTGCCCATACTCGTTGTGCTTGCACTGATGGTGGCCACACCAATGACAGACAACGGGCAAGCCGCATCGGCGCAGGACGGTGACGCGTCAACACAAGACGGTGACGCGTCAACACAAGACGTCGCCGCCAGCACACGAGACGCAACGCAGTGAACCAGCAGAAACGCATCGAGATCTACACCCGGTTGCAGGCGCACAACCCGGCACCGCGCACCGAGCTTTCCTACGAAACGCCATTCGAGCTGCTCATCGCCGTGTTGCTGTCCGCGCAGGCAACCGACATCAGCGTGAACAAGGCCACGCGCACGCTGTATGCCGAAGCCAACACCCCGGATGCGCTACTGGCACTTGGCGAGGACGGCATCAAGCGACACATTCGGCACATCGGACTGTTCAACAGCAAGGCCAAACACATTGTTGCAACGTGCGCGATGCTGATCGAGCAACACAACGGCGAAGTGCCGCAGGAACGTGCACTGCTTGAGCGCCTGCCCGGCGTCGGCCGCAAGACTGCGAACGTGGTGCTGAACACGGCATTCGGCGCTGACACCATCGCAGTGGATACGCACATATTCCGCGTGGGCAACCGCACACGCATCGCCGCCGGCAAGACGCCGCGCGCCGTCGAAGACCGCCTGGACAAATTCACGCCCGCGCAGTTCAAGCACGACGCGCACCACTGGCTGATCCTGCACGGGCGCTATACCTGCACAGCGCGTGCGCCACGTTGCGCCAACTGCGTAATCAGCGACCTGTGCGAGTACCCGAAGAAGACGCCTGCTTCGGGAAGCTCTGGGTAAACAGAGCTTCCCGCGTGGCGCATGGATGTGCGCCACCATTTCCAGGCGTGAGACGCGGGGAAAATGCGAGGAGCGCAAAGCGCTCCGACCTGAACAAGCCGCAGGAGCGGCTTGTTCAGAGGGTACTCAGAGGCGCGTCAACACCGGGACAATCAAGCAGCAGCGGCGCTGCCGACCATCACCCGCACTGACGGCCATCAATAGGACTTCGCCCACACCACACGTCGTGCACTGGGTTTGCCAGTGAACGGACAGACGCCCGAACCCTCCTTCCCATAGGGATCCTGCAGCGGAATGCAGCGCACCGTGACCGACAGTTCGTCCTTGATCTTCTGCTCCAACTCGACTTCACCGGAGAAGTGCGTGACCGCAAAGCCCGCATGGATCGGCGGTGGCAGGTTGTCGTCCTGGCGCGCAGGCGTGAACCAGGCGCGAAACGCGTCGGCATCGTCGAACTCGCGCATGTGTTCGCTGCGATGCGCAATTGCGCGCGCCAGCATGCCGTCCTGAATGTCCTGCAGTACTGCGGTGACCGTGGCGACGAATTGCGCGCGCGGCACCGCCTCCTTTTCCTTCGGACTGCGATCGCGCCGCCCCATGAACACGGCGTCCTTCTCGATGTCGCGCGGCCCGATCTCGAGCCGCAACGGCACACCCTTCTTGATCCAGTACCAGACTTTCTCGCCGCTGCGTTCTTCACGTTTGTCGACCTGCACCTGCAGTGCTCGATCGCCGAAGCGCTGACTGCGCAGCTCGGCGGCCAGTTTCTCGCAGTACTCAAGCACACCTGCGCGCACGGTTTCGTTGTGAATCACCGGCACGATGACCACATGGGTCGGCGCCAGCTTCGGCGGCATCACTACGCCGTCGTCATCGGCGTGCGTCATCAACAAGCCACCGATCAGCCGCGTGGATACACCCCAACTGGTGGTCCAGGCGAACTCGTGCTGGCCGTTGCGATCCAGAAACCGGATATTGCTTGCCCGCGAGAAGTTCTGGCCCAGGAAGTGACTGGTGCCCGCCTGTAGCGCCTTGCGGTCCTGCATCATGGCTTCGATACAGAAGGTCTGCACCGCGCCAGGGAAGCGCTCGCCTGCCGTCTTCTCGCCCTTGATCACCGGCATGGCCATCCAGTTCTCGGCAAAGTCGGCATACACATCCAGCATGCGCATGGTTTCTTCCACGGCCTCGGCGCTGTCCGCATGCGCGGTATGGCCTTCCTGCCAGAGAAACTCGCTGGTGCGCAGGAACAAGCGCGTGCGCATCTCCCAGCGCACAACGTTTGCCCACTGATTGATGAGCAAGGGCAGATCGCGATAGCTCTGCGCCCAGCGCGAGAACGCATCACCAATGATCGTTTCAGAGGTCGGCCGCACAACCAGAGGCTCTTCCAGTTCGCCGGCCGGAATCAAACGGCCGTCAGGCCCCATCTCAAGACGATGATGGGTGACCACCGCGCACTCTTTTGCAAAGCCCTCGACGTGCGCCGCTTCCTTTTCGAGAAACGACAGCGGAATGAACAATGGAAAGTACGCGTTCTGATGCCCGGTTGCCTTGAACATGTCATCCAGCGCGCGCTGTATGTTCTCCCAGACCGCATAGCCGTAGGGCTTGATGACCATGCAACCCCGCACCGGTGAGTTCTCGGCCATGTCGGCCGCACGGATGATCTGCTGGTACCACTCGGAGTAGTTGGCCGCACGAGTGGGGCTGATTGCGTTGCGTTCTTCGCGACTCATTGAAGACTCTCAGTGTTTGGCAAGACAGAAAAATGGAAGCCGCAAGATAAGGGGCCAATGCCGATCCGGACAGCGCAGAAACAGACAAGGCAGAAACAGGGAATGCACGAACCGCCCGTAAAGTGCCGTCGACCGCGCGCTGTCTACCAGACGGCACTCCGCCCTCAGCGTGGCGCGCGACCCACCGGCAACAACTGCGCACGCTCGACATCGATGGCGCGGCCAAGCATGCGGGCACCGCGCGCTGCGAACCAGCTTGGATCGTCGGTTGTTGCAAAACGCCGCTGCCCGCCGCGCGACAGCCGCGCGGCAAACTCGGGGTGGCGCTGCAGCCAGTCGCTGAACCGCGCCGCAACTTCACCGCCCTGTACGACGATCTCGATGTCTTCCGGTACCAGCCTGCGTATGCCGGGCAGCAACAGCGGATAGTGCGTACAGCCGAGCAGTATCCGCCGCGGCGGCACGGGCGCCGCAAGCACCGGATCAAGGTAGCGATGCAGAAAGAACTCCGCACCCGCGCCTTCCAGTTCGCCGGCTTCGACCAACGAGACCCACATGGGGCAGGCCTGCTGAATCAGCGTCAGGCGCGGTGCGAACTTCTGCAGTTCGAGCGCATAGGAGTTCGACGCAACCGTGCCTTCCGTGGCAAACACGGCCACTACATCGTGGGCGTCTGACGGCGGCGTGACGCCCGGCAACGCGCCGACCGGCAAACCAGCAAGCGCTTCGACCGAGGGGCGCACTACGCCAAGCACACGGCGATCCGGTCTGTGCTTCGGCAGGTGCAGTTGCTGAATGTCGCGCAGCGCTCTTGCCGAGGCCGTATTGCAGGCCAGCAGGACCACAACACAGCCTTGCTCGAACAGCCACTCGACCGCTTCCAGCGTGTAGCTGTGAATCACGTCGTGACTGCGCGCGCCATAGGGGTTACGCGCACTATCGGCAAGAAACAGGTAGTCGAACTGCGGCAGGTGCGCCTCGAGCGCCGCCAGCACAGTCAGCCCGCCAAACCCAGAATCGAATACCCCAATCATGCCTGCTCCGACTGTGTCATCCCCGTGAACCTGTTGCCGAAACAGCCTGCTGATCGGTTCACACACTCCGCGCCATGCATGCGCGTCACATGCACTGCGACGCACAGGCGCGCCACGTGTTCGGCGGTCCAGATACGCTGCCACGCATATGCGGCGCCCTGCGCCGTTCATTGCTCAGACAGGCTCGCAACAGCGCCTATGGTAGCCGCGCCCGGCGCTCGCTGGCCCTGACAATCACAAGCAGGCCGAGACGCGCATCAGCGTTCCAGCTGGACTGTGGCGCGTCGATTCGCGGCTCGACCCGCAGAAGACAGACTGTCTGCCACGGGAAAGTTGTCGCCGAAGTAATGCACGCCGATCTTGTCCGCCGGAATGCCGCCCGCCATCAGGAACGCCGTGACTTCCTGTGCACGTTGCTGCGACAGCGTTCGATTGCGCACGGCATCGCCCGCGTCGTCGCTGTAGCCGGCCACGACCACCCGACGCACAGGCGGCGCACCGTGGTACTTCGCCAGCACATTGCGCAGCACTTTGCGTCCCGCGTTGTTCAGCGCTGTTGTCGTATCTGCGAACAGCACCCGCGCGCGCACAAGGTTTGCGCGGGCGCCGCGCTTACTGTTCGCCTTGTCGCGCGCAAGCGCCCCACGCGCTGCATCGTTTGCTTCCGGCAACGTCGCAATGCAGCGCTTGAAGCGCGCGTGGGCGTCGGCAAATTCGCTTACCGGTACCGGCCAACCGCGCGCAGGCGACGCATCCGATGAGAATGCCCCGACCATGCCGTCTGCCATGGCCGCACGCAGCGCGGTGCTCTCGCGCATCGACAGCACCAAAGTTCGCCCGTCAGCGGGTCGCTGCAGCGTCGTCAGATGGCTATCGAGCGGATAACGCCGGTGCCAGGGCGGCGCGGCAGCAGTGACCTGCACATCACCTTCCGGGAGCTGCTGGCGCAGATGCAGCGAAAACTGTTCTCGCCTGCTGGCGCTGCGCGTGAACTCCGCAGCGCCAACGCCGACGATGTCACGCCGCAGCGCGCAGTCGCCGGCGTGCTCAACACTCACCCATTGACCCTCAAGGAGCGCGGCCATATCAAGCTGCGCGGCTGAACTGCGGGCTGCTGTCAACGCCAGCACGATGCAGCACAGCAACGCCGGTGCGTGTGGTGCACACACACTCAATCGCTCATTGCCACGCGGCATCGGCTGCGGGCGAATAGAAGTACCTGACATGCGGGCATTCCATTGCATCGATGCCTGCTTATCGGCACCGCCGGCGGATACATGAGGGCCGGCCAATCCACGCAGCCACGCCAATTGCAGGCGTGGTCGAACGGAAATGTCCGGCCGGCACCGCGTGTTTGCTAAGGTTGACCATCAGCAGACCAAAGGCCAATCGCGTGAGCGATGAGCAGGACGAAGACAGCGATACAGGCGACGAATCTGAAGGGGAGCAGAAGACCACCGCACTCGCACGGCGCTTTCGCGGTTTCCTGCCGGTCGTCATCGATGTCGAAACCGGCGGCTTCGAAGCCGAGACCGACGCGCTGCTCGAGATCGGCGCAAGCATCATCGACATGGACGCCAACGGCGACCTGGTGCCCGGCGCGGTAATCTTTCACCACGTGAAACCGTTTCCGAACGCGCGCCTGGATCCACAGGCACTGGCATTCACCGGCATTGATCCGTGGCATCCGTTCCGCTTTGCGGTTGACGAACACGAGGCCATTACCGACCTCTTCAGAGCCGTGCGCCGCGCAGTTCGCAAGCAGGGCTGCCAGCGTGCCGTGGTCGTGGCGCACAACGCCGCCTTCGACCACGGCTTCCTGCGCGCGGCAGTTAGCCGAGCGCAGATCAAGCGCAATCCGTTCCACCCGTTCTCGTCATTTGATACCGCGACGCTCGCCGCATTGGTGTACGGCCAGACCGTGTTGCGGCGTGCCTGCGACGCAGCCGCAATCGAGTTCAGCAGCGAAGAGGCACATAGCGCACGCTACGACACCGAGAAGACGGCCGAGTTGTTCTGCGCCATGGTGAACCGCTTCAAGCATCTCGGCGGCTGGCCGCTGACGCGCCGCTAGACAACCGCGATCTGCTACGGGCTCATAGCCACCCGCCAATGGCCGAGCGACCCACGTAAACGGGCCGCTCGATGCGCACGAGATCAGCCGGCCTGACTGGCCCGGGCGCGATCTGCGGCTTCTTTGATCAGCGGCGCCAGTTCGCCGGACTGATACATCTCCGTGATGATGTCGCAGCCGCCGACCAGCTCGCCCTCGACGTACAACTGCGGGAACGTGGGCCAGTTCGAGTACTCAGGCAGCTTTGCCCGGATTTCCGGGTTCGACAGAATGTCGACATAGGCAAAGCGCTCGTTGCAGGCCATGAGGCACTGCACCGTCTGCGCGGAGAACCCGCACTGCGGCGCGTTCGGTGAACCTTTCATGAAGAGCAGGATCGGGTTGGCCGCGATCTGCTCCTTGATGGTTTCCAGAATGTCCATTGCGCAGACTCCGAAACGAAATGATGACGGCTGATTGTAGCCGCAAGCTGAGTCGGGCATGGTCGACCGATCTCGCAACAGGATCACGCAATCTCGTGACCGATCCCGTGCCGACCTTCGATTTCGATCAGCAGCCCGACCGCACCGGCACCAGCTCAACGAAGTGGGGCAGGTACGCCGGGCGCGACATCCTGCCGTTCTGGGTCGCCGACATGGACTTCCATACCGCGCCAGGCATTCTGGCTGCGCTTCGTGCGCGACTGGACCGAGGCGTGCTGGGCTACACCGAAGCGCCTGACAGCGCGATCGAAGCCGCGCAGGCCTGGCTCGCACGCGAATACAGCTGGGCCGTGCACGAAGACTGGATCGTGTTCATTCCAGCCGTGGTTGCCGGGTTCAACATGGCAGCGCACGCCGTGGGTGAGCGCGGCGACGATGTGCTGGTACCCGTACCCGTGTACCACCCTTTCCTGCATACACCGGAACACGCCGGCCGCACGCCGGTGTTCGTCGATCTGGCTGCCGGCGATGGCCGACGCTGGGAGATGGACTTCGAGCGGCTGCAGGCGGCCGTCACCCGGCGCACGCGGCTGCTGCTGTTCTGCAATCCACAGAACCCGACGGGGCGCGTGTACACGAGACCAGAGCTGCACATGCTCGCGGACTTCTGCAAACGCAACGACATCGTCATCTGCTCCGATGAGATTCACTGCCCGCTGATTCTCGAACCGGGCGCGCAGCACATACCGATTGCGAGCCTTGATCGCGCGATTGCAGATGCATCCATCACCCTGCTTGCACCGACCAAGGCCTATAACGTGCCCGGCGTCGGTTGCGGCGTGGCCATCATTCCAAATGCCGCGTTGCGCCAGCGCTACCGCGACTCACGCCTCGGCCTCGTGCCCAGCATCGGGCCACTTGCGTATGTCGCAACGGAAGCCGCCTGGCGCGATGAGTCGACCTGGCTGCCGGAACTGCTGGTCTATCTACGCGGCAATCGCGATGTGCTGGCCGACGAGATCGCCGCGCTGGGACTCTCGTTAAGTCATGTCGAGGGCACTTACCTCGCATGGATCGACGTTCGCTCGCTCGGCTTGTCCGATCCGGGCGGCTTTTTCGAACAGCAAGGTCTTGGCCTGTCGAACGGCGCGCAGTTTGGCCGCGCAGGCTACATGCGCTTCAACTTCGGCTGCCCGCGGGCACTACTGCGCATGGGTCTCGAACGGTTCGCGGGCGCCGTACGGCACTGCCGCGGCTGA
>CAMAVY010000014.1 GCA_945861675.1 Klebsiella pneumoniae | reverse complement strand
GATGAACTCGCGTGGCAACAGCACGGTGCGCAGGCGTGGATGCAGGAGCCCTGCGATCTGAAACAGATTGCTGTTCTTGCCGTGCACGTGCACGGGCACCACGTTGGCACCGGTACGTTTTGCCAGGCGAACGAAGCTCGGGCTCCACAGCGGGTCCTGAATCCGACCAGCGCGAATATTCAGGCTGCTGACCTCGCCGGCGGGAAACACCAGCAGCATGTGGCCCTTGCGCAGCCAGGCAATCGCAGCGCGCGCTGCTTTCGCGTTCATGGCCGACGGCTCGCCTTCGGCGAACGGATCGGCTTCGATGATCATCGGCGCCAACTGCGGCAAGCGGGTCAGCAGAAAGTTGGCCAACATCTTTACGTCGGGGCGAATGCCGAGCAGCGTGCGTGCGAGCAGCATGCCGTCCACCCCGCCGAACGGATGGTTCGCAACCACGATGGTCGGGCCCGTGGTCGGAATGCGCCCGAGGTTGCTGGCCTGCACGTCGATGTCGAAGGCTGCCAGCGCATGCTGCAGAAAGTCCGCGGGTTCGGAAGTCTCGGGCAGGCCGGCGTAGGCGTCGTTGAGATGATCCAGCGCCAGCAGGCGCTCCGCGAAACGCAGCAGTCGAGTCTTGGCGGTCGGCGGACCATCCCCGGAGGTCAGGCTGAACGGAGCGGGCCGCTGGTTGGGCATGGACGCATCCTGTCTGAGAAGAGCCGCGCACACATTATGCGCAGCCCGGTCACGGGCATATGACAGCGTGACGCGCTGTTTGCTCAGTTTTTCTCGGGGTCGTTACTCGGTGCCGCGTCGTGCGCGCGTGCTGCAGCCGTATCGACCAGCAGTTCGCCTTGCCGCCCGCCGTCCGCAGACGCTGCAGCGTCTGCTGACGGCGCGCCGTCCGCAGTTGTCTGCTCACCAGGCGCAGGGGTACGGCGACGAGGCGGGCGCGGCGGTCTTGGGCCGTCGGCTGATTGCGCATTGTGTCGCGGTGGCGCAGCACGCCCGCTGCGCGGTGCACCGCGATCGCTACCCGCATCCCGGCGTTCGCGCGGCGCGCGGCCACCACCGGCGGGCAGTGCGGCAAGCAATTCTTCGGTCGGATGCTCAATCGGCAGCGGACGCCCAAGCAGCGCTTCGATCTGCGGCAGTTCGAACGCATCTTCCTCGGACACCAAGGAGATCGACATGCCCAGCGCGCCCGCCCGACCTGTGCGGCCGATGCGGTGTACGTAGTCTTCGGGGTCTTCCGGCAGGTTGTAGTTGATGACGTGACTCACGCCGTCGATGTGGATGCCACGGCCGGCCACATCGGTTGCGATGAGCACGGGAAACACGCCTTCGCGAAATTGTTCGAGCGCCTTCAGGCGCTTCTTCTGCGGCACTTCGCCGGACAGCATTTCGCATGCGACGCCGAGCCGCTGCAGACGCTCGCAGACATCGCGTGTCACGTCGCGGCGATTCGCAAATATAAGCACGCGTGAGAGTTCGTCACGCTTGATCAGGTTGAACAGCACGGTGAATTTGTCGCGCGCCGTGGTGACGAACACATGCTGGTCGACGGTGTCGACGGCAATCTGGTCCGGCTGAATTGCGACATGTACCGGGTCCATGGTCCATTGCTTCGCCAGGTTCAGCACATCGAAGCTGAAGGTGGCGCTGAAGAACAGTGTTTGCCGTTCCTTCTTGTGCGGTGTGCGGTAGACGATGCGTCGCACATCGGGGATGAACCCCATGTCGAGCATGCGGTCGGCTTCGTCGATCACGAGAATGTCGACCTGGCGAAGGTTGACCGCGTTGCGGTTCATGAAGTCGATGAGCCGGCCCGGTGTCGCGACCAACACATCTGTGATGGTGCTTTCGAGCGCTGTGCGCTGACGGTCGAAGTCCATGCCGCCGACCACGGACAGCAGGCCAAGCGGCAGGTACTTCGCCAGGTTGCGTGCGTCTTTCTCGATCTGCAGCGCCAGTTCGCGTGTGGGCGCAAGAATCAGCGCGCGCGGTGAGCCCGGGCGCCGAGGACCGCGCGGCGCGGTTTCGCACAGCCGCGCGAAGATGGCGATCAGAAATGCTGCCGTCTTGCCGGTGCCTGTCTGCGCCTGGCCGGTGATGTCGTAGTCGGACAGTGCATAGGGCAGCGACGCACTTTGGATGGGCGTGCAGTACGCAAAGCCGAGGTCTGCGATGGCATGCAGCAGTGGCAGTGGCAGGGCGTAGTCCTGGAAGCGGTCTTTGCCGTCCGCATCGGGGACTTCGGATTGCTCGGGCGTCCAGTTGTCGGTCGTCGTCGCGCTGGCGGCGCGTCCGCTGCTGCGGCGATTGCCGCCTGGGCCGCGCTGAGTCGGCTGGGTCTTTGGCGGCGCTGACTGCGGCGCGGCTTCTGCAGGATCGGGCGCAGCCTGCGCGGGCATCGAGTCCGCTGCTTGCTCAGCATCTGTGCCTGCGGATGTGCTGTCCGCTGCTGCTGAATCGGTTGATGCGGAATCTGCTGCTGCCGAATCTGCTGATGCGGTGCCGGCTGATACAGCCTCATTGGAAGGGTCGAATTGGTCGGTCATGAATGTGCGGGCTCTTTGCGTGCGTGGGCCAGCCTTACACACAGTACAAGTACGTCGACCGCTCGTTCGAGGTCGGCAAGTACTGGAAAGGAAGGCGCTATGCGGATGTTTGAATCGCTTGGGTCACGTCCGTAGGGAAATGTCGCGCCGGCAGGGGTGAGCTTCACGCCCAGTTCGCCTGCCAGTCGCACCACCTCACGGGCGCAACCCGGCTGTGTGTTCAGAGAAATGAAATAGCCGCCACTGGGATGCGTCCAGTCGACGTCTGCGTGAAGTCTGTTCCCCGTCGGAAGAGCAATCGGTTGGCCGGTTGGATGGCCCGCCGTGTCCCGCCGCAGCCCCTGCTCAAGGCGCTGCTGTACCAGTTGAAACTTGGGCCGCAGGAGTGCGGCCTGGAGGTCCATGTGCCGGCGTACGGCAGCCAGGTCCGGCAAGAGTCGCACATGCCGCAGCTGATTGACCTTATCCGGGCCAATTGTCATGACGGCCAGGCGCTTCTCGAAGGCGGCCTGATTGGCGGGGGACGTGGCCAGAAAGGAGATACCGCCGCCCGCAAAAGTGATCTTTGAGCTGGACGTCGTCATGCATACGGCGTCGGCGGTCCCAAGTGCCTTGGCCAGCTTCAACAGTGGCGCCAACGCAACGGGTTCAGCGAGGTCATGCACCGCGTAGGCGTTGTCCCACATGATGCAGAAGTTGGCCCCGGCGAGTTGCGGCAAAGCGGCGAAGCGACGGACCGTGGCCTCGTCATATGTGCAGCCCGTGGGGTTCGAGTGCTTGGGGACGCACCAGATGCCCTTGATCAACGGGTCCTGTTGTACGAGCGCCTCGATGCGGTCCATGTCCGGTCCGGTTGGGCCAATCGGCACATTGACCATTTCTATATCGAGCTGCGCACAGATTGCGAAGTGCCGGTCGTAGCCGGGGACAGGGCAGAGAAACTTCACGCGTCCGGCGCGGCTGTCGGCCTCCCGCTGCCAGGCCGACTGCGGGCCGTGCAGTCCCTCGCGCAGTGCGGTCTCGATGTACAGATACATCAGCATCAGGCTGGAGTTGTCGAACGTCAGCACGTCTGCCGGATCGGCATCCAGCAGTGCGGCGCCCAACGCGCAGGCTTCGGGCAGCCCGCGGATGCCGCCATAGTTCCGCGTGTCGGAGCCGTCTGCTGCGCGAAAGTCGCCCGCCAGGATGCCGTCCAGAGCGTTGGCCAGGCTGAGCTGCTCGGCGGCCGGTTTGCCGCGGGTCAGATCAAGCGTGAGGTTGGCACCCTTGAGCCGGGTGAAGTCGGCTTCCAGTTGCGCCAGTTTCTGCGCCCGCTCCTGTGCCCCCGCGATGGCTGAACTGTCGCCAGAGGTGCTTGCAGAGCCGGTCACGTCGTTGTGCCGCCGGCCAGCTCGGCCATGCGTGCCTGGCTACCCATCCCCGGCGCGTGTGAAGGGCGTTCACTGTCGGCGGCCCGCTCGCCCGTTGGCAGGCCAGCCGCCTCGTCGAGGCCGAGCATGAGATTCAGGTTCTGTACGGCAGCGCCGGCGGCGCCTTTGCCCAGATTGTCGAGCCGTGCAATCAGAAGCAGCTGCTCTGTGTTGCCGTAGACCATCAGCTCGACCCGGTTGCTGAAGTTCGCGCCCTGCGGGTCCAGGTAGCCGTCGTGTAGTTGCGAGTCATGTGCCATGACGTCGACGCAGGCTTCGCTGGCGTAGGCGTCGCGCCAGATCTTCTGGATCAGGTCGCGGTCCACGGCACGGCTGCCCGGGCGCACAAGTTGATCGACGAACAGCGGGATGCACACCAGCATGCCGCGATAGAAATGCCCCACGCTGGGGGCAAAGATCGGCGCCGCATGGAGGCCAGCGAAGTGCCTCATTTCGGGCACGTGCTTGTGCTTCAAACCCAGACCGTAGGCTTGGGCATGCAACAGCTGGTCAGGTGAGTCGGCTTGTAGTGCCAGGGTTTCGAACTTCTCGATCATCTTGCGTCCGCCGCCGGAGTAACCCGATACGGCGTGAATGGTCAGCGGCAGCGCGGCCGGCAGCACACCCGCGTCGATCAGCGGGCGAACGGCCAGCAGAAAGCCCGTGGGGTAACAGCCCGGATTGGCTACGCGCTTCGCGCCCTGCAGTCGAGCCCGTTGACCCGGCAATTCCGGCAAGCCGTACGCCCACCCAGGGTCGGTGCGGAACGCGGTACTTGCGTCGAGTACACGAACATCAGGCGACTGAATGAGCGCCACCGCTTCGATGGCAGCCTCGTCAGGCAGGCACAGCACGACGGCGTCAGCTTCGTTCAGCCGCGCTTGGCGCACCTTAGGGTCCTTCTTGTCGACGGTGGCGACTTCGAGCAGTTCGAAGTCGCTGCGGTCGGCCAGAAGACGGTGGATTTCCAGACCCGTGGTGCCGTGCTGGCCGTCCACGAAAATCTTGAACATGCGGGGTTTTTCAGAAGTGAAAAATGGCGCGGTATGGTAGCGGCCCCGTTGCTCCACTCAAAGCAAAACATTCGGCGGGGCGCGCCGCCATCGATGGCGCGTGCGGGTGTCAGGGCGCGTGCACCTGCAGGCGTTCGCGCAGCCAGCGGCCAATGTCATCTATCTCGGTCTGACACACCTGGTGCCCCATTTCGTACTCGTGCCACTGCACCGGGTAGTTCAGCGCCAGCAGTGTTTCGCGTGCCGTGATGGCCCGTGTAATCGGGATCATGGGATCGAAGCGCCCGTGGCACATGAGAATCGGCAGCTCCAGATTGGCGAAGCTCAAATCCGCCGCCACATGCTCGTGGTCGTGCAGATAGGTCGAGAGCGCCATCACACCCGCAAGGCGTTCGCGATAGCGCAACGCCGTGTGCAGAGCGATGACGCCACCCTGGGAAAAACCTGCCAGAACGATGCGGTCGCTGCGGATGCCGCGCTCGAGTTCAAGCCCGATCAGTGCCTCGATCTGCTCTGCCGAGTGCGCAATATCGGCGCCGCCGGAAAGCATGCCCTGGCGCGGATCGATGTCGTACCACGCGCGCATCTCGGCGCCGCCATTGATGGTGACCTGCCGAATGGGTGCGTGGGGAAAGACAAAGCGGATGCGGAGATCCGCAACGTTCAACTGCGGCACGATCGGCTCGAAGTCGTGGCCGTCTGCGCCGAGCCCATGCAGCCAGAGCACAACAGCGTCGGCCTCGACGGGCGCTTGGCCCTTGTGCTGCGTGGAAGCATTCAGTTCGATGCGTTCAAGAAGGTCTGGCATTGAGCAGTTCGCTGAAGTGGGTGCGGCGGCGAGTTTGCCTGCAACGCGTGTCGTTGCAACCATCCACTGCATGGCAACTGCACCGTGCCACGGCCACAAAGCAGCGCTGGCTCGACGTGCGCGCAAGGGCGCAGGACGAATGGCGCAGCTGCGAGCGGCGCTGCGCTTTGCATGTTCTTGCCACTGGCGCGGATAATCGCCGCCCCTCCAACTGCATGTCGGCTGCGCGCCAAGGCTTACGTTCGATGACGGATGAACAAGCGCTGAAATCGACGCTCGCCCGTGCTGCGCCGGCTAAGCCCAGCTGGCAAAGCCTGCGACCGATGCTGGCCTTTGTTGCGCCATACCGGTGGCAGTTGGTAGGTGCTTCCATCGCGCTTGTGCTCACGGCGTCGCTGACGCTCGGCGTTGTGCAGGGCGTGCGGATGTTGATCGACCAAGGCTTCGCGGCCGGTGCGTTGGATCGCAGTCTCGTGGTGTTTGGCGGCCTCGTTGTGCTGCTGGCCGCGGGTACCTATGCGCGCTTCTACCTCGTGTCATGGATTGGTGAACGTGTGACGACCGACATCCGTAGCGCGGTGTATGCACATCTGATCGGGCTGGATCCCATTTTCTTCGAGCGCAACGCGGCCAGTGAAGTGCAGTCACGCATCACAGCCGACACGACGTTGCTGCAGACCGTGATTGGCTCATCGGTATCGTTGGCACTGCGCAACACGTTGATGGGCATCGGCGGTCTGGTGCTGATGTTTGTCAGCAATGCCAAGCTGTCGCTGATGGTCATGCTGGCTGTGCCACTGGTGGTGGTGCCGATCATGCTGTTTGGCCGTCGCGTACGTGTGCTGTCGCGCGACAGCCAGGACCGTCTCGCAGATCTCGGCACCCGCACCACTGAATCGTTGCAGCAGATCAAGGTCGTCAAGGCGTTCAACCACGAGCGCGAGGAAGTCGACCGTTTCGTCGCCGACAACGAACGCGTGTTTGCGGTGGCTGAACAGCGCATCAGGAACCGGGCCTGGCTGACGGCTGTTGTCATGCTGCTGGTGTTCACCGCCGTCGGCTGGTTGTTGTACGAAGGCGGGCACGATGTATTGCGCGGCGAGGCCACGGCGGGCGATCTGACGGCGTTCATCATCTATGCCGCGGTTGTGGCAGCCTCCGTGGGCACCATCAGCGAAGTTGTTGGTGACCTGCAGCGCGCAGCGGGCGCGACGGACAGATTGCTGCAGTTGCTGGCCGCGCCACGTGACATGGTTGTGACCGGTGCGCCGGACCGCCTGCCATCGCCCGTCCTGGGTGCGCTTGAGTTTCGCAATGTGCGTTTCCACTACCCATTGCGGCCGGACGTTTGTGTGCTGGACGACCTGAGCCTGGCGATTGATGCGGGCTCGACCGTGGCCATCGTGGGTGCGTCAGGCGCCGGCAAGTCAACGCTGTTCGAGCTGCTGCTGCGCTTCTATGACCCGCAGAGCGGGCAGGTGCTGCTGGATGGGATCGATCTGCAGCGTCTGCAACCCGAGACAGTGCGCGAATCGATCGCCATCGTGCCGCAGCAGCCGGTGCTCTTTTCCGGCTCATTGCGCGACAACATTCGTTACGGTCGGACCAACGCGACCGATGCGGAAGTGCTGGAAGCCGTTCGGTCGGCCCAGCTTGAGACCATGGTCGCTGCGTTGCCGCGCGGCCTCGACACGGTCCTCGGTGAGTTCGGCGCCTCATTGTCTGGCGGGCAGCGCCAACGTGTCGCCATTGCCCGGGCGATTCTCAAACAGCCGCGGGTGTTGCTGCTCGATGAAGCGACCAGCGCGCTGGATGCGGAAAGTGAGCTGGCAGTGCAACTGGCGCTGGATGCGATCGCACGCGAGCGTACGACGTTGATCGTGGCGCATCGATTGGCGACGGTGCGGCGCGTGCAGCGCATTGTTGTGATGGAACAGGGGCGCGTCCTCGCGCAGGGTACGCATGAGCAGCTGTTACGCGAATCCCCACGCTATGCGCGACTGGCCGCGCTGCAGTTCAGCGGTGATAGTGCAAACGCTTCTACGAGCGCAGTGGGCGTGAGCGATGCAGATGCCACCGCTGTTGGCGGCGGGGATCCGGCGGCGCCGAAATCAGCGTTGCTGACCTCGTGACCTGCACGCACAATTGTGCGCGGGCGTGGTTCGCGCGGTTCGTCGCACGACAACGGTTTTGATGAGCCGCGCAGGCTTCCCTCTCAGATGTTTCGTGGTAAAACTAGCCGTGCACATGCCGGAGCCATTGCTACCCCGTCAGTGTTTTGCCGAGCGTGTGTCTTGGCGGTGGCAGATAGGGCGCGTTGGTTTGTGGATCTCGTTGTGCAGTCGATGTCGCGTCGGCGAGTTGGTGTAGTCGAGTCGGTGTGGTCGAGACGGTTTCGTAACGGCAGCACGTGCTCCAGTCGCAATACCTGATCGAAAGGCAGTCTCGGAAGTAACCGGGCCAAGAGGACAAAAATCGTGGGACCACTGAGTGGGTATACCGTCCTTGAGCTTGCAGGCATCGGTCCAGGGCCGTTCTGCGGAATGATGCTGTCCGACATGGGCGCAGACGTGATTCGCATCGATCGGATGGGCGCGCCCGCCGCTCGATCAAAGGACGTGCTGATCCGCAATCGGCGTTCGATTGCGCTCGACCTCAAGCATCCCGAAGCGGTGGCAGCGGTGCTGCGCATGTGCGGCAAAGCAGATGCAATTTTTGAGGGCTTTAGGCCCGGCGTGACGGAGCGTCTGGGTCTGGGTCCGGATGCCTGCATGGCGCGCAATCAGAAGCTGGTGTACGGACGCATGACCGGCTGGGGACAGGATGGTCCGATGGCACAGGCGGCAGGGCATGACATCAACTACATCGCCCTGTCGGGTGCGCTGCATGCGATCGGACCCAAGGGTGGCAAGCCCGTGCCGCCCCTTAATCTGGTCGGTGACTTCGGCGGCGGAGGCATGTTGTTGGCATTCGGCATCGTGTGCGCTTTGCTTGAGGCGCAGAAGTCCGGCAAGGGCCAGGTGATCGATGCGGCGATGGTCGATGGTGCTGCAACGCTGATGGCCATGTTTTTTACGATGCAGGCTTCGGGCGGCTGGCGCGAACAGCGTGGCAGCAATCTGCTTGATGGCGGTGCTCATTTCTATGACACCTACGAAACTTCTGATGGCAAACACGTTGCAATTGGCTCCATCGAGCCGCAGTTCTATGCCGAGTTGTTACAGAAGACGGGTGTGGACGCAGAACGCTTCAAGCCACAGATGAATGCGGCCGAATGGCCCGCGCTGAAAGAGGAACTGGCGCGGGTGTTCAAGACCAAGAGCCGGGATGAGTGGCGTGCCATCATGGAAGGCAGCGACGTGTGCTTTGCGCCGGTGCTGTCGCTGTCGGAAGCACCGGCCCATCCGCACAACGCTCAACGCAAGACTTTTGTCGAGTTTGATGGTGTAGTACAGCCATCGCCTTCGCCGCGATTCAGTCGTACCGAAGCCGAGCTGCGGCACGGTGCACGTCGGCCAGGAGAGGACACGTCCAGCGTGTTGTCGTCTTTTGGTTTTTCAGTGGATGAGATTGCCAGTCTGCGCAGCCAGGGCGCCATTGGCGCCGATTAGCTCACGCGAGGAAGTGATATGAGTGTCGAACTTCTGGATACCCCGCGATTCCACGGCTATCGAGTCCGCCGCCAGATCAACGGCAAGACGTACCAGGAGTACTTCTCGCTGAAGGTCGACGGCAAACGCATGCGCGGCGCGGAGCGCAACACCGTCAAGTTGCAGGCTGAAGCGCGCGACGTGGAATTGTCTGGCCTGCAGAAGTCTGCCAAAGAGAAGAATGCGCGGGAGGTGAATGTCGATTCGCGTGGTCGCGTACGCGGCATTCTGTTCCGCATGAAGACCGAGAAGAGCGGCACCAAGACCCCTGTGTTTCAGATCGGCATCATGTCTACGCTCGAAAGCAAGATCGTGAATACGACGGTATCCATCAGCCTGCATGGTCTGGAAGGCGCCTGGCAGCGCGCGGTCGACTTCTATTCCGAACATAAGAAGATCGCCAAACGTTCGAAGCCATATCAGGACCTGATCAAGGCGATGCCGGCGGCGGCGCAGCTCAAGAAGATGATGGCGAAGAAGTAGCGCAGCGGCGTGCAGGCTCTTCCTGAACGGGTTTCTGCTCAAGGGGTGGCTTGTTCACCTGCTGGCCGCGGTTCTATCACCAGGTAGGGCGTTGGCAGCTTGCGGGCTGACGGGCAGGGCCGTCGCGTAGCTCATTTCGAGAATCTGCACGCGTCCTTTATATGGGCATTTGGGCCACTGCATGACTTACCGCGAAGAGTACGACCGCTGGGCATCGGCGCCTGTTGCCTTCTGGGCGCAGCAGGCCAACAACATCGAGTGGTTCAAACCGCCAACGATCACGCAAGCGCTCGACGAGCAAGGCGCAGTGCGCTGGTATCCCGATGGCGAACTGAACACTTCCTGGTTGGCACTCGATCGGCACGTAGCCGCAGGGCGCGGCGAGCAGATCGCACTCATCTACGACTCGCCGGTCACCGGGACAATCCGCCGCTACAGCTATCGTGAGCTGCTGCATGAGGTCGCATTGTTCGCGGGCGCGCTGAAAGGGCTGGGTGTCGGCAAAGGCGATCGCGTCATCATCTACCTGCCCATGGTGCCCGAGGCGGCCATTGCCATGCTGGCGTGCGCGCGGCTTGGCGCTGTGCACTCGGTCGTATTCGGTGGCTTCGCGGCGCCTGAACTTGCGCTCCGCATCGATGACGCAATACCGAAAGTCGTGCTGACCGCGTCCTGCGGCATCGAGTTCGCGAACATCATCCCTTACAAACCGTTGCTGGACGAGGCCTGGGCGCTGGCGACGCACAAGCCTGATGCGTGCGTGATGTTGCAGCGGCCGCAGTTGCACGCGCCGCTTGTGGCGGGTCGCGATCATGACTGGGCAGCGCTGCGGGCGCAGGCAGTCCCGGCCGATGCCGTGCCGTTGCTGGCGACGGATCCGCTGTATGTCCTGTACACCTCGGGCACTACAGGCAAGCCGAAGGGTGTGTTGCGCGATAACGGCGGTCACGCCGTTGCATTGCAGTACAGCCTGACCAGCGTCTATGGCGTGAACATGGGCGATGTGTTCTGGGCCGCGTCTGATGTCGGCTGGGTGGTCGGGCATTCCTACATCGTCTACGGGCCATTGATCGCCGGTTGCACCACGCTGTTGTATGAAGGCAAACCCGTACGCACACCGGATGCCGGCGCGTTCTGGCGCGTGATTGCCGAACATCGCGTGAAGACCTTTTTTGTCGCGCCGACGGCCTTTCGTGCCATCAAGAAGGAAGACCCGGAGGCGTTGCTGTTGCGCAGCTACGACGTCAGCTGCCTCAAGCATCTGTTTGTCGCCGGAGAGCGCCTCGATCCGCCAACCTATCAATGGTTGAAGCAGATTCTGGGTATTCCGGTCATCGATCATTGGTGGCAGACAGAATCGGGTTGGCCCATGGTGGCGAACATGGTGGGGGTCGAACTGCTGCCGACCAAAGCCGGTTCACCGACGCTGCCGGTGCCGGGATTCGATTTGCGCATCCTCGATGAAGACGGCCATGAGCTCGGGCCCAATCAGGAAGGCAACGTGGTGATCAAGGGGCCACTGCCTCCCGGCGCGCTGCCCTCGGTGTGGGGCGACCATCAGCGTTTTCTCGACGCGTACTGGAGCCGTTATGAGGGCTTCTATCTGACCGGCGATGGCGGTTATCGCGATGATGACGGTTACGTTTTCATCATGGGGCGGGTGGATGACGTGATCAATGTGGCCGGCCACCGCATGTCGACCGGCGAGATGGAGGAGATTGTTGCCGCGCATCCGGCGGTGGCCGAGTGCGCGGTGATCGGCATAGAAGATGTCGATCGCGGCCAGGTGCCGGTGGGACTTGTGCTGCTGAAGGACGGCAGCAACATCGACCCGCAGCAACTTGAGCTCGATCTGGTGCAGATGGTGCGTCAGCAGATTGGTGCGTTTGCCAACTTCAAGCGCGCATACATCGTTAAACGCCTGCCAAAGACGCGATCTGGAAAAATCCTGCGCCAGATCATGCGCAAGATTGCAGACGGCAAGCCGTTCGATGTGCCGTCGACGATCGACGACCCGGCCATCCTGAGCGAAATCGCGGCGGTCCTGCGTCCGGGTTGACTGCACTGGCCGAATTGCTGGACCTCGGCTATATCTTCCAGGTCTCAAGTTCGATCACTGACAGTCAACGCTCATGATTATTGTGCATGGCTTTGTTTCCTATCGGCACGCGGCGCGCGAGCGTGCGCTGAAGCTGTTTCACGAAATCGCCTACACCGCGCGCCACGAATCGGGTTGCCTGCGGTATGAGGTCTTTCTCGGTGTGTCGGGCGATCCCACCATCTTCCTGTTGCAGGAGTGGCAGGACATCGACGCGCTCTCGTCGCACTTTCGGATTGCAGGCATGGAGCGGCTCGTGCAGTCGTTGCCGGAGGTGCTCGACGGCGAGATCAATATGCGCCGCTTCGAGATTCCCGACCTGGAGCCCATGCAACGTGAAGCGCCGCGCATGGTGCTGCACTAGCCTGAGCGGATGTACATCCGTCTTGAACCCGTGAGCTTCGGTCCGCACTGCGTTGCTCGGAAGTGCGGACGCGTGCATGGCTGACTTCGTCATCAGCCAAGGTGACATCGAGACCGCATTTGCGCTGGCTGAGCAGATTCCGGAGTTCGATGCTGGTGATGGCGGGCTCGACTTGCGCGACTTTCATCGGCGGTTGTCCGGACGCAGCGCGCTGGTGCTGATTGCATCGGTTGACGACCAGCCGGTGGGTTTCAAAGCCGGCTATGACCGCTACGCCGATGGCTCCTGGTATAGCTGGATGGGTGGCGTGCTGCCGGCGCGGCGTTCGCACGGCGTCGCAGTCGGGTTGCTTGACGCGCAGGAAAGCTGGGCGATCGCTGCGGGCTTCGAGCGCATCTACGTGAAAACCCGCAATCGGCATCGCAGCATGCTGCGACTGTTGGTCAAACGCGGCTACGACATTCTTCAGGTTGATCCACGGGATGTGCCGGTCGAGAACCGTTTGCTGTTGTCGAAACGGCTGCACAGTCAGTGCTAGTTTGTCGAACTGCCGGTCTCACCCTGCGGCGAGCCCGCGATGGCGTGCATATGCGCACGCCTCGATGAACAGCATCAGGCTGGCGGCCAGCAGCGCAAAGCCAAAAGCCTGGGTAGCGTGGGTCGCGGCGACAACGAACGCGTGTGCAACGAATAGTGTGCTCAGCAGCGCATACCAGAAACCAGAACGCCCGCGGCCCTGCCAGGCGCCGACTGCCGGCGTAAGCAGCAGGACCAATGCAATGACGGGTGCGATTGGAAACGCGCTGCCCGGTGGTTGATGCGCGAACGCGCTGGCGAAGTGCAGTGCAGCGAGCAGCGTTGCACAACCCAGCAGCAGCCAGGTGTGCGCGTCGCGAGCCTGGCGATGTGCGGATTGCATACCTGTGGGTGCGCCCGGCTGGTTCATGGGAGCGGCTGATTCACAGAAGCGTGAGGACACGCTCGGGTGGACGGCAGACCAGCGCACGATCGCCAACGATGACGATAGGGCGCTGCATGAGTGCCGGGAAACTCGCGACGCCCTGCAGCAGCTGATCGTCTGACAGACCTGAGTCATCAAGGCCGGCAGCGCGCGCTGCCGGATCGTCAGCCCGCAGCATCTCCCGCACGTTGCCACCCAGGGCCGCGTGCAGTACGTGGAGCTCCGCGAGCGACAGTGGCGATTCGAGATACAGCCGAATGTGTGCTTGCACGCCATGCGCCTCAAGCAGCTGCAGGCAGGCACGTGACTTCGAGCATTTCGGGTTGTGCAGGATGTGGAATGCAGGCATTGCGGCCGCCGGTGCGGGTCGGGCGGGTATTCTAGGTGCTTCCGTCGGTCATTCGCCGTCGCGGGTCCTGCTTATGCGATCTGTTCTGCAACGTCTGCCGCTGCAATTCCGTGTGATCGAACGGCTGCGGTTCATCGTGACCGAGTTTGTTTTGCGCTTCATGCGTGATGGGCAGCTGAAGACTGCAGCGGCGCTGACCTACACCACGTTGTTCGCGGTGGTGCCGCTGATGACGGTCACTTATGCCGTGCTGTCCATCATGCCGGAGTTCTCGTCGGTCGGGGCGGATATCGAGCAGTTCATCTTCCGCAATTTCCTGCCGGCCGCGGGTGAACAACTGCGCGAGCAGCTGCATAGCTTCTCCGATCAGGCGCGCGGACTCACGTTGTGGGGATCGGGGTTGCTGCTGGTCACGTCTTACCTGCTGCTCGAGAATGTGGAGCAGGCGTTCAACCGGATCTGGGCGGTGACGGAGCCGCGCAAAGGCATGTCCCGCCTGCTGTTGTACTGGGCCGTCCTGACCTTTGGTCCGCCTGCACTGGCACTGGGAACGTTCGTCAGTTCATATGTGCTGTCGATTCCGTTGCTCAGCGATGTCGAAGGCGTGGACGTCAAGGCGCGTTTCCTGGTCGCGCTGCCCTGGTTGATCAGTGGCGTCAGCTTCACGGCACTGTTCTATGCGGTCCCCAATTGTGTTGTTCGACTGCCGCATGCGCTGGTGGGCGGCATTGCCACAATGTTGTGTTTCCATCTGGCATTGCGTGTGTTTTCGTTGTTCTTTGCGCAATCGGGCGTGCAGGTGGTGTACGGCACGTTTGCGGCCGTGCCGTTGTTTCTGACCTGGATTTATCTGTGCTGGGCGCTGATTCTGGGTGGGGCATTGTTGGTCAAGTTGATGGGCGAGCCCGTGCGCCCGCGCGCATTGGTCAGTGTGCCGGCGCTCGTGGCGGCGCTGGCGCTGCTGCGCAATCTGCACGTCGCGCATCATGAAGGGAGCAGCCTGTCGCATGACGCGGTGTTGGAACTGTTGATGGGTGTGCCGCGCGCACTCGGCCTCCTGCAATGCCTGCAGGCGACAGGTATTGTGGTTCGGACGGATCAGGGCGGTTGGATGCTCGGCCGCGACCTTGATCGCGTGACACTGTGGCATCTCAGCGAGGTGCTCAATGGTGACCTTGGCTGGTCGGGCAACTGGGATGGAATCGACCCGAGGATCGCGGCGCGTCTCGATGCTGCGTTGTCGTCGGCCCGCAGTCATCTGGATATTTCACTGGAAGACCTTCTCGAATTGGGTGACGCATGACTTTGCCGGCGCTGAAACGGTTTCCAGTTTTGGTTTTGAGAGTGTCGGTATTGAGATTGTTGGCCTTGAGATTGTCAGCGTTGAGCGCGCTGCTGTTGTTCGGTTGTGGCGCAGGCACGGGTGTGCAGTTCGATCGCGCTGACGGCTCGTCTGATGCCTTGGCCGATCAGCGCGGCAAGTGGGTGCTGGTGAACTACTGGGCCGAGTGGTGCGCGCCCTGCCGACACGAGATTCCTGACCTCAACGCGTTGCAGGCCGCACGCAAGAGCGATCTGACGGTCTATGGCGTGAACTTCGACGGTATTGCTGGCGCGGAACTGAAGGCCCTGGCCAGCAGAATGGGCATTGCGTTTCCGCTCCTGCGCAAAGACCCCGGCGTGGCGCTGGGTGTGCCTAAGCCCGAAGTACTGCCGACGACAATCGTCATTGACCCTGCGGGTGGCGTGCGTGTCCTTATCGGTCCACAGACGCTGGCGACGCTGACGGCAGCGCTGGTTGTCCCCGCCGCTTCTGTCACCACTTCTGTCACTGTGGGGGGGCGGCCGGACACCGCAGCAGGGCCCGACGCCGAGAGGAACTGAGCTACTGGCGGCAGGCAGTCAATTGATAGCGCCTGCAGCTTGCGACCATGGCAGGTATTTCATTGGCGAGCTTCGACTGCCAGCGGTGTCGCCACGCCCACAACACGCGGTCCGGGTAATTCAGCAGGCCGTGCGACCCGTTGTAGCGTGCGAGGGCTTGTACGAGGTCGCCGTTCGATCGCTCTATGTAGTGCGCAAGAATGGCGGCGCCATAGCGGACGTTCGTATCGATCTGATTCAGGTTGTCTTCGCGCCGGCCGATTTCGTTCTTCCAGAACGGCATGATCTGCATCACGCCGAGCGCGCCCACGCGGGAGACCGCGAAGCGATTGAAACGGCTCTCGACGTCGATGACCGCCAGGATCAGTTCGGGATCGATGTGATTGCGTGCAGCTTCGCGGTGCACGCTGGCGATCAGTGTTGTGCGCTCGCCGGTGTTCGGCATGTAGCGGCCGAGCTTCGGCGTGATCCAGTGCAGCCAGACTTCGGCATCGAAGCGGTCCTCTGGTAGGCCGTCATCAGCCATTCGCTCAGCCACTCGCTCAGCCATTTGCTCAGCCGTTTGTTCAGCCGTTTGTTCAGCCGTTTGTTCAGCCGTTTGTTCAGCCGTTTGTTCAGCAGGGCGCCGCAGCAGTGCTGGATCGACCGGCTCTGCGCGCTTGGATTTCGTCGTGGTTCTTGTCGCGGCTGTTGTGTTGGGTGGGCGCGTACCTGCGGCAGCGCCGAGTGAAGCAGCGCTACTGGACGCGGCTGCGTTTGCCGCGCTGCTCATCAGCAGCAGCCCGATGCATGCCGCCAACACTGATGTGGATGCGCGCAGGATCGGGAACCGTACCAGCACGCGGCGCGACGGATGCCGGCCCAGAACGGAAAACGCCGGGAAACCCCGGCGTTTTCGCTTGCAGACGGTGGCGGTTGCCAGCGTTGCAGTGCTGCTGATCAGCGTTTGCTACTCAGTGCCGCACCATTTCAGCTTTGCACCATGGCCTTGAGGCGCTTGAGTGCGCCAACGCGAACGCGGATGGATGCAGGCTTGGCGCCGATCGTGATCTCTTCGCCCGTCGCAGGGTTACGGCCGATGCGCGCCTTGGTCTTGGGACGCTTGACTGCACGAATCTTCAGAAGACCCGGCAGCGTGAACTCGCCAATGCCTTTCTTGTTGATGTGCCGCTCGACCAGCGTTTCCAGTTCGTCCAACACTGCCGTGACCTGCTTACGCGTCAGCTCGGTTCGCTCGGCCAGTTCGTTGAGGATGCCGGTCTTGCTCATCTTCTCAGTCACGGGCTTCGCAGCCTTTGCTTTCGGAGCTGCAGCCTTCGATGCGGGAGCTTTTGCTTTGCTTTTCGCTGCTGCCTTTTTCACAGGTTTTTTGGCCATGCGGTGGTCCTTGTCTGTTTGGTCGATCTGGTCTGTTTGGGTGATGACTACGCCGGTAATCCGCGCGGAACGAGTGGGTGATCCGCACGGAATGAGTTGCAGATGTGATGACGCTCATCCTCGATGAGTTGACGCTCACCGCGCGGCACCAGCAACCCTGAAACTGCGCACTTTATAGCCAAATTGAGTAGGTCGGGCAAGGATCAATCTCGCCGATTTACTGCAAAATCATAGAGTTTTCGTGACTTCTCTTGAATAGTTGCCGACGAGCCCCACATCGCGCTGGCTTTGCGATGCATCGCGCAGGCCGGAAACTGCAGTGAATGGTTCGAATTGCGTTCGTCACGCTGCCCCGTTTCGTGCGCTGAGCGGGCATCATTGCGGTTCGTGGTGGCGCCGTGTGCTGCCCTATCTGTCCATGGGTGATCTATGCCGATTTATGAGTATGAGTGCAAAGCCTGCAACCACCGCTTCGAGGCGATCCAGAAGTTCAGCGACTCGCCGCTGATCGACTGCCCTGCGTGTTCCGCGGCCGAATTGCGCAAGCTCGTATCGGCGCCTGCGTTTCGATTGAAGGGCGCCGGCTGGTACGAAACCGACTTCAAGTCCGGTGGCAAACGCAACCTCGCAGAAGGTGGCGGGGATGCGGGAGGGTCGAGCGCAGACTCGAGCAGCGGCGAGTCCACGAGCGGCGGCAGCTCGGAGAGTGCGGCCAAACCGGCGGCTTCCGGATCATCGGGCGGTTCTACATCAAGCAGTCCGCCGGCCAGCAGCGAGTGATCGTGGCGCTGTGACATTGCGTTGGGCTGGGGTGGCGTCTGCCTGCCCCGCGTCGTTGCCGTTTCTTCGTCTCTACGTCACATCACCCCATCTGGCGGCCGCGCAGAATCACCGTGTTAGGCTCCGCGCGCCCGATTTGCCCGAGAATTCCTTGAGATATGCGTACTCAATACTGTGGTGACCTGCGTGCCAGCCACATTGGCGAAACCGTTGCCCTGACCGGCTGGGTTCATCGTCGGCGCGATCATGGTGGTGTCATTTTCCTCGATGTGCGCGATCGCACCGGCATCATTCAGGTGGTCTACGACCCGGATACGCCGTCGAGCTTCGCGCTTGCCGACAAGGTGCGCAGCGAATATGTGCTGCAGCTGCGGGGTCGCGTGCGTCCGCGGCCAGCCGGCACAGTGAATGCGGATATGGCGACAGGTGAGGTCGAAGTGCTGGGCCTTGAGCTCGAGGTGCTGAACGCGTCGCCAACGCCACCGTTCCAGATCGACGAGCACTCCGACGCTGGCGAAGACATTCGCTTGCGCTATCGCTATCTCGATCTGCGCCGTCCGGAAATGCAGTACCGCATGCAGACGCGGGCACGCATCTCGAGTGCCATTCGCCGGCTGCTGGAGGCTGACGGCTTTCTGGAGATCGAAACGCCCATCCTGACGCGTGCCACGCCGGAAGGCGCCCGCGACTATCTGGTGCCCAGCCGCACCCACCCGGGGCAGTTCTTTGCCTTGCCGCAGTCACCACAGCTGTTCAAGCAGCTGCTGATGATGTCGGGCATGGATCGCTACTATCAGATCGCGCGCTGTTTCCGTGATGAAGACCTGCGTGCGGATCGCCAGCCTGAGTTCACACAGGTCGACATCGAGGCGTCGTTCGTTAACGAAGACGACGTGCGGGCGTTGACCGAGAACATGCTGCGTACGCTGTTCCGGGAAGTGCTCGATGTCGAACTCCCCGTGTTTCCGGTGCTGACCTACGACGAGGCGATGCGCGACTACGGAAGCGACAAGCCCGATCTGCGGGTGACGATGAAGCTTTTCGATGTGGCCGACCTGGTCCGCGACGTCGAGTTCAAGGTGTTCGCAGCAGCGGCTGCAGATCCGGGTTCACGCGTGGCGGCGTTGTGTGCGCCGGGTGGTGGCAAGCTGTCGCGCAAGGCGCTCGATGACTACGCGAGCTTCGTCTCGCGTTACGGTGCGAAGGGGCTGGCCTACATCAAGGTCAACGATCGCGCGAACGGCCTTGAGGGATTGCAGTCACCGATACTGAAAGTGCTGCCGGCTGCGGCTGTGGAGGCCATCCTGCAACGCGTCAACGCGCAGACCGGTGATGTGGTGTTCTTCGGCGCCGATTCGGCCACGGTGGTGTCGGATGCGCTGGGTGCGCTGCGCCTCAAGCTCGCGACGGACCTGGGTCTGGTGGCCTCCAGATGGGCGCCACTGTGGGTGACCGAGTTCCCGATGTTCGAGGCTGATGATGCTGGGCGCGTGGCAGCCAAGCATCACCCATTCACCCAGCCCACCTGCAGCGCAGAGGCGTTGCTCATCGCACCACTCGAGGCCAAGGCACGCGCCTACGACGTTGTGTTGAACGGCTACGAGATTGGTGGCGGCAGTATTCGGATTCATCGTCCGGAGATGCAGCAGGCAGTGTTCGACGTGCTCATGATGGGGCAGGAAGCGAGCGTGAAGTTCGGCTTTCTGCTGGATGCGTTGCAGTACGGCTGCCCGCCACATGGCGGCCTGGCGCTGGGCCTTGATCGGTTGGTCATGCTCATGACCGGCGCGACTGCCATTCGCGACGTCATCGCGTTTCCGAAAACGCAATCGGCGGCTTGCCCGCTTACGGGTGCGCCTGGCCTCGTCGACGATCATCAGCTGCGTGAGTTGCACATTCGGTTGCGCAACTGATCCCGATGAAGGTCTGGCCCACGAACAAGCCGAATGCGGGCGCATCGAATCCCGGCCAAGGCTGATGGCTGCACCGGCCTTGCGGCAGTTGCGTGTGCTGGGTCTGGATCCAGGTTCGCGCATCACCGGCTTCGGCCTCATCGAGGGTTTGGGCGAGCGCACGCGCTGTGTCGAGTCGGGCTGTATCAAAGCGCCGGTCGGCAGCATGCCCGATCGCCTCGGCGTGATTTATGCCGGCGTTGTAGAAGCGGTGCTGCGCCTTCGGCCGGATGTGATGGCGGTTGAGCAGGTGTTTGTGGCGCGCAGTGCGGACTCTGCGTTGAAGCTGGGGCAGGCGCGTGGGGCTGCCATCGTGGCGGCGATCAGCAACGGTGTGCCCGTGGTCGAGTACGCGGCGCGGCGCGTGAAGCAGGCCATCACGGGGTCTGGCAGTGCAAGCAAGGACCAGATGCAACGCATGATGGCGCTGCTGTTGAGCCTGCCTGAGCTACCGTCGCCAGACGCAGCGGATGCGTTGGCGATTGCGCTGTGTCATCTGCATGCGGAACGCAGTCCATTACGCTGGGCCGGCCCCGCCCGCAGTCGACGACGCTGGAAGCGGTTGCCGGGCTCGACAGCCTGAGCCGACGAGCTGACCCGACGAGCTGACACAGGCGCGCGCTCAATGCATGCGGCCGCGCAGTTCGCAGCGGGCCGCGACTGGTAGGCTGCCGCCAGGTGAGGTTCGGATTCATTTGGTCTCAGTGGCGTTGGCTCACAGAGGATGCTCAATTGATTGCGCGGCTGGAAGGCAGGTTGCTGGAGGTCGATGGCGCGCGGGTGCTGTTGGACGTCGGTGGCGTGGGCTACGAGGTGGAAGTCACGACGGGACTGCTCGGCATGCAACTGCCGCTGGGTACTGCGCTCACGTTGTACATCCACCAGGTCACGCGCGAAGACGGCAACTTCCTGTTTGGCTTCGCAGCGCGCGCTGAGCGCGAGATGTTTCGTGCACTGATTCGCGTAAACGGGGTCGGGCCGAAACTGGCGCTGGCGTTGCTGTCGGGCATGCAACTGGCGGCGCTTGCGGAAGCGATCGCCAGTGAGGACGTTGCGCGGCTGACCAGGATTTCGGGCGTCGGCCGCAAGACAGCAGAACGGCTGATCGTCGAACTGCGCGACAAACTTGGGGCCATGGTGCCGCAGGGGGATCCGCAGGCTGTTGGTGCATCGGGTGTGCGCGGCAGTGCGCGGCGGGCCGCGGACGATGCCGAGGCCGCGCTCATTGCGCTGGGCTACAAGCCCACAGAAGCAACGCGCTGGGTCAGCGCGGTGTTCCAGGACAATCTCGGGGTTGAAGAGATCGTGCGCCTGGCGCTCCGAGCGGTAGGCGAGAAGGGGTGAAGAGAGCCGTAGGCGAGAAGGGGTAAAGAGAGCCGCAGGCGAGGGACGGTAGCGATCCACTGACCAACTGCGCGGCTGCTTCGAGCCGCATCTCTCGACAGACGATAATGTGGCGGCGGCGTGCGACCGCACATCAGGGGGCGAGTGCTTGAAAGGTAGCGACAGCGACAGGCTGATCGATGCGGGCAGCGCAGACGGCGAAGATGTCGTCGATCGCGCTATCCGTCCGTTGCAGTTGGCCGAGTACATCGGCCAGAGCGCGGTCAAGGAGCAGATGGAGATCTTCATCGGCGCAGCGCGGCGCCGAAAGCAGCCGCTCGATCACACGCTGATCTTCGGGCCGCCGGGTCTGGGCAAGACCACGCTTGCGCACATCATCGCCAACGAGATGGGCGTGTCGATCAAGTCGACATCGGGGCCGGTGCTCGAGCGCGCCGGCGATCTGGCCGCAATCCTCACCAACGTGCAGGCCGGCGATGTGTTGTTCATCGACGAAATCCATCGCCTCAACCCGGTCGTCGAGGAGATTCTCTATCCTGCGATGGAGGACTATCAGATCGACATCATGATCGGCGAAGGCCCGGCAGCGCGGTCGATCAAACTCGAACTGCAGCCCTTCACACTGGTGGGTGCGACGACGCGCGCGGGGTTGCTGACATCGCCGCTGCGCGACCGGTTCGGCATCGTGCAGCGTCTGGAGTACTACACAGAGGAAGAGCTGACGGCCATCGTCACACGTTCCGGCGGCAAGCTGGGCGTGGGCATGGGCGAGGGCGGCGCCAACGAAATTGCACGGCGTTCGCGCGGCACGCCGCGCATTGCCAACCGCTTGCTGCGCCGCGTGCGTGACTTCGCAGAGATGAAGGGTGACGGGCATATCAACCTGGATATCGCGCACCGTGCACTGGCCATGCTGAAGGTCGATGAACATGGCTTCGATTCGATGGACCGTCGGCTGCTGCTTACTTTGATGGAGAAATTCGACGGCGGTCCGGTGGGCGTGGACTCGCTGGCGGCCGCATTGAGTGAGGAACGGGATACGATAGAAGACGTATTGGAGCCCTACCTGATTCAGCAGGGGTTCCTGATGCGGACGCCGCGCGGACGAATGGCCACAGCGAAGTCTTATCGTCACTTCGGGCTGACGCCGCCCGCGCAGCACGCCAGCCAACCCGAACTGCCCTTGGAACCATGAATCCAACTGAACCACTGCCCCTTTGGACGCTCGTCACCAACGCATCGCTCGTGGTGCAGTTCGTCATGGCGATGTTGCTCGTCATCTCCATGGTGTCCTGGGCCATGATCTTCGAGCGCTACTTCGCGCTTAAACGCATCACGGCGGAGATCGATGATTTCGAAGAGCGCTTCTGGTCCTGCACAGACCTGCGCAAGCTGTTCGCGAGTGTCGAGGCGCAGGCCGAGCGCATGACGGGCATCGAGTCTGTGTTCGTCGCGGGGTTCAAGGAGTTCAGCCGCAATCGTCAGACCAGTGGTGACGCTGACGCGATGATGCAGGCGATTCAGCGCGCGTTGCGCGTGGCGATGGCCCGCGAAGAGGGGCGGCTGTCGCGCAACCTGTCGTTCCTTGCGACCACGGGGTCCACCAGTCCGTACGTGGGTTTGTTCGGCACTGTCTGGGGCGTCATGAACTCGTTCCGCGGGTTGGCGGTGGTCGGGCAAGCCACGCTGCAGGCTGTTGCGCCGGGGATCTCCGAAGCGCTCATCGCCACGGCCATGGGTTTGTTCGCCGCTATCCCGGCCGTGATTGCCTACAACCGCTATTCGGCGCGCGTCGACACCTTGATGACGCGTTATGAGGTGTACGCCGACGAACTGACAACCATCCTGCACCGAGCGGTACATGGAAGCTCAACCAAGTAGTTCGCGCGCGCGGCGCGGCAAGCGGCGACCGATCGCGGAAATCAACGTGGTGCCGTACATCGACGTGATGCTGGTGCTGCTGGTGATCTTCATGGCCGTGGCACCGATCATGACTCAGGGCGTGAAGATCGCCTTGCCGCCGGCGCCGTCGAAGCCCGTTGACCCGCGCGACCTCAATGATCCGTTGATGGTGACCGTGCGCAAAGACGGCGCGGTGTTCGTCAACCTGGGCGCATCGGACACCAACGACATTGGTAATCGGGTGAGCCTGGAGACCTTGAGCGAACAGGTCGGCAAGGTCATCCGTACACGGCCCGACGTGCCCGTGTTCGTGCGTGGTGATGCAGAGATTGCCTACGGTCGGGTGATCGAGGTGATGGGCACGCTGCAGGTGGCCGGCGCATCCAGCGTGGGTTTGCTGACCGAGCCGCCGCGCCCGAAGCGGTGATGTCATGAGGTCGGAGTTCAATACCTACAGCGGCCCGTTCGTACTCGCAGCGCTTGTGCATGCGTTGGCGCTCGCCGGGCTGCTGTATCACTACACGCCGACTGCGGAAGAGCTGCGCAACCTTGCGCCCAAGGATGTGATTCAAGCCACGTTGGTGGCGATGACGCCAAACACGCGCAAGCCCGCGCCGGCGACACCGCCGCCGCCGTCGAGCCGGAGAGCGCGCGACTTTGAGCCCGTCCCCACGCCGATCGATCCGACACCCACGACGCCGGACATCTCAGAGACGAAGCCCGAGCCCGAGCCCAAGCCCACGAAACAGGCAGCGGACAACCGCAACCTGCGGGAACTTGAGCAGAAGGCGCTGGACGAAGCATTGGATGCCGAAGCTGCAGCTTCTGATGCGGAGTTCGGGGAGAACGAGGCCGCGTCCTACCACGCAGGCATGGCGCAACTGATTCGCGAGCAATGGTCGCGTCCGCCGTCGGCGCGTCGAGACATGCGGGTGACACTGCTGATCGAGTTGGTTCCAACAGGCGAGCTGGTCGCGGTGAAGATCGGCAAAAGCAGTGGTGACCCAGCGTTCGATCGGTCCGCCGTCGATGCAGTTCGCGCGGTGCGGCGGTTTGAAGTGCCGCCAGATCGACGGCTGTTCGAGACGGACTTTCGGCACATCGCGTTCAACTTCACACCTAAGGACCTCATGCGTTGAAACTCCTGGCTGCGTTCTTCTGCGTGTTGATCCTGGGATTGGCCGCGCGCGCGACCCCGGTCATCGAGATCGAAGGTGGGCGCGACCGCCCCACGCCCATCGCGGTGGTGCCGTTCCGCATGCAATCCGGCGCTGTTCTGCCGGAAAAACTCGACGAGATCATCTCGTTCGACTTCGCGCGCAGCGGCTACTTCTCACCGATTTCCCGGGACGACATGCTGGCCTACCCCAGTGCTGCCGAGGAAGTGCAGTTCCGTGACTGGCGCGTGCAGGGCGCGCGTTACCTGGTCATCGGCCGCATCGTGCAGGACAGTCCCGATCACTACGCCGTGACCTACGAGCTGTTCAACGTGGGCAGCGAAAAACGTGAGTTCATGGAGACCCTGTGCGGTTCAAAGGACCAGCTGCGCGATATCGCCCATGTTGCGGCGGATGCCATGTTCCAGAAGATCACCAACATCCGTGGCGCGTTCTCGACACGGCTGCTGTATGTCCTGGCCCAGCGCCTTGGCACGCCAAACGCGAAGTTCAGCCTGCTGATGGCGGATTCGGACGGCGCCCGCAGCCGTACGCTGCTGCAGCTCAACGCGCCGATCATGTCGCCCAGCTGGTCGCCGGACGCATCGCGCATCGCTTATGTCACGTTCGAGAGCGGACGGTCGGCCATCTACCTGCACAACCTGGCTACGGGTGCGCGGGAGCGGATCGCAGCGTTCCCGGGCATCAACAGCGCGCCGACGTTCTCGCCTGACGGCCGCACACTGGCGATGGTGCTGTCGAAGGACGGCGCCGGGGCCGAGCTGTACCTGATGGACATCGCCTCGCGCCGGCTGCGTCAACTCACGCGCAACAGCTACATCGATACAGAACCCAGCTGGTCGAACGATGGTCGGCGGCTGGTCTACACATCGAATCAGGGCGGCAAGCCGCAGATCTACGGCATGGATGTGGCCACTGGCCTGTCTGAACGCATGACCTTTGCAGGCGACTACAACGCGCGGCCACGTACGCTACCGGACGGAACGCGCATCACCTATGTGCATAGATTCAATCCGTCGGCGCCATTCAACATTGCGGTGTTGGATCTCGCGAGCGGTAAGAACTCTGTCATTTCCCAGACAAAACTCGATGAGTCGCCAAGCGTGTCACCCAACGGAACGATGCTAGTCTTTGCCACGCTCGCGGGAGGCAAGGGTATACTCGCGCACATCGCGATCACCGGCCGTGCGCGTTTTCAGCTTCCGTCCGCAGAGGGAGATGTGCGCGAGCCGGCTTGGTCGCCCTTTCTCAATGTTCGAAGCAGGCTGCAGTGACGCAGCGTGATCAATCACAACTGGAGCGAAAGAAAAATGACGAATCCCGTGGCTTGGAAGATTGCAGGACTGTTGTTGGTTGGCGCCGCCTTGGCTGGCTGCCAGCAGAGCACGAAGGTTGTTCCCCCAGCAACGACTCCGACTCAGGAAGCGCCTGCGCAAGTCGACACCACGCCGACGCCGGCGCCGGTCGAAAAGCCGATGGCCACGGGCCCCGTTGATGACCAGGGCAACCCGGTCGGCAACACCATCTATTTCGAATACGACAGTGCCGTGATCGCCTCGGGCGATGTCACGCTGCTCGGCTATCACGCCAAGTACCTGAAGGACGCCAGCGGCAAGAACGTGCTCGTGGAAGGCCACTGCGATGAGCGTGGCACCCGTGAATACAACCTTGCATTGGGTGAGCGCCGCGCGGGCTCGGTGAAGGAAGTGCTGGTGGGTGACGGCGTTGAAGGCAGCCGTCTCGAAACGGTCAGCTTCGGCGAAGAGAAGCCCGCTGATGCAGGCCACGATGAAGGCGCGTGGAGCAAGAACCGCCGCGGTGAGTTGGTTTATCGCTAGGGGTTTCTGGCGATAAATCTCAAGGCAGACCTTTGAGAACGGAGCATCGCATGCGCACCCTTGCGCTCTTGCTGTGCTGCACACTGGGAACGGCCGCATTTGCGGCCGTTCCTGTTGTGGAGTCCCGCGGACAGCCGCGCAACAGCGGCACGGCCGTTTCGCCCAGCACCTCATCTAACGGCACAGGGCAGGCTCAACAGTCGGCACAGCCCTCGTCAGACATTGCCGCTGGGCGTCCAGTGGATGTACCTCCTGGCGCGGCAGCCTCGGGGACGACGGACGTGTTTGCGTCCGCTGCCGAACCATCTGCCGCGGCTGACCCGGCGCGTCCAATGGACGCAGGCCCGCAGTCCGGCGGATCGCTCGCCTATCAGGTGCAGGTGTTGCAGCAGGAACTGCAGCAGCTGCGCGGCATGCTCGAAGAGCAGCAGCACCGCATAGCACGCATGGAGACGGATCAGAAGGCGCGCTACGCCGATATGGATCGTCGGCTGGCCGGCAGCGGCCCGTCCGAGGGAAATGCAAATACAGGCGTGACCCCTGGGAGTGGCGCGATTGGCGGCGCAGGCGCCGATAGCGTGGCCGGTGTGAACGCTGGCGAACGCACCGCGTATCAGTCCGGCGTGCAGCTGACGCGGGAGAAGCGCTACGAGGAAGCGATCGAGACGTTCACCCAGCAGGTGACGGACTTTCCTGATGGTGCCTATTCCGCCAACGCGTTTTATTGGTTGGGCGAGTCCTACCTGGCGCTGCCGAAGCCCAAGCTGGAACTCGCCCGGCAATCCTTTGCGCAGGTCGTGAACCTCTATCCGGACCATCCCAAGATGCCGGATGCGCTGTACAAGCTTGGGGTGGTTTACGGCAAGCTCGGCGATCGCGATGCAGCAGATCGCTCCATGCGACGGGTGCGTGACGACTTTCCCGGCACGCCTGCGGCCGGTCTTGCCGAGGCCTATCTGTCATCGCCGAATTGAGTGCTGACCGGGCAGACGCATCTGTGCGTGCGGACATGCCTGTTGCTGCAGCGGGTCCTGTTGCTGCAGGCGAAGCAGTGTGTGAAGCCCCGATCGACCCGCTCGCGCTCAGCCTGCGCATCACGGAGGTCTTCCTGTCGCTGCAGGGAGAAGCACGCACCGTCGGTCGACCCACCGTATTCATCCGGCTTACCGGTTGTCCGCTGCGCTGCCAGTACTGCGATACGGCTTATGCGTTTCAGGGCGGTGAACTGCGCAGTCTCGCCGCGCTGCTCGCCAGCACTGCCGAGTTCGGCGTTCGCCATGTCACAGTGACGGGCGGTGAACCGCTGGCGCAACCCGGCTGCGCGGCATTGCTGAAAGAGTTGGCCGATGCGGGCTATCTGGTATCGCTTGAAACCAGTGGTGCGTTACCCACAGCGGGCCTGGATGCGCGTGTGAGTATCGTGCTGGACATCAAAACCCCGGGTTCGGGCGAAGTGCATCGTAATCACTGGGCGAACCTGCTGGAACTGCGCGCGCACGATCAGGTGAAGTTCGTGTTGTGCGATCGCGCCGACTACGACTGGGCGCGACTGGTCCTGGACCAGCATCAGCTGGCAGCGCGTGTCGACGACGTATTGTTTTCACCCGTGGCCGGACAGTTACCTCCCGCGCAGCTCGCCGAGTGGATCGTCGCGGATCGTCTGCCTGTGCGCTTTCAGCTGCAGCTGCACAAACAGCTTTGGGGCGACGTGCCGGGCCGATGAACCAACGTGCAGTCGTGCTGCTATCAGGGGGGCTGGACTCCGCCACCGTACTCGCAATGGCGCGCCGCGACGGCTACGTGTGCCACGCACTGACGCTCGACTACGGCCAACGACATCGCGTTGAGATCACTGCGGCACGTCGCGTGGCTTCGATGCTGGGCGCCGCCAGCCATCGTGTCGCTATCCTCGACATGTCGTGGATTGGCGGCTCGGCGCTGACTGATCAGGCAATCGCGGTCCCCGAGCAGCGCGCTGCAGGCATCCCGGTCACGTATGTACCGGCGCGCAACACCATCATGTTGTCGCTCGCATTGGCGTGGGCAGAGGTGCTCGAAGCGACTTCGATCTTTGTCGGGGCGAATGCCGTGGATTACTCCGGCTACCCGGATTGCCGACCGGAGTACCTCGCGGCGTTTCAGCAACTGGCCAGGCTTGCGACCAAAGCAGGTGTTGAAGGCAGAGGCATCCAGATTCAGGCCCCCATCGTCAGCATGAGCAAGGCCGACATCATTCGCGAGGGCTTGGCACTTGGGCTGGATTTCGGACAAACCTTGTCCTGCTACCAGCCGGATGCGGCCGGGCGCGCTTGCGGTCGCTGTGATGCCTGTCACATTCGCGCCGATGGCTTTCGCGCCGCGAACGTTGCGGACCCCACCCCTTATCAGTTAGGTAGGCAGCCGGTGAGGTAGGCAGCCACTAACGGAATCAGCCATCGCGGCGCCCGCCAATGCTGTTCCCATGATTGGGGCAGACCGTGTTTCGCGTCCCGCGGCACACTGTTGATGCACACAACCTGGCTGAGTTGTGTTCTGCAGTTGAATTGAGCGCCGACGCGGATAGAATGCCGCCCCTTCGCGCAACAGGCGCGAGCTTTCCGGGTCGTTAGCTCAGTTGGTAGAGCAGCTCGCTTTTAACGAGTTGGTCGATGGTTCGAGCCCATCACGACCCACCACCTTCTTCCGCGTCCCGTGCTGCCATGTGCAGCACCCGCATGGTCTTGCTGCCCGCAGCAACTCGGCCATGGGACCGCGGCCAGCGCAGGCCCCGCGCTGATCACCGTCTGGAACCCAGTGGGCAAAATCATGTCTTGGACTTCATGCAGTTCCGGAGGTTGGCCTATGCTTGCGGCCCGCTGCTGCCCGCGTTCACCGTGCATGGTGTGAACGACAAGGGTCGCGGTACCCAGCACCCGGCGCGCTGGCAGCTTGAGGAGATTGGGTCCTGTACATGGGAAGTGTCGACGCGAATCGATCCATTGAAGACGTCATGAATATGATGTTGATGGAACGCGATCGCCTGCAGGAAGTGCTGGAGACCTTGCGCTTGTCCGGCGCATCGAAAGAGCAGATTCGCTGGCATGTGCAGGCGATCGATGAGCGCGACAGTGAACTCGAGCGACTGCGCAAGCTGATCGAACACTGACCCGCAGTACTTCGGGGCACCGGGTTTCCGGTTTGCGCAGGGCGGAACACTTCACTTCAGTCGGCGGGCATGATGCCCGGTGCCCGAGCCATGCCGGCCAGCTCGCGCACAACGACCTCGGCCAGCCGATCTGCGGCGTGCGTATCGCCGAGCGAGATGAGCGTGGCCAGGCCGCCGGGGTTGGCCACGTTCACTTCGATCAGCCAGGGGAACGCAAGGTCAATGCCTGCGTAACCCACACCCGCAGCCTGCAGTTGCGCCGCCAGCGCCTGACAGGCAGCTAGTTCAGCGGCGCTGAGGGTGGTGGCGACCGGCTGACCGCCGGCTGCGATGTTCGTAATTCCGCGCGCATTTGGCAGCCGCGCATAGGCCCCGATGACCTCGCCGAACGCCAGCAGCACTCGTTTCTCACCCTGTTCGATCTCCGGCACGTAGCGCTGCAGGAGGGCGAACTCGCCGTGCCCGTGCGCGGTCAACTGTTCAAGGATGGCCAGCGCATTGTGATCGTTGCTGCTGATGCGGAACACACCACGGCCGAAGCTTGCCGCAGGCGGCTTGGCGATCCAGTCACCGCCACGCTGCAGCTGTTCCCACAGCCACTGCGCGTCGTGGCTGGCAAATGTCTTGGGGTGCTGCAGCGGCTCCGCGACCCGGACGAGGTCGTACTTGGCATGCGTCAGCAGCCATGCACTCGGCGCGGTGACACAGCGCGTGCGGGCTGCCACGAGTTGCAGCAGCTGCAGCTTGTCGAGGAAATTGCCGCGGGTTCCGAAGCCCAGCGGCCAGAGCAGTGTGGTGCGGCGCAACGGTGCGAATGTGCCCGATGCGTCTGCGGCTTCGACCTCGGTATCGCACAGACGAATGCTGTCGAATGCGCGAATCTCCAGGTTCACGCCGGCACGCAGCAGCGCCGGCAACAACGCGTCGAGGTTGGGGTTGATGTACGGGAACGCAGGAATCAGCAGGGTGAGAAGGGACACTGAGGTTGCGAGCCTGCGCAGCTGAATCGGCCATGTATGATCGCAGAGCAACCCATCCGGCACAGTATTCATTCAAGCGCAGTACGCACATGAACAATCCATCGATTGTGAACCAGACAGAAACACAGCAGGCCAGCTCAGACGCGCTGCTCGATCCGCGTGTGTCATGCAGGTTGCCTGCGGTCGCACCGGAAGTGCTTGCGCCTGACGATCAGCGTGCACTCGAAGATGAGATCACGGAGCTCCTGCAGGAACGTGATGCGGTGCTGGTCGCGCACTACTACACCGACGCCGCGCTGCAGAAGTTGGCCGAGAAGACCGGCGGCTGCGTGTCGGACTCACTTGAGATGGCGCGTTTCGGCCGCGACCACCCCGCGCAGATGCTGATGGTGGCGGGCGTTCGTTTCATGGGCGAAACGGCCAAAATCCTGTCGCCGGAAAAGCGCGTGTTCATGCCGACACTGGATGCGACGTGTTCGCTTGATCTCGGCTGCCCGATTGATGAGTTCAGTGCACTTTGCGACGCGCACCCAGACCGTACGGTGGTGGTGTATGCCAATACATCGGCCGCAGTGAAGGCACGCGCGGATTGGGTGGTCACCAGCAGCATTGCGGTAGATGTGGTCGAACACCTCGATGCATTGGGCGAGAAGATTCTGTGGGCGCCGGATCGCCATCTCGGTAGCTACATACAGCAGAAGACCGGTGCAGACATGCTGTTGTGGCAGGGCGCGTGCATCGTGCACGAAGAATTCAAGGCGCAAGGGCTGTTGCAGTTGAAGGGGCTGTATCCCGAGGCAGGCGTGCTCGTGCATCCAGAGTCGCCACAGTCGGTGATCGCACTGGCGGACGCAGTCGGCTCGACCAGTCAGTTGATCAAGGCGGCGCGTGACCTGCCGCATGCCATGTTCATTGTTGCGACGGACGGCGGCATCTTCCACAAGATGCGTCAGGCGGCGCCGAACAAGCGCTTTATCGAAGCGCCGACGGCGGGCAACGGCGCCACATGCAGAAGCTGCGCGTACTGCCCATGGATGGCGATGAACGGGCTGCGCAACCTGCGCGATTCATTGCGTAGCGCGGGCGCTGCCGACAACGCAGCGCGGCCCGCGAATGAAGTGCACGTTGATCCTGAATTGCGTGTGCGCGCGGTGCGGCCATTGGACCGCATGCTGGCGTTTGCGGCTGATCTCGCGAGGCGTCGGCAAGGCTAGTTGTATCGGCGCCGCTGATACAGCGGCGGCCGCCGCTGCTAACTGCTCCCCAACCGTTCCTTCATGGCGCGTACGTCCAGTGTGCGCTGCCAGATGCGGGCCTGCTGGCGCGGATCGTTCTCGGGAATGCGTTCGGCGTACTCCAGCTGCTTCAGAGACTCGTCGAACCGGCCGACCAATTGGAAGTACTCAGCGCGTGCCATGTGCAGCGTGCGAATTTCACCGGCCAGCCCCGCTTCCTCTGCCAGTTCGTACCAGATATCGGGGTCCTGCGCGTGCAGTTGGGCTTGCCGTTGCAACACCCGCACTGCGTCGAGATGACGGCGCGATTTCGATAATGCCTGGACGTAATACATCGCAAGCGGCGCGTTGTCGGGATTCCTGCGCAGCTGGTTCTCCGCCAGTGCCAGCGCTGCATCCACATTATCGCTTCCGATCAGCAGTTCGATGTTCAGCAGGTTCACGTAGATGTTGTCGGGCAGCCACTTTTTCAGCACGCCAAAATGCTGCATGGCCTCGTTGTTTGCGTTTGCACGGCTCAGCGCGAGCGCAAGGCAGTACTCCGCTGCTGGCGCCGAGGGCTGCGCGTTCAGCAGTTCGCGCATCTGCAGCACCGCTGCATCGGCAGCCGGGGCCAGGTGAACGCGTGCTCGGCAGCGTGCGAATTGATAGTCGTCGCGGTCAAGGTGAGAGCGACGTGGGATGCCGCTGGCCTGGTTGCGGGCATCGGAAATCCGCGACTCAGTCACCGGGTGGCTCAGCAGAAACTCCGGCGGTTGCTCGCGCCCACGGTTACCGGCGGCCAGGCGTTCGAACATTGAGGCCATCGCATAGGCATCCAGGCCGGCCCGGCTCAACGTTTCAATACCAATCCGATCTGCTTCCTGCTCGCGCGTTCGACTGAAGCGCAATGAACTGTCCTGTGCTGCGGCCTGTGTACTGGACATCGCTGCGAGGCCGGCGTCGCCGCCGACGGTGGCCATCAACGCAATGCTTGCCAGCATGGCCGCCAGATAGGGCAGCGTGGCCTTGCGCTGGTATTCCACACCGCGCGCGTAGTGGCGCTGCGACAGGTGCGCCAGCTCGTGCGCGAGTACGGCGGACAGCTCGTGCACGTTCTGCGCATGTGCGAATAAGCCCAGGTTCACTGCAATCACGTTGCCGGGCGCCGCAAATGCGTTCAGAACTGGGCTCTCAACGACCACAACGCGCAGTTCGCGATTGGACAGCTCGCTGGCTGCGGCCAGCTCTACCAGCAGTTGCTCCGTGAAGTACTTCATCGCCGGGTCGGACGATGTGGGTAGTTCAGCGTGCACGGCGCGAATGATCTTGTCGCCGAGATCGCGTTCTTCGGCGGGCGACACAATCGCCCCGGAGACATCACCGATCTCCGGCAATTGAATAGGCTCGGCGGCTGCGCCAAGCGGTGCAGACATGCATAGCCCGGCCGCCGCAGACAGCAGCACAGCGATTAGCGTGGGGAGCAGTCTGACTGCGGGCATGGAGCGGATGTGCCTCTTTTGTTCAGGAATGGGGCTTCAGGAGTAGGGCTTGAGGAGTAGGGCTTGAGGAAAAGGGCTTCAGGTGAAAGGGCAGTGGCTGGCAGGCCCCGGGTGACGTCATTGCTGCAGACCTGGACGCAGTGCATCGCGCTGGATTGCACTACGCGCCAAGCGGCTTGGACCGTCTATCTCACCCAACGTCCCAGTTCACCTGACGTCGCGATTCACAGACCGTCCCATTTCATCGACCGTCCCGAACCGGTCGGGTGCACCGAGAACTTCCGCTGCTTGCCCCGCCCATATACTCCCTGCCCCTCGCTGGGTTCAAACAGGTGTTTGCAAACAGATGGCTGAACAAGATGTTGCGCAGACGGTGGATGCCCGTGGGCTGAGCTGCCCGTTGCCGCTGTTGAAGGCCAAACAGGCCATCAACCGTCTGCAGAGCGGTGAATTGCTGCGGGTGCTGTCGACGGACCCAGGCTCTGCGCGGGATTTCGAGGTGTTTGCGCGTCAGACCGGCCACGTGTTGCTCGAATCGCTGCACCTTGAGGCCGAATACTCCTACCTGCTGCGAAAGCGGTAGGCCCGCTGCGGAAACACAGGCGCGCACCGTGCAAGCAATTTGCACTCATTCGCAATCTGCCTTGTCGTGGGGGAGGGCGGTCAATACCATCGGCGCCTCTTTCCAGGGGTGCGCCTTTCATGTTCACCGGCAGCATTGTCGCCATCATTACGCCCATGCACGCCGATGGTGAGATCGACTATGCCGCCTTGGAGGCGCTGGTCGAGTGGCATATCAAAAGCGGGACACACGGCATCGTGCCGGTCGGCACAACGGGCGAGTCGGCGACCGTCAGCGTTGCGGAGCACACCAAGGTCATCCGCACGGTCGTGGCAGTTGCGAATCGACGGATTGCGATCATTGCCGGCACGGGGGCCAATTCGACTACTGAAGCCATTGAACTCACACGCGCGGCCAAAGAGGCAGGTGCGGACGGCTGCCTGCTGGTCACGCCTTACTACAACCGGCCGCCGCAGGAGGGTCTGTTCAGGCACTACATGGCGGTGGCCGATGCGGTGGATATTCCCCAGGTGCTGTACAACGTGCCCGCCCGAACGGCCTGCGATCTTTTGCCTGCGACCATTGCTCGGCTTGCGCCCCACCACAATATTGTTGGCATCAAGGAAGCCAGTGGTCATGTGGCGCGGGTGCGTCAGATCCACGATCTGTGCGGCCGCGATTTCGTCGTGCTGTCCGGCGAAGACTCCAAGAACCTGGAGCTGATGCGCGAAGGCGCGCTGGGCAGCATCTCGGTCACGGCGAACGTTGCGCCGGCCATGATGTCGGAGTGCTGCACCGCCATGCTCGAGGGCGACCAGGCCCGAGCTGCGGCCATCGACGCCCGGCTTCAGCCGTTGCATGCCATGTTGTTTGTGGAACCTAGTCCAATGCCAGTGAAATGGGCGCTGCATCACCTCGGCCGTATCGGGCCAGGCATCCGACTGCCGCTTGTGCCGTTCTCCGAAGCACGTCGGCCCGCGCTGGCGAGTCTGCTCGCTGAGGTACTTGCATGAGTATGTTTGAACCCCAGGGCGCGCCTGCGCTGCAGCGCACCGGGCAGCGCCTGCGCATCGGGCAGCGCCAGCGCGTGTTGGGTGGCGTCCTGCTTCGCGTGCTTGGTTCGGGCTTGCTCGGCTCTGTCCTGTTCGGTTGCAGCAGTGGCCCGCTGCTGTTTTTCACTGATCGCGAGGAGGAGTACCAGACAGCTGCGAATCTGCCGCCGCTGAAGCTGCCTTCGGACCTGCGCGGCACGCACATCAAGTCGATCATGGTGGTGCCGGACCTGCCGCCCGAGTCGGTGGCCAACGCGGCGTTGGAGGCGATCGATCCGCGGCCTACGAGTCTGTTGAACACGGGCGAAGGCGACTACATCAAGATTCAGAAACTGGGTAACCGCCATTGGCTGGTCATCGACGAGCCACCGGCCGTCGTGTGGCCCAGGGCAAAGCAGTTCCTGGTCGCCAACCGCATCACCATCGTGCGAGAAGACGCCAGTAGCGGCTGGTTGGAAACCGACTGGATTCCGCTGGATGCGTTGTCACAGGACAGCGTGCGCTCATCATTGCGCACTGCCGCAGCATCGGCCACGGCCGCGCCAGCGGCCGCGTCGGCTGCTGGCGCCGCGCCCCGCACATCGACGTCGGCCAAGCTGTTCATGCGGGTTGAACCCGGCGTTCGCGACGGCACTGCAGAAGTCCACTTCCGCGAAAGTGAAAGCCTGATCGCGACATCGACGTGGCCAGACACGTCGGCCATGGCCGACGTTGAAGACCTGTTGCTGAAAGCCATTGGTGAACGACTTGCGCAGGCCGGCGGCGACGCTGCCGCGGTGTCGCTGCGCGCGCAGCAACTGCAGACGGTGCCCAAGTCGAAGCTTGAGCGCGGTGCGGGCGGGCGTCCGCAGCTGACCATGAACCTCGACTTCGATCGTGCCTGGGCAACCGTGAATCAGGCGTTGTCGAAGGCAGAGTTGAACATTACCGACGTGAATCGTGAGAAGGGCATCCTGTATCTGAAGGTCAGCGAAGCGGACCTACGCGGCGAAGAAGATGGTTTCTTCACACGTTGGTTTTTCAGCGAGGATCATCATGCGCTGCAGCTGCGCCTGCAGGGTACCGATGTGCACTATGCGTTGATGGTCGACGCAGAACCCGGCGTCGAACTGCCGCCTGCGTTCCCTGAGCAGCTGCTGACGTTGATCCGGAACCACGCAGGTTGAGCCTGCAGGATCTGTTCGCTGCAACGCCCCCCGGTAGTGGTTTCTCGTTCGCGTCGCTTGGTAGCGGCAGCCGCGGCAATGCGACGGTGGTCCGTGGTGCAGACGGCTATCTGCTCGTCGATTGCGGCTTTTCGCTGCGCGTTGTCGAAGAGCGCCTTGGGTTGCTCGGGCTCTCACCTGCAGATCTGCGCGGCATTCTGGTCACGCACGAGCACAGTGATCATGCCAACGGCGTGGTGCGCTTGTCGCGTGCGCACGGCGTCCCGGTGTTCAGCACCGCAGGTACGGCGCGTCAGGTGGACTTCGGCAGCTGTACGCACGTGCCGATCTCAGCGCGGCATTCGTTCGTGCTGGCCGGACTGGAAGTTCAGCCTGTGGTGGTTCCGCACGATGCGCGCGATCCGGTGCAGTTCGTTTTCAGCGACGGCAATGCGCGCCTCGGCGTGTTGACCGATGCCGGGCACATCACACCGCACATGATCGATGCCTATGCAGGTGTTGATGCGTTGATGCTCGAGTGCAATCACGACCCCGACATGTTGCGCGGCGGCCGCTACCCCGAACCGTTGAAGCGTCGCGTTGGCGGGCCGCATGGGCACTTGAGCAACGCGCAAGCACTGGGCTTTCTGCGCGCCGTAGGTTCGTCGCGCCTGCACACGCTGGTGCTCGCGCATTTGAGCGAGCAGAACAATCTGCCCGAGGAAGCCGAACGCGTGATCCGCAACGGCATTCAGGACCTGGCGGGCGTGTCGCCAGAGATTGGCCTCGCCAAACAGAATCAGGGCTACGGCTGGACGCCAGTGCTGGCGCAACCCATCAGTATGGCGTGAGCGCCGCCGCGCGCCGCCGCGCTTCCTTCCGCGCGGGTTACTTCGCGAACTTCGCCATGATCTCCGGGGTGAACAGCGCTTCGTCTGTCGGCAGTTCCTTGGACTTCGCGAGCGGCTTCGACACCCAGGTCTCGTTGATCAGGTCGCGCCACGAAATGTTGTTGTTCGTGCCGTTGCCGCCCCATGAGCCGCAGCCCAGCGAGAACGTCTGACGCATGCCGTTCCACAGGTTGCCGCTGTTCGACGCGGCCTGTGGCTGGTTGACCATGACCCGCGAGGTCTTGGTGGCGTTGGCCAGCTTCATGATGTTTGCGTCGCTGCGGGAGTAGATGCCACAGGAGTGGCCCTGCCCCTGGTACGACTGAATCTTGTTCGTCATGTCGATGGCGTCGTCGATGTTGCGCACGCGATACAGCGCCATCACCACCGACAACTTCTCGCCCGAGAACGGAAACTCAGCCCCGTAACCGGTTTCCGGCACGATGAAGAAACGCACGCCTTCCGGCAGGTCGATGTTGGCCATGCCGGCAATCTTCTCGGCGGGCTGGGCAACGATGGCGGTGTTCAGGTGGCCGTCGTGCCAGATGGTGGCCTGCAGCTTGGCCTTCTCTTCTGCGTTGACCAGGTAGCCGCCTTGCGCCTTCAGCTTGGCCAGCATCGCATCGTAGATGCCGTCGACCAGCAGCACCGAGTTGTCGGAGGAGCAGGATGCGGCCAGATCGAGGGTCTTGGAGATGCGGATCTTCTCTGCTGCGTCGTCCAGATCGGCCGTCTCGTCGACGGTGATGACTGCGTTGCCCACGCCCACGCCCAGCGCCGGTGTGCCGCTTGAGTAAGCTGCCGTGACCATTGCACCGCCGCCGGTGGCAAGGATGCGATCGCACTGCTTCAGCAGTTCGTTGGTCTTCTCGATGGTTGGGTTGTCGATGCCAATGACCAGGTCCGCAGGACCGCCCATCGCCACGATGGCTTCGCGCATCAGGTCGCAGATCATCTTGTTCGTGAGCTTGGCGCGCGGGTGCGGCGCAATGACGATGGAGTTGCGGCCCTTCACGGCGTGGATGGCCTTGATGACCGGGGTCGCCTCGGGGTTGGTGGAGGGCGCCAGTGCGCCGATGACCCCGAGCGGCTTGGCAATCTTGACGATGTTGCGCACGGGATCCTCTTCGAGCACCCCGACCGACTTGTCGTCGATGATGTCCATGAGCGTCGCGCGGGTCTTGCGGAAGATCTTCAAGAACTTGCCGTCGTAGTTGCCGAGCTGGGTTTCATCCACGGTGAACTGGGCGATCTTCTCCGCGACGTCCGGGCGCGCGACAGACCACACCATGGCGCGGATAAGTGCGTCGACCTGCGCTTGTGTGTAGTGCTCGATCTGCGCCTGGGCCACGCGTGAGCGTTCGATCAGACCCTGGATTTCGAGGGCGGGGCTGAGTTCCTGAACCTGAATGGCTGGGGTCTGTTGCTTTTGCACGTGTCTTCTCCGCGTGACAAATAGGCTGGGTACGGGTCGCGCGGAACTTTACACAAGAGCGCCCGGCGCCACCAAGGAGAAAGAAGGAAGGAGAAAAGGAGAATAGCCGGCACGCGCCATCGGGGTGGCACCATCGCACCCGTTGCCGCATCATCCTGGAGCCTTCCGTTTCGTAAGCGCGCCGCACGTGCAACTGATCTTCATGCACCAGGACACGCTGCTTGCCATGGCGGGTGCCATGTTGCTTGGGCTGCTGTTGCTTGCATTGCGGCCGGCTGATCGCGCGAGTACGCGCAACATGCTGCTGGTGGTCGTGGTGCTGGCAGGCATCGAGATGGTGACATTCGTTGTCGAACGCGCTGGCAGCCCACGCGCTGCGCAGCTGCTTTCCGGCGTTGCGGCCTTTGGTGTCGGCGCGGTCATCATCCGGTTGAGCACCATGCTGGTGTTCCGCTGGCTGCTGCCAAAGCTCGGCGTCAGCATGGCGCGCATCGTCGACGATCTTGTGACCACCGGCACTGCGATCGCCTGGTTGCTGTTCTGGCTGCATGGCGTCGGCGTCGATCTTGCGAGCCTCGTCACGACCTCCGCAGTCATCACGGCGGTGCTGGCGTTCTCGATGCAGGACACGCTGGGCAACGTACTCGGCGGTCTCGTCCTGCAACTCGACGACTCACTTCGCATCGGCGACTGGGTGAAGGTCGACGACATCAGCGGCCAGGTCGTCGATGTGCGCTGGCGGCATACGTCGATTGAGACGCGCAATCGCGAGACGGTGCTCATTCCCAACGGCTGGCTGGTCAAGAACCGCTTCACCGTCATTGGCGCGCGCAGCGATGGGGTGCCGATGTGGCGGCGCTGGATCTGGCTGGACATTGATGCTGCGGCCGCGCCAAGTCGGGTCATCGAACTGTTGGAAGAGGCGGTACGCAATGCCGACATCGAAAACGTGCTCAGCGAGCCCGTGCCGAATGCCGTACTGATGGAACCCGGCGCGCGCGGCTCGCGCTACGCGCTGCGCTATTGGATGAACAACCCGCGTGCGGACGATCCGACGGATTCGGACGTACGCGTGCACCTGCTTGCGGCACTTGCACGCAACCACATTCGCCTGGGTGTGAAACGTGAAGAGCGCCTGCAGATTCAAGCCGATGAGGCCGAGTTCTCCGCGTCTGAGCTGGCGCGTCGGCGGCAGGCGTTGTCGCGCATCGCGTTGTTTGCCTCACTTTCATCGGAAGAGCGCGACAGCCTCGCCCCGGAACTGGTTCGTGCGCCTTTCGTGCGCGGCGACACCATCACGCGCCAGGGCGCCGTCGCGCACTGGCTGTACCTGATCGAGAGTGGCGTGGCGGAAGTCTGGCTCGAGGATCAGGGCCGGCGAACACACATCTCCACATTGCCCGCTGGAAGCGTGTTCGGCGAGATGGGCATGATGACCGGCGCGCCGCGCGCATCGACCGTGACCGCGAAAACGGATGTGGAGTGCTGGCGGCTGGACAAGACAGCCTTCGAGAGCATCCTGCGTTCGCGGCCGGACATTGCCGACGAGATCACGACGATCATCGTCAATCGTCGCAACGAGCTGGATTCCGTGCGCGACAGTGCAAGCGCGGCACCTGCAACAGCGACGCAGCGCGAGCTGGTGCTGGCGCGTATTCGCAGCTTTTTCGGGCTGGATGCCGGCTGAGCTGGACACCGGCTGACGCAGGCGCGCAGCTACAACGCATGATCGTCCCGCGCCACCGAATCTGCAGAGAACGCAACTGCGGGTGCCGGAAAGCCGCCACGAACGCGCGCAAACCGCGCCGGACCGCTGTCACAAACTCATCGCAAAATCGTCACCGGTCAGCCACGCCCGGCGCCGAACCTTCCTGCGCTCCGAGATCACTCGGTGACCATGAGTGCACACAAACACCGCACATTCCTTTGGAGGGAAGATGTACCAACGTAAATTGCTCGCCGTGGCTATCGCCTCGGCGCTGATAGCGCCGGCCGCACTGGCCGTGCCGACAGGCTTCGACAACTTCACGCCGCTCGCATCCAGCGTCACCCCGGCTGTTCCGGTTGCCCAGGAAGGCAACACGATCACGTTCGGCAACGCGTCGATTGTGGCCAAGACGATTGTGTCGCGCACCGCGCAGCTTGCTGCCGGCCAGGCCAACAGCGGCAGCTTCGACATGATCACCTTGAACGAGACGGGTCCGAACGCCGGCCGCTACCTGTTCAGTGTGTTCGAGACTGGTTCGTCAGGCGTCCAGCGCACCGACCTCGCCACGAACACCACCACGACCATCTGGCAGAGTCCGGGTGTTGCACCCGCACTGAACAGCCATGTGGCCTTTGACGCGTCGTACTGGACGCCGTGGGGTACGTACGTCACGGCAGAGGAAAGCTGGTCGAACGTTCCAGACAACAACTTGAACCCCTACGGCCGCTTGTTCGAACTCACAAACCCGCTGGCTGCCACCAGCAATGCGGATGCGAACTTCCTGCACCGCAACATCGTGCCGCGCGTGTCGCATGAAGGTATTCAGTTCGACGGCAAGGGCAACATGTACTTCATCGACGAGTTGAATGGCGGTGCTCTCTACCGCTACAGCTCGGTCGCTGGTGAGGGCCTGAGCTTCTTCGACGCAGGTCAGACCTCCGTGCTGCGTGTGGGCGACGGCAATACGCCGAATGCCACGGGCGCGTTTACCTGGGAAGCGATCACAGATGCCAACGGCGCAGCAATTGCCGGCACCGTGAGCATTACCGATCCGAACGGCGTTTCCTCGATCGACGGTCGCGCATCGGCAAACGTTGCCGGGCTGAAGGGCACTGACTATCAGCGTCCGGAAGACCTGCAACTGCAAACCCTCGCCAATGGCGACGTGCTCATGTACGTGGCCACGACCACCACGAACGAGGTCTACGCGATCAACCTGACGAAAGGCACGATCAGCGTGTTTGCCAACACCGCGACGATTGATCTGGCCACCGGTGCAGCCGTGGGCGCGGGCCTGCGCAGCCCCGACAACCTGGCCATCGATTCCGAAGGCAACATCTACATCGTCGAAGACCGCAATGGCGGCGTGGACGATGACATCTGGTTTGCGAAGGATCTGAACAAGGATGGTGACCTGGCGGATGCGGGTGAAGGCCTGGCACGCTGGGCCTCACAGGGCACTGCAGGTTCCGAGTTCACGGGTCTGTATTTCGACCCCTTCAACTCGAACCGCGCGTTCGTGAACATTCAGCACCCCAGCAGCGGCAACGACCGCACCTTCCAGATCAACTATGTCCCTGAGCCGGGCATGGTGAGTTTGTTGGGCGCCGGTCTGCTTGCACTGCTTGGTGTTCGTCGTCGTTCGGCACGTCGCTAATCCGTTACTGACCGCGCGCTGCGTACAGGCTGCGCGCGGTTAGTGATCGGCGGAGATCCTGCGAAGGCAGATCTGCAACCGCCGGCACCTCAGGGTGTCGGCGGTTGTTTTGTTTCTATCGTGCGCTAACCCAAGTTTGTCACTTGCCCCGGGCACCGCCTGCTGAATCAACCGCTTATGTCTGTATTGCGGCGCGTATGGCACTACATCTCGGCGCTTCCGGCCAGATGATAGGGCAAGAGGTGTGCGCCGGA
>CAMAVY010000013.1 GCA_945861675.1 Klebsiella pneumoniae | reverse complement strand
CATTCGTCCAGAACGCCGTGCGCAAGCGCGTCGTCGGCGGGCGTCCGCAAAAGCGCACGCTGCATCGTTTGGCGGGTGGGGTCTGCGTGCTGCTGGCGGCAAATGCGTTTGCCGGCGCGGAAGGCGACATCAAGTACCGTCAGGCGGTGATGAAGGCCACCGGCGGGCACATGATGGCGCTGGGTGCAATTCTCAAAGGCGATGTCGGCCACCGCGCAGACATGGTGCTGCATGCTCAGGCATTGGCAGCGAGTGGCGAGATGATGCCGCATCTCTTCCCTGCGGGTTCTGGCGCCGGGAAGACGGAGGCAAAGCCTGAAATCTGGACCAATGCGGGTGACTTCAAAGCCAAGCTGGACGAGTACCGCGCTGCATCGAAGGCATTGGCCGCAGCGGCGCGCGCTGGCGATGCTGCAGCCATTGGTGCAGCGATGGGTCGTACGGGCAAGTCCTGCAAGGGCTGCCACGACAAGTATCAGAAGGAAGACTAGGTGGGTTGCGGCAGCGGATCAGCGACTGGGCTGACCGCTTTCGTACCTTCGTTGGCGCAGCGCGTAGTTCAGAGGACTTCCGCGATCAGGTAGGCGGCCAGCGCTGCGACCGCGATAGCGACAAGCAACGCAAACACGGCCCAGCGGGTTGGGGTGGCATCCACCGCAACCTTGCCCGTGAGCATTGGGCGCAGCATCGGCTCGCGCCGCCATACTCGATGTGCAATCAGTGCAGCCAGATGCAGCGCGACGATGCCGGCCACCAGCCAGGCGTTCCGCTGGTGCAGCCCCGTCAGCATTGATGAGGTGTCGCCGGACACCAGGTGGACCAACGGCCCTTCGCTCAGGATGTCGTCGGTGGCAAACAATCCTGTGCTGGCCTGGATTGCCAGCAGCCCGAGCATCGCCACTACCGCCCAGCCACCCGCCGCGTTATGTCCAACTGCCACTGCTGCGCTGCGAAAGTGCGCGAGATATCGCCAGGCGGACGGCGGCGAGCGTACGAACTGGCTGAAGCGCGCGTACGTTGCGCCGCACACGCCCCAGATCAGCCGGAACACCAGCAGCGCCAGCACGCACTGGCCTGAGCGCATGTGCCATTCCAGATCACCGCTGTCGCTGAAGCCGGTCACCAGGCAGAACCCCACGCTGCCGGCCAGCGCCCAATGGAACACGCGTGTAGGCAGATCCCAGATGAGGGTCATGGCGCGAGCGACCATTTGCCGTGCATTTCACTGTCCATGCACAAGCAATTTGCACGAGGTATCTGCACGAGGTATCTGCACGAGGGATGTGGAGAGTACTTGCGCAACGTATTCGGGGGCGCCTTGGTGTTGCTGGCCTGCCTGCTTCAGCTCGGCGTTTTCAAAAACCAGATGGCTGTGGCCGATTCGATGCGGACCTCGCCAGCCCGCTCGAGGTTGGTCAGCTCGCCGCGCACCTCCCAGGCCGACATCGGCTCGCCTTGCGCACGCAGGTAGGCGCTGATATCGGACTGGGTGAACCCTCCCTTGGTGAACCCTCCCTTGGTGCCGCCAGGCGCACCGGTTGTCTCGCCTCCCGACGCCAGGGCGCGTACAGCGGCAAGTACTAAGTTCGTGCGACGGGATTGCACCGATAAGTCCTCGGAGAAAAATGCGCGCGAGTTTTACCAAAAAAAAGCAGCCGCGGCGCTAATTGTGTGTGCTTTCGGCCCGCAGATCGGTGCTTTGGTTGTGCCCGGCCGCCGCGGTGCCCGTGCGTGTGTTCGCACTGCGCTGTGCTGCGCGGGGGCCGCCAACGCGCGCAGGGTCAGTGCGCACTTGGCTGTGAGCATTTCGTCCCGGCACGTAGCCGGCCGGCGCCAACGTGCCTGACGGCGCCGTCGGCGCTGCATTGGGCGCAAGCAGCGCGCGATGTGTTGGGTTTGTGGTTGCGGCAGCGTCCGTCGTCGGCGCAGCAGGCCCTGTTGGTGTCGTCGGCGCCGGCGCCGCGCCGTCCGAGTCGTCAATTGAACCACCGGGTGCCGTCCCGGCGGCGGCGGCGCGCTGCTGCCAGGTGGCTGCGAGCACAAGATCGCGTTGCTCGGGGTCGACGGATTCGCGGTAGCTGCGCGCCAGCAGCAACATGGCCGGTGGGTCGCCCGCGTTCGCGGCCTGCTGCAACCAATAGCGAGCTTTGCGCTGGTCGGCTGGGATGCCTACGCCACTCATGAGTCGCGCGCCGGCTTCCCGTTGCGCTTCTGTCACGCCCTGCCGTGCGGCCTTGAGATACAGCTTCGCGCTGACCGACGGGTCATTGTCGAGCCGCGCGCGCAGGCTGAGTGCGTCACCATTGGTCGGGTCGTGGCGGGTGGCGCGTTCGGCGTCCAGTCGAGCTGAGACCGGTGCACCTTCATCCAGGAACAGCTGCGCGCGCATGAGGTACATGGCGGCGCGGTCGGTTGGCGTGATGCGTGGCGAACGCAGTGCGGGGTCCAGCAGGGCGCGGGCGAGCGTTGTGTCACCAGCCGTTTGCGCGGCCTTGGCGCGGCCGACCAGGTCCGCGAGGTTGGGGCCCGCAGCCTGGCAATGCAGCCCAGCCCCCAGCATTCCAATCAGCAACAGGCTGTGCAGCGTCTGCTTGTACGCGTATCGGTGCGGGGTCTCAGGCGGGCGGACGAGCGCTGCCTGACCGCAGTCGGACGAACAGGCGCGGATTTCGTTCGGCATGTGCTGGATTACCTCATGGCATGGCTGCGTGTCGTGGCCGCGTGCTGTGTCTGTTTGCCGTGGCTGCGTGTTGTGCCCGCAGATGGGCCCGCAGGTTTGAGTATGCAATGCCGGCCTGCTTGGCCGCGGGCGCCGATTGGAACAACAGTTGCGCTTGCGCACCAGTACAAGCGTGTAAGGGATCGGACGATTTCGTGCACTCGTCAAGCGCCCGGCCCAAGTCACCCGTGGTGGTCGTGTGCGATCCGGCCTTAGTGCCCGCCTCTCTCAACGTGCATCATTCACCGACTGTGGTTCAGTTGGCGATGCCTGCGTGCACATCGATGACCTGCGCGCCGAAGCGCTGAAGCTGCTGCGCTCGCTGTTCGGCCACACGGCATTCCGGGGCGCTCAGGCCGAGATCGTCGAACGGCTCACCCTGGGTGGCGATGCGCTGGTACTGATGCCCACCGGCGGCGGTAAGTCGATCTGCTATCAACTACCTGCGCTGCTGCGACCGGGTGTTGCGGTGGTGATCTCTCCGCTCATTGCGCTGATGCAGGATCAGGTCGCCGCACTGGCACAGGTGGGTGTAGCTGCTGCCGCCATGAACTCCACGCAGGACACGGCGCAGCAGGCGCAGGTGGAACGGCGCCTGCTTGCCGGCGAAATCAAGCTGCTCTACGTCGCCCCGGAACGCGTGCTCGGCGCGCGCACACTGGCGTTGTTGGACAAGCTGCCGCTGTCATTGATCGCCATCGATGAAGCGCATTGCGTTTCGCAGTGGGGGCATGACTTTCGCCCGGAATATCTGCAACTGACCGTGCTGGCGGAACGCTATCCGCACGTGCCGCGCATTGCGCTCACGGCTACCGCAGACGAGCAGACGCGGGCCGACATCCGCACGCGGCTGAATCTGAATGATGCGCGCGTGTTCGTGTCCAGTTTCGACCGGCCCAACATTCGCTACACCATCGCCGATCGGCAGGATGGCCGCGCACAGCTGTTGCACTTCATCCGCTCGCGGCATGCGGGTGCAGCAGGCATCGTGTACTGCAGTTCGCGGCGCAAGGTCGACGAAACAGCAGCGTGGTTGTGCGAACAAGGCATCGAGGCGCTGGCCTATCACGCCGGCATGGACAGCGACATTCGCTCGGAACATCAGCAGCGTTTTCAAACTGATGATGGCGTGGTGATGGTGGCCACCATTGCGTTTGGCATGGGCATCGACAAGCCCGATGTACGTTTCGTCGCGCACATGGACATGCCGCGCAACGTCGAGGGCTACTACCAGGAAACGGGTCGGGCAGGTCGCGATGGCGCGCCCGCGGAAGCGTTCATGCTGTATGGGCTGGCCGACGTGGTGCAGCAGCGCCGCTTCATCGATCAGTCGGATGGCGACGATGCGTTCAAGCGCATTGGCTCGGCAAAGCTGGATGCATTGCTGGGTTTGTGTGAGACCGCGCAGTGTCGTCGTGTTCGGCTGCTGGAGTATTTCGGCGAGGCGAGTTCGCCGTGTGGCAATTGCGACAACTGCCTGGATCCGCCACGCACCTGGGATGCGACGGAAGCCGCGCGGAAGGCCTTGTCCTGCATCTATCGCACGGGCCAGCGATTCGGCGCGGTTCATCTCATTGATGTGCTGCGCGGCAAACAGACCGACCGCGTGCAGCAGTGGGAACACCATCTGCTGGGTGTGTTCGGTGTGGGTGCAGAGTTCGACGAGCAGGAGTGGCGCGCCATCTTTCGCCAGTTGGTCGCGCTGGGTCTGGCGCATGTCGATCACGATGCCTATGGCGCGCTGCGTCTGAGCGCTGCGGCGCGGCCGGTGCTGCGCGGCGAGCACAAAGTCGAGATGCGTGCGCTGAAGAAGCAGGAGAAAGCGACACGCAAGCGGTTGCTGGCCACGGCAACGGCAGCGGCACGTGCACGTGCGGCGGATCTGGCCGACGGCATCGACATGGATGCGGACCTGCTGGCGCGGCTCAAACTCTGGCGTACAACGGAAGCGAAGGCGCAGAACGTACCTGCCTACGTGATCTGCCACGATCGCACCCTGGTGGCGTTGGCGCTGCAGAAGCCGCGCACGCGTGCGCAGTTGCTGAGCATCGACGGCATGGGCGAAAAGCGCATCGAGCGTTATGGCGATGCACTGTTGCGGACACTGGGGGAGCCTTAACCCCGCGCCAATCGGGTTACTGCAGGCTTGCACGCTGTGCCGCAAGCAGCGCGCTGCGTTCAGCGGCGCTGAAATCTACGCTTGACGTTGCGTGCACGGGCATCGCCGTTGTCGTACGTCCAGGTGCCCTCGGTTGCGAAAACGTTGGGTTTGCCGGGGTTGACGTGATAGCGCGCACGCCCGTCATCGGTCAGGCGGTCAATTTCACCGAACCGCAACCAGTTGCGTTCCATCGCCTGCACGATCGAAATGACGTCGGCCGCAGCGCTGACCGGGTCATCCGGATCCCTGGCCAGCAGCACGTCCAGCGTGTAGATGTCGGAGCGCTGATCGATCGGGTGTTCCTTCGCCTGCTCTGGGCTGAAGCACTTCACGGTGCCAGGGTTGGCACCCATGCTGGTCAGCGCGGTGCTGGCGTCCGGCACCTTGGCAATGGCGAGGTCGTCAGCAGTGTACTGTCGCCTTGAAACTGCACGCGGCCCAGGCGGCTGAGGATCGTGTGCTCGGGAATTTCGACGTTGGGATCGTCAGTCCGGGTGACGCATCGTGAAGCTGCGGCTGCGTGCGACCAGCAGCCGTCAGCTGCCCTTGTTCAGAAGTTCCTGCACGTCTTTGTTGAGGTCGCGCAGCCAGCGGTTGTAACGGCTGTGGATGCGCTCAGGGGAGGCGGGCGTGTAGGCGAGGTCAGTGCTGTCGACATGGCTGATGCGATAGCTGGTCGCGCCGTACGCCACTTCCATGGTAGCGGTGAACAGTTGTGGGTCCTTGAGCACACCCCTGAGCTTGCCGGCACCTGCGTCGTTGAAAATCCGGCCGCGCGAAAAGCCTGCAGTGACGAAAGCGCTGCGCACGGCGTCTGCGGTGGTCGCACGTGGCACTGCGACGTCGCCCAGATCCAGCATGGTCCGCGTGCCGAGCACGCAACCCTGCAATGACGTCAGCATGAGCAAAGACAGCACGAGGGTGAGCAGAGCGTTGGGTCTGATCGCTGGCAACTGCCTATCGGGTATCTCGACGTGAGGCTGGGTCGTGCGCGGCATCCCGGCCGAGTATTGCTCAGTGAACCTTTGAACGGCAGGCTCCGGGCTGCCGGGTGCGCCAAGGTCGTCACAGTGGTGCGTTTGGGCGTTGGTTTGCATCACGCGGCGGCGCTGTTTTTTTCGCGACGCTTGCTTGCGAGCGATGAATCTGTGGCATGGCGGCAGGCCGCCCGTGCATGATCCCGCGGACGATCCGACGGGCGTCCGGGAACGCTCATGTGTTGAACACGCGTATGCACCCTCACAGGAACATGTGCATTGGAGTTGGGCGTGGTGGATGACCTGTGGCTGCGGATGAGATGACGACTGGGGAGTTGCCCCGGCTCAACCTGTTCCTGAGCTACGCACACGCCGATCAGGCGCGTGCGACCGCGCTGGTGCGTGCGCTGGAAGCGCAGGGTTTTGACGTGTGGTGGGATGCGCTGATCGAAGGTGGCGCGCTGTTCGCCGATTCCATCGAAGCTGCGCTCAACCGCTGCGATGCCGTTGTGGTGTTGTGGTCACGCCAGTCGGTCGGGTCGGACTGGGTGCGGGACGAGGCAGCAGTGGGTCGCGAGCAGCGCAAGCTGGTGCCGCTGTCGCTTGATGGCGTCGACCCACCGCTTGGTTTCGGCCAGTACCACGCCATCAATTTTTCGGGTTGGCGCGGCAAAGCCGACGATGTCGAGGTGCATTCGCTACTGCGTGCGCTGGCTGCTGCAGCCGGCGCAACCCAGACCCAGATGCCGCCCCGGACGCAGCGCGCGCGTGAACCACAATCCGCCATGTCGCGTCGTCGGCTGATGAAGTTCAGCGCCGCATCCGCGCTTGGCGCAATGGCATCAATTGGTGGTGTGTATGCGTGGCGGCATGGGCTGTTCGCATCATTGATGAGGGCGGTGGGTATTACCGACACTGACAACAGCGTTGCTGTGCTGCCGTTTCAGAACCTCAGTGACGACCCACAACAGGCGTACTTCTCGTCGGGTATTGCGCAGGAAGTACGCGCCACCCTGACCCGGAGCAATAACTTTCGCGTGATGGCCGAAACATCGTCCAGCGCGTTTGGTGAACGTAGCGAAGGCGCGGTGAGCATCGCCAGCAAGCTGGGCGTCGCCTACCTGCTGGAGGGCAGCGTGCGCCGCGCCGGTAGCGTGGTGCGCATTGGCGCCGACCTGATCGATGGCGCGACCGGCTTCAGTCGTTGGTCGCAGAGCTTCGACCGCAGCCTGACCGACGTGTTTGCTGTGCAGACAGAAATCGCCAACGCAGTGGCGCGTGCCGTAGTCGCCGAGATTCGTGGAACCGACGAACAGCAGAACGCAGATAGCACTGGCGATACTGAACTCACCGTCGCGCCAGGCGGCACAACCAGTGTTCCGGCATACGACGCCTATCTGCGCGGTCGTGCCCTGTACAACCAGGGCGGCGGTGCAGCGATGGAGCGCGAGGCACTGCAGAACCTCGACACAGCGATCGCACGGGACCCTGACTTCGCGGCGGCGTACGCAGCGCGTTCGCGTTCGCTGACTTCCTATGCATTCCAACATGGCAGCGTGCAGCAACGTGCCGGTCTGTTCAGTGCCGCTATTGCAGCGGCTCAACGCGCGATTGCCTTGGCGCCGAAGCTTGCCGACGGTCACTCGGTGCTTGGCTTCGTGCTGTTTCAAGGTCGACTTGATGCGCGTGGGGCACGTGCGCCGTTTGAGCGCTCGGTGACGCTCGGGGCAGGTGATGCAAGCATTCTCGGGCGCTATGCGTTGTATTCGGCGCGCGCAGGTCGTGATGAGGTCGCGCTTGATGCAATCCGCCGTGGCGTTGCGCGTGATCCTCTGAACCCGCTGATGCATGGTGCCCATGGCGCTGTGCACTACGCGGCAGGGCGGCATGCGCAAGCCATCGTGGCCGTTCGCACAGCCTTGCGCCTGCGCCCAGGACTGCCCCAGGCCCAAGGTGCCATCGGCAATGCGCTGCTGATGCTGGGCCGTTTTGCTGAGGCGCGGGCCGCCTATTCGGCCGAGTCGACTGTCAGCGTGCGGCTGGCCGGCGCTGCAATAGCAGGCTGGAAACTAGGTAGCCTGGATGAGGCACGGGCCGCGATGGCAGACCTCGTGCGGCAGTTTGGCGACAACGTGTTGTACCAGCAGGCGCAGGTGCTCGCGCAGTGGAATGAAACGGCCGCCGCGCTGACAAAGCTTGAAGCCGCGCGGGTGCTCGAAGACCCAGGCCTCGTAGAAGCGCGTACCGATCCACTGCTGTCGCCGTTGCGCGGCAGCCCGCGCTTCGCGGTGTTGCTGAAGAGCCTGGGCTTCGACTAGGGTGCGCGGGGCTTCAGTGCTTTCCCTGGTTATTCTGATGAGGTGTTACGAATGCGACTCTCCAAAGTGCCTGCCATTCTGTTTTCCGTTGCGTTTGCGCTGGCGGGATCGAGCGTGCTGATTGCACCGATTGCCTACGCGCAGGAAGACGAGGAGGCGACGGAAGCGGGCGACGCTGCAACTGCTGGCGCAGAAACAGAAGATGCAGATGCAACCTCCGATGATGGCGCAGCCGCAGCAGACGAAGGCGCAGCCGCAACAGACGAAGGCGCAGCCGCAACAGAGGCTGCAGATGGGACGCCCGCTGATGCAATGGCGGATGCCCCTGTCTCTGATTCACCGGTCAATGGCGGCGGAATTCCTTCGCCGCGCCGCTGAGCCGATGAATACGTGGCCCGTTCATGGCAGCGCAAACTCCATGAACGGCTCACTCGAGCTGGCCTGTCGGGCGGCCTGAATTGCTGCGCTGATCCAACTCATGTACGGCGCGATCTGGGTGTACACGCCCACTTCATTCAACAGGCTGCACGTGTCACGCCCCCATGACGTGATGCCCACCAGCGTTGGCGTCCCGTTGGTCAGAATGACCGGGCTGCCACTGTCGCCGCCGCAGATCGTTCGCTCCAGGTTGTCTGCGCAGTACACATCGTTGTTGAGCTTCCACGGTTGCTCGTGGCCCTCGTACTCGCGGCACTCGGCCTGCGAGCGCACCTGCATTTCAAACTTGATGAGTATCGCGCGCTCGCTGTCGGCGTCGCGATAGCGGTACCAGTTGGATGTAGTGACAAGGTTGCCTGGCGCGACGGGCGCCGTGCCGATGCGATCAATGGGGCGCACCTGATTGCGATCGATCTGCCGCGGCGGGCCGTCGTACACGATGTGCAGCAGCGCAAGGTCGTTGTCGTACATGTTGGGCGCTTCGGGGCGCGATACGCGCGCGTACTGCGCATGTTTCACGATGCGATTGATGCGGAAATCCGCGCCATCGCTGCTGTGCAGATCTTCCGAACCAACCTTCACCCGCAGGTCTTCCAGGTTCTTGCGCTTGCCTTGGGCGTCCAGTGTGCAATGCGCGGCGGTCAGGACCCATTCTGGATAGATGAGCACGCCACCGCACCAATGTCGGTGTGCCCAGATCGGTCGGCCTGCGGGTGCCGGGTCCGGCCGGTTCCAGTACATTGCGGCGAGCCAGGGCGTGCCGCGGTCCGGTACGGGTTTGCCGCCTGAATTGCGGCCGCCGCGCTCATCCGGACCTGGCTGCACGCTGTCGACAGGAAGTCGGTCTACAAAGGGGCGTTCCTGTTCGGGTGATTCCTGAACCTCCCAGTTCCACTCCTGATTGGCCGAGTCTTCTTCAAGGTCGGTGGGGATGGCGTCGTTGTCGTCATCCCATTCCTGTTCCAGCAGCGAGTCTTCGTCGGTCGCAGCTGCATTGTCCGTGTTGGCTTCATCGTCAGTATCGGTGCTTGAATCGCCCGCTTCGTCGGTGTCCGCGTGCATGCCATCGGCCGCAATCTCCGGGTCTGTTTCTTCCTGCGCCCAGGCGCTGCCGACGGCGGTCAGGCTGAGAACCGCGCCCAGCAGAATCGCAGTTGGTACTCTCATGCGCTTGTGTACGACGCCGTGCAACGATTGCGGCATGGTCTGTAGTCCCTCGTTTGTGCTGAACAGCGGTGCTGAACAGTGGTACTGAAGATGTGGCGCTGAATATGAGGTAACAAAGTTGCGATATCGAGGTGTTCGCAGCATGGCGGCTGCGTGTCAAGGCGCACGTGTGCGTTCGCGCATTCAGCGCAGGTTGCCCGGCGTGCTCTGCGCATGCAGTTGACCGCCGACGCGCTGGCGCATGTCGTGAATGTGTGGCCGGTGGCGCGATTGGGCACGGTGCAGCCGAGCGGCGCGCCGCAACTGGTGCCCATCGTCTGTGTTGCCGACGCCGGTGTGGTGTACATGCCGATCGACGGAAAGCCCAAGCGTGGCGGCACGCTGCAGCGGATCCGCAACGTTGCGCATTGCAGCGCTGTCTGCGTGCTGCTCGATCACTACGACGCGGACTGGCAGGCATTGTGGTGGCTGCGCATCGACGGTGTGGCAGAAGTGGTCTCGTATGCGCCCGCACATGCGGATGAGTTCGCCCGCGTCGAGGCATTGCTGCGGGCGAAGTACCCGCAGTATTCGGAGCTGGACGTCTTTCGTGCCCCGCCAAGCATGTTGCGCGTGATGCCCAGCCGGCACACGGCCTGGTCCGTACAACCGATCGACTGGCTGCGGCTGCCATGCCCGCCGGCGTCGTACGTACAACGTACTTGATCCGCTGCCTGCGCAACGTCGCACGCGTCAGCAAAGTCTCGCCGCCACGTTGTGGGGCTGTTACGGGCCGCCCGAAGTCGGCGAACTCACCCGAGTGCCTGTCGCAGCGCAAGTACGCGGCCCTGCGCATTCAGATCATTTGGGTGTGTTCACGCCATTACTTTCAGGCGCTGCTGCACTGTGATGTGCAGCTTGATGCAGGAACCCGATGCCAGCGCCTCATGCCGTCACCCAATGCCGGCGCTTGGACGAATCCGGTCGCATGCAACCACCGACAGGCAACGATCAGCCGGCGGCGGCCCGCTGATCGTTGTGGGCCTGCTGATCGTTGTGGGCCTGCTGATCGTTGTGGGAAAGGGCGAGCCCGTTGCGCAGCACGGCGGGCAGGTCTTCGTCAGGCGTGTTGATCAGCAGCTCGACCCAGCGATGGAACAGCTGCCCGCCGAGTTCGTTGCGGCCGAACAGCGAGATGCGCTTGGCGCCGGTCGCGAGCGCGCGCTGCACGTTCAGGCCGGTCATGTAGTCCTCGTCGTTCACCACCGTCATCATGAACTTCATGAATTCGCCAAGCTTGGCTTGTTCGTCGTCGCTCTTTGCGTCGTAGCGCAGGAAGTTCTGCGTGGTGATGGACTCGGGGACCTTCTCGCCAGGGAACATCATCGACACCATGTAGCCCGTGGTCGGGCTGCCGGCGATCGAAATGTTCGGAAAGATCGTCCACACACCGTGGACGAGCTCGTCGTTCTGCCAGGTGCGCTCGTCGCGCTCGGCCAGTTCGACGAATGACTTGGGCGACATCACCCGCACGTGTGGCCCCCACGATGCGTAGTCGGCCTTGGGCTCGCGGTCCGGGCCGAACGTGGCGCGATGCAGAATGGGCAGGTGATAGAAGTCCCGGTAGCCGTCGTAGGCCACCTTCCAGTTCGGACCATGCAGTGTCTGCGCGCCGCCGACATAGGCATCGTCGAAGCGCAGGAACTTGAGCATGTCACCGTAGCCCGACAGAAAGTCGTTGATGTCGACGGTCGAATTCGGATCGAGCGTGACCCACACCAGCCCGGCGACTTCGCTTGTGGGCAGCGGCGTGAGGCCCATGCAGCTCTTGTCGACGGTTCCGAAATCGGATTCCTGGAACACCGAGATCAGTTCGCCGTGGATGCCGAACTGCCACGCGTGATAGCCGCAGCGGAAACGCTTCGTCACGCCGCTGCCTTCAGGCACCACATAGTTGCCGCGATGGCTGCAGGTGTTCACGAACGTGCGCATCACGCCGTCGTTGCCGCGCACCATGATGACCGGCACGTTGCAGACCGTCAGCGCGCGGTAGGCGCCTGTTTCCTTGAACTCGCTGCTGAACCCCAGCGCCAGGGGCACACGCTTGAAGATTCGATCCACTTCGAGTTTGAACTGGGCCTCGTCGCAGTACGCGGCGGTGGGCACCTCCAGCACTGCAGGCGCCAGATCGATGCGATCGGCGCGCATGTTCTTCAGTTCGCGGTGTGCGATGGCAACAAGCTGTTCGCGCGGATCAAGCTGCGGCATGGGTGCGTTTCCTGTTCTTTCATGTCCTGTTCAAGGACGACGATGACGGTGATCTGGTTGAGGCGGATTCTGGTTGAAGCGGATTCTGGTTGAAGCGGATTCTGGTTGAAGCGGATTGTCTCCGGGGAAGGTTCCGCGACCCATGCGCCCGCCCGTGCGGTTGTCGGGGTTCGGCTTTCGGGGTGACGATAGCAGTGTGTGCCTGTCCAGGGTATTGCTCCCGGTCAAGGCACGCTGCGCCCACACAGCCTGAATGGACATGCCCACACCGTGACCGAATTCCTGCGAACACCCGATTCGAACTTCGACGGCCTGGCCGAGTTCGCGTTTGCACCGCACTACCACACCTGGCAGGACCTGCGCATGCACTACGTGGACGAAGGGCCGCGCGACGGTCCGCCGGTGCTGCTGCTGCACGGCATGCCGACCTGGATCTATCTGTACCGCACCATCATTCCGCCGTTGGTCTCGGCCGGCTATCGCTGCATCGCGCCGGATCACATGGGCTTCGGCCGCTCGGACAAGCCGGTGGACACGCACTGGTACACCATCGCGCGCCACACGGAGATTCTGACCAGCCTCGTCACAGCCCTCGATCTGCGCGCCACAACGCTGGTGTGCCAGGACTGGGGTGGTCCCATCGGCCTTGCCCAGGCTGCCTTGACGCCCGAGCGATTCGCTCGGCTTGTCATCATGAACACGTGGCTGCACCACGAAGGTTTCGAGTACACGCAGGCGATCCGCAACTGGCACAGGAACTGGAAGGCGGGCGGGCTGTTTTATCGCGAGAAGCCACAGATCGGTCTGCTGCTGGCGATGAGTGCGGGATTTGTTGGCCGCGCGAGCGCGTTGCCCGGCATCGGCTCTGGCAATGTGCCCGCGTTGACGCCGGCCGCGCAGGCCATGTACGACGCGTTCACAGCGCCGTTCCTTGGCTTGCCGGACAACGCATACAACGGCTTGCGGCGCTTTCCACTATCGATCCCGCTGGCGGCGGACACGTTCGACAACGGCAATGCGGTGGCGCAGGCGCTGCATTACCGGCTGCTGCTCGAATGGCCGCGCCCTGTGCATTTCATCTGGGGCGTCGACGATGATGTGTTCACGGAAGCCTGGGGTCGCACCTGGGCAGCGCGCATGAACGCTACGTTCGACCCTATCGTGGGGGCGGGGCATTTTCTGCAGAACACCCATGGCGGGCTTGTTGCGGAGCGCATTCTTGCGCGCGCCGCTGCGGTCGGCGGATGACGACCGTTGCCGTCGGGTGGCCGCGCTAGGCGGTGCGCAGCGGACTCGAAGCCGGGTCACGCAGCGGCAGTAACGCATCGAACAGATTTGCGGCTTTTGATATGCCCACGATGTACACCATTCGTTCGGTGACTTTGCCTTCGGCATGCACCGCGCCCGCGGGCAGCACAAGCTTGTCGCCTGGGCCGAGTTCGATGCGCTGTCCGTGCTCGTCCAGCACGTAACTCGAACCTTCGAGCACGTAGCCGCAATTGTCGACGTCGTGCCAGTGCAATGGCAGTTCTTCCATGCGTTCAGAGACGTAGGTTGTGGGCCAGAGGTCCTGACGGCTGATATCTGCGAGTGCTTCCGCTTTCGACGTGAAAGCGTTCTTGATGACCTGCATGGGTCCAGGTGCAAGCGCCATAGTGCATGCCTCGGGTTGCTTCGTTGGTTGCTTCGTTGGTTGCTTCGTTCGTTGTTTTGTTGATTGCTTCGTCGCGTGCGGCGAGTGTCGCAGTTGTGGGTGTCCGGGCAACAGTGCGTCGTGCTGACGCAGCGCAGGCGTTCTATGAAAAGCTGGGCTTTCGCCTGGTCATGGGCGATCCGGCCGCGCATTGGCTGATCCTGCGCAACGGCAGCACTACCATCGGGCTCTTCGAGGGCATGTTCGAACGCAACACGCCGACCTTCAAGCCGGGTTGGGACGCGCAAGCGAATCCGCTGGCCGAGTTCCGAGACGTGCGCGACCTGCAACGCGAATTGGTGCAGCGCGGGCTGACGCCCGTCGCCACTGCAGATGAGGCGACGAGCGGTCCTGCGTCGCTGCTGCTGATCGATCCCGATGGCAATCCTGTGCCGATCGATCAGCACGTGCAGCGTGTGGCTACGCGTGCCAGTCCATCCACGTGAAGCGGCCGGAGCGAGTCGATGCAATCCAACTACGAATGGGCGCTTGAGGATGTTGATCGCCCGCGTGCGGACTACCGCCGGACGTTTTTGTTACTACTGCTGAATCTGCTGCTCATCAGCGGATTGGGCGTCATAGCCATCCTTCAGGAAACCGATCTGGCACCAGAGAAGGCAGTCGCTGTCTGGATTGCTGCTGTGGCTGCGCCGGCGCGCATCTGGCCGACACCCGCCGACTACATCGAGCTGCAACGGCTTGGATGCTGGGACGGCTGCCCGATGTATCGGGTGCGGATAACGGGCGGTGGCGATGTGACGTCTTCTGGCGAGAGGTTTGTGTGTGCGCAGCCACCGCCGGCGACGCGCGTAAGTCGGGACGCTGTGGCGCGCCTGTTCGCTGGGCTACGTGCCGTTGAGTTCGCTAGGATGCCGAACTACACACGCGTGGACGTGACCGACCACGAGACTGTGGCAGTGGTCGCGGTGCGCGCAGGTCTAGAACACGAAGTTCGGCATTATCTTGGCGATCGGGGTGCGCCGGGTGCGCTTGCGCGCATGGAGCGCCGCATCGACGCGCTGGCAGGTACTGCGCATTGGATTGGTACGCTCCAGCGCGACCCGCAGGGCAACCTGACATTGCGCTGTCCGGACGCCGGATAGCTGCCGAACCGCCCTGGACCGACGATCACGCCTGCAGTTCAAGCCACAGATGATGAAAGCCACGCAGCAGGAACGAGCCGATGCGCTCGTTCTGCCCAGCACCGCGCGTGATCTGCGGAAAGCGCCGCACCAGATGCTTGATGGCGCACTGCGCTTCCAGCCGTGCCAGAGGCGCGCCGATGCAGAAGTGAATGCCGAAGCCAAAGCTATGGTGGTTCACTTTCTGTCGATCGATGTCGTACACATCGGCGTTTGGGTATACCTGCTCATCACGATTCGCTGAACCTGTCAGCACCGTCACCGTATCGCCTGCGGCCATCGCCTGGCCGTGGAAAGTTGCCGGCTGCGTCAGTGTGCGGCGCAGAAACTGTACGGGCGAGTCGAAACGCAGCGCTTCGTCCACGGCGGCGGGAATCAGTTCAGGCTCGCGTACCAGGCGCGCGTAGACCGCCGGCCGGTCGACGAGTGCGTTCAGCATATTGCCCAGCAGATTCGTAGTGGTTTCATTGCCCGCGATGAGCAGCAGCATGTTGAAGCCGACGATGTCCTGATCCGACAGATGCGCACCATCGACTTCTGCATTCACCACAGCGCTGACGAGATCGGGCCCTGGTTTGGCGCGGCGTTCGCCGATCAGCGAATGGAAATATGCGGCCATTTCACCGATGTCGCGTTGACGTGACTCGGGTGTGGCATCGGCGACGGTTGATGTGAGCGCATCGGACCAGCGCTTGAAATCGTCGGCCCGTTCGATCGGTATGCCCATCATGCGTGCGATGACGCCGACCGGCAGCGGTTGCGTGAGTGCGCGCACGATGTCCACGGGCTGGTCAGCCGGAATCGCATCCACGAGGTCGCGCGCAAGCACGTCTACGTCGGCTTCCATGTCGCGCAGCATGCGTGTGGTGAATGCGCGATCGACGAGCTTGCGCAACTGCGTGTGCCTTGGCGGGTCATCACCGAGCAGCGGCAATGGCACCTGTCCGGCGCCCATTGCAGCCGACGAGTAGGCGTCCGACTGTTTCAGCACCGCGCGCACATCGTCATGGCGTGCAAGCACCCAGCTGTGCGCGTCCTCGGCCCACCACACGGGCTGCTCGGTGCGCCAACGCGCGTATTCGTCATAGGGGTGCTGTACGAGTGCTGGATCGAGAAGGCGCATGCGCGGGCTCACTGTTTCTATGCGGGTGCCAGGGTCGGGTGCCAGGGTCGGGTGGCTGCAGGGGTTGTCAAAATAGTAGACCGTGGTCTATTTTGTGGTGTCAACCCGAAAGCGGCAGGCAGCACCACGATGCCCGGCTCCTCAGCCAACCACGCACAGCTACAACGCTCGCCTGGCGGCGCACGCGTGTACGGCTCAATGCGTCTGATTGAGCGTGGCGAACGCATCCTCGAGGTCACCCGGGAGATGCTCAGCGAACACGGCTACCACGGCGTGACCATGCGTGCAGTGGCGGCGCGTGCGGGCGTTGCAAAGAAGACGCTGTACGACCGCTTCAACAGCAAAGACGAACTCGTGCTTGCGGCGCTGCGCGAGGTGCTCGCGGGTGTCGATGCGCGCGCACATGCGGCGGTGGGTGAGGGTGGCATCGACGCAATTCTTGCCTACGGTGTCGCAGTCAGCCGTCAGATCGTGCGGTCACCGAAGTACGCTGCCGCCATGGGACACGCGTTGTTCCAAGCCGATCCGAAGGACACGCTCATCGATGCCCTGGTCGTTGGCGCCGCGCGCCGCCACGAACATGCGTTGACACAAGCGCAGCAGAAGGACGAAGTTCCGCAGGGGCTCGATCTTGCCCGCATGGGCCTGCAATTGTCTGCGCAGAGCTGGGGTGTGCTGCTGCTGTGGATGAAGGGCCTGCTGCCCGTGCGGCAAGTCGAACGCGAGATCAAGCGCGCTCACCTTATGATGTTGATGGCCCTGACACAGGGGCGTCGACGCGAGTTACTCAAGAAGTCGTTAGCGGAGTTGTCATGATGGATAGCCAGCAAGTTCAAACGCTGCGTCGTTTGATGGAGTACGAAGCAGGCCGCACAGCGCCGCCGCGCGGTTTTCCAGCGCTGCCGGACCTGCCCGGCGGCCGTTACACCGACCAGCGCTACTACGACCTTGAGCAGCAGCACATCTGGCGCAAGTCCTGGCTGCTTGCAGGGCACATCGACGAGGTGCCGGTTCCGGGCGCATTTCGGCTGTGGGAAACGGCGGGTCAGCCGGTGGTGATCGTGCATGCCGAAGACGGCACCGTGGGCGCGTTCTACAACACCTGTTCACACCGCGGCGCACCGGTGGTCACCGAGCCGTCGGGCGTACGACCGCGGCTCACCTGCCGCTATCACGGCTGGAGCTATGGGCTGAAGGGCGACCTCATCGCCATCCGCGATGCTGAAGACTATGGCGCCAGCCTCGACTTCAAGTGCCGCAGCCTGCGCAGCATTCGCTGCGAGCGGTTTGGCAATCTCATCTTCGTGAACTTCGACGACGCGGCGCCGACGTTGCTGGAATGGCTCGGCCCCGTTGCAGACGAATGGCAGGAGTTTCAGTTCGATAAGTGTCGACTTGCTGCACGACACATCTTCGACCTCAACTGCAATTGGAAGATTGCGATGGAGGCGAACGCCGAGGTCTATCACGTGCGCAGCATTCATGCGAAGACAGTGGCGCCGATCCTCGACGATCGCCGCAACGTGAACACGCTGTACCCGCAGGGACATGGCCGCATGGTGGCGCCCATTCCGCAGGCCATGCTGCAGAACATGAACGATCCGGCAATGAGTCTGCGCACCCGCGCCGCGAGTGCTGCCCGTCCCGAGATCGAAACGGTGGGCGAGATTGCACGCACTTGTACACAGTCCTATGGCGTGTTCCCAAACTGGGTATCGCCACTGAACCAGTATGCTTTGCCACCGCTGCTGTTCTGGCCGAACGGCATCAACAAGTGCCGCCTGGAGACCTGGACACTGGCGCCAGACTGGGGTGATGCACCGGCGCCGAATTCGTGGACAGAGAACAACGGCGAGAAGCTCATTCAGGTGCTGCTGGAAGACACCGAGTTTGGCAACTGGATTCAGAAGTCGGTGGAGTCGTATGGCTTCCGTGGTGTGCCCTTGTCGTATCAGGAAGCGCGCATCTATCACTGGCATCAACACGCCGACAAGGTCATTGGCATCGACAACGTGCCAGCGGAGCTTCGCGTGCAGCAGGTGATCGGCACGGAGTGGATGTATCCGAATGATCCACGGGTTGCGCTTCTGAATGAGTGAAGAATGACTGAGCGAAAGACGAGTAAGGGATAGCTGGGCAAGTGAGTTAGGGGGCCTCAGCTGTTGTTGATCCGGTAGTGACTGATCTGCACTTCCTCGCCTTGATCCGCATAGTCACCGGCCGCTCGCGCGGCGCGGAATTCGCGCCATGAAATTGCCCGATACAGCGGCGGATGCGTTGCATCGCATGCACCAGCCAACGGCGCGTAAGTGGTCGCGTAGCTCGGGTTGTAGAAGTACGGCGCGCTGAAACGCGGCGCGTCGGCATTGGCGAGCACACGGTGCAGCGGCGCGCGGTAGCGATCGTTCGACCACACCTGCACGATGTCGCCAATGTTGATCACCAGTGCGTCTGCGCGCGGTGCGATGAGATGCCAACGATTGTCGTGCAGCACCTGCAGGCCGGGCTGCATGTCCTGCAGCAGCACTGTCAGTGCGCCGGAGTCTGTGTGTCTGCTGATCCCCAGGTGCCCATGTTCCGGGATGCTTACGGCGTTGGCGGGCGCGGGATCTGCACATGGCGGGTAGTAGTTGAGGCGCAGGAAACTGGTGTGCGCCGCGTCGAAGCAGCTGTTCAGATGCTGCGCCGGCATGCCGAGGTTCGCGCTGACAGCTTCCAGAAGGCGCAGCGCCACAACTTCGCAGGCCGCGGAAAATGCCTGAATCGTCTCGCGAAAGCCCGGCAGCTGGTGCGGGCCCGTCGTGTCCGGCCATTGCGCCCGCGCGGCGTGCAAGCCATCGGCAGGGATGTCTGGCCCGACATCGAATATCTCCTTCCAGTCGCGGACGTTCTTGGTGAGTTCGCGATCGTAGAAGCCCCACGGATTATCGGCGGCGCGCTCCAGCGTGCGCTTTTTCGCCAGGGGCAAGGCAAAGAAGGCGTGCATTGCCGCATGCATGAGACGGCAGAGCTCACCGTCGATGGCATTGCCGGTCAGATGAAAGAACCCCCAGTCGCGGCAGGCGTGATCCAGGGCGCGCCGCATACCCGGCTCATCGAGCCGCGCGAAATCTATGGCCGGTATGTCCTGCATTGTGAGTCTCGTGTAGGTGCCGAGGCGGCCCGCGGCGGGTAGCGCTGCGCGTTCGAAGTATATGGGCGCCCCATTCCAACCCGGACGACGGGCATCGCATACTCGGGCCCAAGCGACAGCAAGCGGGGGAGCTTCTGCGGTGAGCCTGATCACTGCGCGCTCGAGCTGTCACAGTCCGGCTGTTTCGACGAGGGGGCTGCTATGAGCGCTGCCAACGCATGGACCCGCAGGTCAAACGACACGCCGCAGGTGCTTGCTCTGCGGGAGCACCTCAGCGCCAACAATGGCATCAAGGGGCTCGAAATCGTCCTGCCCGCCGATGTTGAACGGGCCGTGACGCTGTTTCGTCGCGATGGCTTTGTGCTGGTGGGCGACGTACTGACCGCGGGCCAGGTGGATGTGCTCGCCAAGGGTTGCACTGACGCCATGCGCGAGATCATCGCGTTGGATACCGATCGTAAAGGCAACCGAGGTTCGCATCGCTATTCCTTCGGTGGCTCCAGTCTGACGCGCAGCCAGCTGCATCGCCCAGAGTGGCAGATGCTGCTGGACGTGCCGGCCGTGACGACAATCGTGAGCGCGATCTTCGGTTCCGCCGACTACATCCTGCGCGCCGCAAGCGGCGACTTCTGCCTGCCGGGCGCCGAGGACTACCAGCGCCTGCACTCAGACGTGCGTGATTGGATTGATTCCACACAAACGCCGTTCAACGCCTTTCACGATCCGTTGGGCGCGACGAGCATTCGCGACCTGCCTTGCCCGTACATCTGTGTGAACTTTCTGCCGCAGGACGTGACGCAGCTGAATGGACCCACGCGGCAGATCCCCGGCACACAGAATTCGCGTGCGCCAATTCCCTCGCTCAGCGATGAGCCTGAGTGGATGCGCCTGAGTACCGTCTGCCCGGCGCCGGCTGGCGCAATCATGGTGCGGGATGTGCGTGCATGGCACGGCGGCACGCCGAACGTATCAGACCAACCGAGAGCCATCCCGAACCTGGAGTTCTATGCGCCCTGGTTCAGAGAGCCCATCGTGCCCGGCATTACCTATCGCGACTACAAGAAACTGTCGGTGCATGCGCAGCATCTGGTGCGGTTCAGCGTGGCAGACTCAAGCGAAGAACTGATCACTGGCGTCACGCTGCGCGCTCCTTAATCCTCTTCCGAGCGAGATCGTTTCATGCAGTTCAGACAACTTGGGCGCGCCGCGCTGAAAGTCAGCGAACTTTGCCTTGGCACCATGAATTTCGGGCCGCGCACGCCAGCGGCAGAGTCGTTTGCGATTCTCAATGCGGCCGTTGCTGCGGGTATCAACTTCATCGATACGGCCAATCAGTACGGCGGAACGATGGGCGTCGGTACATCCGAGCTGATCATTGGCAAGTGGCTTGCCGAAGACCGCACGCGCCGCGACACGCTCGTGCTGGCGACCAAAGTGCATGAGCCGATGTCGGACGACATCAACGACCGTGGCTTGTCTGCGCGGCACATCCAGATGGCGTGCGATGCCAGCCTCAGGCGGTTGGGCGTTGAACACATCGACTTGTATCAGATGCATCACATCGATCGGTCCGCGCCGATGGATGAAATCTGGCAGGCCATGGAACGCCTGATCCAGCAAGGCAAGATCACCTACGTGGGCTCCAGCAACTTTCCCGGCTGGGCGATCGCGCGCGCCAACGAGAAAGCCCATGCGCGGCATCAGCTGGGTTTGGTTGCGGAGCAGAGCTTGTACAACCTCATCGAGCGACGCGTAGAGCTGGAGGTGCTGCCCGCATGTCGCGAATACGGGCTCGGCGTCATTCCTTGGAGCCCACTTGCAGGTGGTCTGCTGGCGGGGCCCGCAGCGGGCGCGGGCGGGCGCCGACAATCGGAAGGCGTGGTTGCCGGCGCGAAGAGGTTCAGCAATCAGCTGCAGCGCTTTGCGCAACTCTGCAGCGCGCTCGGCCACTCGCCCAGCGCGGTGGCGCTTGCGTGGCTGCTGCATCAGCCGGGCATCACGGCAACCATCATCGGCCCGGCGAGCGTGGATCAACTGACCTCGGTGCTGCACGTGCCGCACCTTCGGCTGGACGCGGAGGTGCTGCGCGCGATTGATGAGATCTTTCCGCCATGTGGGGCGGCGCCTGAGGCGTATGCCTGGTAGTTGCGCGCGGCTGCGTGCAATTGCCTACAAGGCATGCGGGAACGATGGCGAACCAGCTTTTGGTCGTGCACATCGAATTATGATTCGCGACCCGTTTCGCCTGGTGTAGCCGTGGTCAGCGCAGAAGCTCGACGGCAGGAAATTCTGGATCGGCTGGCCGACCATGTGCTCGCACACGGTCTCGAGGCGTCCAGCTTGCGTCCGCTTGCGGCCGCCGCAGACACCAGTGATCGTATGCTGCTGTATTACTTCACCGACAAGGCCGCGTTGATTGCCAGCGTGCTCGAGCACGCCACGCAGCGGCTCGCCGTTGCACTTGCCCGTGCGACGCCAAAAACGCAACAGCCGTACGATGAGTTGCGGGCCACGATCTGGAAGATCCTGGGCAGAAAGACGCTGCGCCCCTACATGCACCTGTGGCTGGACATCTCGGCGCGCGCTGCGCGCGACGAGCCTCCGTATAAGGATGTCGGGGGCCACATTGCACGGGGCTTCCTGGATTGGATCGGTGGCCTGCTGACGGTCGAACACGAGCAGCTGCGCGCCGTTCAGGCTGCGCAGATGCTGCTGCAGATCGAAGGCATGCTGGTGCTGGATGCGGTAGGTCTGAACGACCTGATTCAGGTGACTTTGCAGTCACGGTCGCAGCCGCGTGCCACTGGCAAACGCACGAGCCGCGTGCGCAAACCGCGGAAGGCGTAGTTCGAGTAGCGCGCGTGGACGCGGCATGCATTCGCGCCGGCGGCCTTCGCCCTGCATGGCAACGCTGACGAATTTCGCAAACGGGTCTGTTTGCCATGCTGGAATGTTGGCGTAGTGTGCGGCGGCCGCTCGCTGCGGCCCTCTGGGTGTCACATGAGTGCGGCAGCGAACCAACATTTCTGCGTCAAGAGAACAATTCCCGGGAGCTGCCATGACATTCCGTTCAACGATTGCGTCGCTGGTCTTTGCCTGTTCGCTCGCCGCCACGCCATTCTCAGCGCTGGCGGTGTCGACCGACCCCGCCGAGATGCCTGCAAACACTTATGTGCTCGAGCCGTCGCACGCGTCGGTTATTGGCAAAGTCAGCCACTTCGGCATGTCCATGTACCGTTTCCGCTTCGACAAGTTCGATGCGACGTACGTGTACAACCCCGCTAAGCCAGAAGCGGCGCAGCTGTCGGTGAACATTGACGTGAACTCGCTGAACACGGGCACCGAGAAAACCAACAAGGAGTTCGCCAACGACTTCATGGGGGCGGGAAACACGCCGGTTGCGACGTTCGTGTCGCGCTCGATCACGCGCACCGGGAGCAATGCCGTGGTCGTGGGCGACCTCACGCTGAATGGCATCACGAAACCGGCCACGCTGAACGTTGTGTTCAATGGCTATGGCGCGCTTGGGCCGATGGGCGTGTTGGGCACCAAGGCCGGCTTTGCGGCCACGTTGGTGGTCAAGCGTTCGGAGTTCGAGTTGACGAAGTACCTGCCTGCAGTAGGTGACGATGTGAGCTTCGACATCGATGTGGAGTTCGTTGCGAAGTAGATGAGGGTTGCGCGTGTTGCGTCGGCCATCCCTTCGTCGTCTGGAGTGCCGTCGCGACGCCGTTAGCCGCGTTGGTCGCAGGGCTCAGGGGGACGATGCTGTTACAGAACGAAGTCGATGTGATCGTGGTTGGCTGTGGTGGCGCCGGCATGTCCGCCGCGGTGATGGCGGCAGAGGCGATCGCGGCAGCGCTTGATCGCGAAGTCCATCGCCGTGCGATCGACGTTGCCTTGAACACCCGTGTCGAACGGCTGTGGTTCGATACTGACCGCACCCCCGTTGTTGGCGTGCGCGCCGGTGGCACCGACGTGCATGCGCGGCCCCTTTTTGCTGGAGAATCGGGGCTGACAACTGGCGGCTTCGGGGCCAACCTGTACCTGCTGCATCGCTGGTATCCCGAGGCGACCGCACATGGCGATGCCGCGTGGTACTCGGCAGTCGTAACTGCAAGGGCGACGGCCTCACGCTGGCGCAACAAGTGGGCGCTGACATCGTCGGCGAACACCGCGGACTGCTGCTGAGCACGCCGAACTTCCACAAGGTGCTTGAGGTGTTCGTGCCAGGCTGGCTGGTCTACGTGAACCGCGAAGGCCGACGCTTCGTGAAGGAAACGGCCGAGTACGCAGTGATGTCGGGTGTGGTCCGTGCACAGACGGGTGACACCTGCTTCGCCCTCTTCGACGACGCGGCGATGAACGAAGCGAAACCCGCGCCACAGTTCGCCGACGCATTCGCGGCCGGCATCATTCTGTTGAACTGGGTGAAGGACGAACTGCAGGCGTAGCTGAAGATTGGCAAGGACGTGAAGCCCGTTGTATCCGCACCGCTCTATGCGGTGGAAGTGCAGCCCGCGATCATCTGTCTGACTTCCACAGGCGTGCGCATCGATGCACGTACTCAAGCGCTCGACGAACGTGATCAACCGATTCGCGGTCTGTTCGCCGCAGGCGAGACTACAGGTGGCGTGCTGGGCGATCGCTACATTGTTGGCGGCAATTCCATTGCGAATGCCATTGTGTTCGGGCGGATTGCTGGACACAGTGCGGCGCTGGAGACGCGCCGCAACGACTGACTGCACTGCAATCCCTGCTTACGCGTCCGGAGCGCTTTCGCTCGCTGTGATCAATCTGTGCTTGATGTCTATGGGCGGAAATTGGCTGCCAGCCATGGCTTTTGCTTGGGGCCGGGTGCGGTAGCGCTGCTCTCGCCTTTGATGCCATCAAGCTCCAGCAGACAGTCGCCGCCGGCTCCGCGTGCTTCATCAAGCTGTGCTTCGTCGAGTGCCTCCGCGGGTTGAGCGGTCGGCTGTGTTGTCGATTTCTGGTCAGCCATGTTTGCTTTGCTCCCGTCTGGATGTCATCCCGGCTGCGCTGTCGCCTGTTCCAGGATGCGTCTGCAGCTTGCTCAGCCCGATTGAGCGGCACAAGCCAGGTGCGCTTCACGCACGTCACACCATCGCCGCGAAACCTGCACCGACTCGGCGAGTTTGTGACGTGTCTCTGACGCACATGTCTGCGCACGTCACGGCAGCAACACACGGACAGACGGCACGACCGCCCCGGCCATCCCCTCGACTTTCGCTGGGCGCCCTGCAACGATCGGCCATCGTTCAAACAATTCATGTAAGGCGCACCGGGCGCCGGAGCTACCTGTGACAAATTCACCTCCGCCGCGCATGGGGCCCGCCCGCACGCGCGATGAGTACCAGATCTCGGTGCGTATGCCGTTCGATGCCATCGGCATGGAGCGCATGCGCGAACCGCTGCAGCCTGCCGACGTGGTGATTGCCACCTTCCCGAAAGCCGGCACGACCTGGACACAGCAGATCTGCCACGGCTTGCGTTCGAAGGGCGACATGAGCTTCAAGGAAGTCAGCCACGTTTCGCCCTGGATCGAACGCGGGCACATGTTCGGCACCGATGCCTGGGTGCCACAGCCTTTTGCGCCGCGCGTCTTCAAGACGCACCTCGAATACGCCAACGTGAACAAGGGCGCGCGCTACATCCACGTGGTGCGCGAGCCCAAGGACACGCTGGTGTCGTTCTATCGCTTCATGGCCAACGGCGTCATCGACGCAAGTGCGCTTTCGCTCGAAGACTTTGCCGAGGTCTGGCTGTTCTCCGATCAACTTGCGGAGCGCACCGACAGCAACGCACCGTTCGGGCCGAACCTCTACAACTACTGGCGCCATCTGCTCGACTGGTGGGCCGCCCGCGAGCGCGCCCCGGTGCTTACGCTTGCCTACGAGCACATGCAGCAGGATCTGCGCGGCCACGTTGCGCGTATTGCGAATTTCATGGGGCTTACCGTTGACGACGCCACGCTCGAAATCGCCACGCGACAGTCGACGTTCGAGTTCATGTCTGCACACGAGGCACAGTTCACCGAACATCTGCCCGGCACGCCGCTGCGCTTCTCGAAGGTGGTCGACGGCAAGGTTGGCTCACACAAAGCGCGTGTAAGCGCCGAACTGGCCGCGCGTATCGATGCGAAATGGCAGGAGTACATCACGCCAGTGCTGGGCTATCGCAGCTATGACGAGTTCATTGCTCAGTTGGCTTGACTACATCGTGGCCGAATCCTGAGCCGCGCTCGACGTTGCGCACCTCGAACTCCCAACGGACTCCCGCTATGACAACAGCCACGCACCTGACACCCACACCCGGCTACCGCATGAACGTGCTCATTCGCCGTCGCTCCGGCGTCAGCCGCGAGGAACTCGTTGCCAACTGGTTTGCGAATCACATGCCCGGCCTCGTCAAGGCGATGGGCGCCGCCGCCCTGGCGGCCAAGCCGCATGCAACGCGCTACATCACCACGTTGTTCGATGCGAACGCCAAGGGCGAGCATCCCTGGGATGGCATGGCGCAGCTGTGGTGGCCGATGAACCTGCCGAAACCTGCTGCGGCGCACGGCACGCAGCCCGTCGATACCTTTCAGCAGAAGGCAGCGCCGTACATGCCTTGGATGGTGCGCGAGTACGTGGTGATGGACGACGCCGGCCGTTTGCCAATCACGCCGAACACGCTGAACGATGCGTTTCCGTTTTCCCGTTCAGGGTTCTTCAAGGCCACGATCCTGCTCAAGACGAAGCAAGGTGCCGACGATGCAGCGTTCTTCGCTCATTGGCTGAGTGTGCATGTGCCGAACGTCGTGCAACTGATGCGACAAGTCGGCGGGTTTCGCTACGTGGTCGCACACAGTGTTGAACCTGCAATCGAGGACTACACCGGCATGGCCGAGCTGTACTTCGAATCCGCAGAAGGCTGGGCGCAGTTCCGCGCAGGTTCGACGCCCGATGGCATGGAGCAGTTCATGGATCCAAGCGGCTATTCGATATTCACCGGCAGCACACAGTTCGTAGGGATTCCTGGCTGACCCTCACAGGCGTCCGCACGCCCGCAGCGCCATCGCGCTGCAGACGTGTCATGTGATGTCGACCGGCACATCCACGCTGCCAGCCAGCAGCGAAGCGTTGCCACCCGCTGCCGTGGTGTTGATGGTCAGTGTCTGTTCGGTGCAGAAGCGTGGCAGATAGTGCGGGCCGCCGGCCTTCGGCCCCGTGCCGGATAAGCCCTGTCCACCGAAGGGCTGCGAGCCGACCACAGCGCCAATGATGTTGCGGTTGATGTAAACGTTGCCCACGCGAGCACGCGCCGCGATGTGTTGTGCGCGCTGGTCGATGCGCGTCTGCACGCCAAGGGTCAGCCCATAGCCGAGTGCATTGATTGCGTCTACGAGTGCGTCGACATCGCCGCGCCAACGCACGACGTGCAGGACCGGACCGAACACTTCTTCCCGTAGCGCACTGACATTCGCAATCTCGAACGCCACGGGGGCGATGTGTGTGGCGGCGAACCGCGCATCCAACGGCGCGCGCGCAATCAGTCGTGCCTGTGTTTGCAGCGCGCCGATCTGCTGCGTAAGCGATGCATGCGCGGCCGCGTCGATCACCGGGCCAACATCTGTTGCAGGGTCCGCTGCATCGCCAGTGTGCAGTTCCGTTAGCGCGCCTGCCAACATGGTGAGCAAAGGCTCTGCTATGTCGTCCTGCACGCACAGCAGGCGCAGTGCGGAGCAGCGCTGGCCTGCGGAGCGGAAGGCCGATTGCACGACGGCGTCGACGACCTGCTCGGGCAAGGCGGTGGAGTCGACGATCATTGCGTTCAAGCCGCCGGTCTCGGCGATCAGCGGCACGATGGGTCCGTCCTTCGCGGCCAGTGCGCGCTGAATGTGTTTGCCCACGCTGGTGGAGCCGGTGAAGCACACGCCCGCACATGCGGCATGCGCGACAAGTGCCGCGCCGACGGTTTCGCCGGCGCCATGCAACATGACAAGCGCGTCTTTCGGCACACCCTGCTCGTGCAATAGTGTGACGAAGGCGTGAGCAATCCCTGGCGTCTGCTCTGCAGGCTTGGCAGCTACCGTGTTGCCGGCGACCAGCGCGGCAACAACCTGACCAGCAAAGATGGCGAGCGGGAAGTTCCAGGGCGAGATGCACACGAAGACACCGCGGCCATGCATGCGTAGCTCATTCTGTTCACCTGTGGGTCCGGGTAGCACTCGCGGCGTCAGCGTCAGCTGCGCTTCCTGTGCGTAGTAGCGGCAGAAGTCGATGGCCTCGCGCACCTCCGACACGCCATCGGTAAGTGTCTTGCCCCCTTCACGTGTGAGCAGTGCGACGAAGCGTGGCAGCTGGGCCTGCAACGCATCGGCCGTGCGCCGAAGGACAGCGGCCCGTGCATCTACTGGCGTCGAACTCCAACGCGGAAACGCTTGCTGCAGTTGTTGCATGGCCGCGTCGACTTGGTCGAGCCGCGATTCGCGAACCGCTGGAAAGACGCCCGCCGCGATTGCCTGAAGTAAGGGCAGGCGTTCCGCTTCCCTGGTGAGATCAATACCCAACGAGTTCGCACGGGCACGGCCGAACAGCCACGGCGGTGCCACCATTCCGGACGCAGCGGTGCGGCCGCCAGAAACGGAAGTGGCGCGAAGTGGCGACCGCAGCAACGCTGCGACGTCGATTGCAGGATTCGTAAGCTGATTCACGAACGAACTGTTGGCGCCATTCTCCAACAGCCGGCGTACGAGATAGGCGAGCAGGTCGCGGTGCTCGCCCACAGGGGCGTAGATGCGCAGCGGCAATGCGGGATGCACGGCCAGCACGTCGCGATAGATGCCTTCGCCCATCCCATGCAGCCGTTGCATCTCGTACGCCGAACCTGTTGCATCGGCCATCTGCATGACGGCGGCGATGGTCGCGGCATTGTGGGTGGCGAACTGCGGCACGATTTCCGGCGCTGCAAGCAGCCGCGCAGCACAGGCCAGATATGACGCATCGGTGTGCTCTTTGCGCGTGAACACCGGATATCCGGTCAGCCCGAGCTCCTGTGCGCGCTTGATCTCGCTGTCCCAGTAGGCGCCCTTGACCAGCCGCACCATAAACCGCAGCCCGTGCATGCGCGCGATGCTGACAACTTTATCCACTGTCTCCTGTGCACGCGTCTGGTACGCCTGCACGGCGAGGCCAAAGCCTGACCAGCTGGCGTGGGTTATGCGCACGTGGCGTGCGAGCGTGTCGAACACGCGCAGCGTGAGTTCGAGCCGATCGCTCTCTTCGGCATCGATGGTGAGATTCAGATTGCCCGCCGCTGCGATGTCGACCAGCGTGCGCAGCCGTGCCAGCAGGTCGTGTTCGATGCGCGCCCACTGCAACGCCTCGAAGCGCGGATGAAGGGCAGACAGTTTGATCGAGATGCCATCGTTCTCGCGCGGACTGCTGTGGCTTGGATCCTTCTGCTTCGCGCGCGCCGCCAGCGTGTGTAGTGCCGCTTCGTAGGCGTGGAAATAGCGTTTGGCGTCGGCCGCGGTGCGTGCGCCCTCGCCAAGCATGTCGAATGAGAAGCGAAGCTTCGCGTGCATGCGGTGGCGCAGGTCTACGTCTGCGAGCTCCGCGGCTTCCGACAGCGCCGCGGCTTGTGTCAACGCAGCATTCAGATTGCGGCCCAACACGAACTGCCGTCCAAGCAACTGCACTGCCCGCAGGCTTGCGGCCACGACCGCGCGCGCGCCGAGGCGCTCGATCAGTGTCGGTGCGTGGTGTGCCTCGTGCGTATTTTTGCTTCGCTCAGCCGCATGTGGTTCGGAAGGCTGTGGCAGCCAGCGCCGCGCAAGCGCAAGTGCACTGGCCACGAGCGTAGCGGGCAGGCCGTGCGCAGTGTCGTGTGTGTGTTCCAGGTTCGACAGGCCGCCAAGTTGATCGGCGGCCAGCGCGATGGCGGTCTCGGTGTCCGGAATGCGCAGCAACGCTTCGGCCAGCCGCATCAGCGCCAAACCCTCAGCACTTGAGATCGGGTATTCGCGCAGCAGCGACTCCATGGCCCAGAACGGCGGCGGATTCGCGCGCACCTGTTCAATCCACGGCGATGCCTGCGCCAGCACCGCAGGCCAATCGAGCACTTCCGCAAGCTGCGCAATGTGTCGTGCCTGCAGCCAGGCTTCGTCACGGATTGGCGGTGGCAGGTCGATGCCGGACGCACTCGACGGGTCGCTCATGGTGCTTCTCCTGCGCTGCGTGAAATCGGCAGACAAGGCCTTGCCGCACGGCCCCGGTTGCAATCATGCGCCTGCGAAACCTGACGCGCTGGCAGCAGCCGTCGTGAACGTCTTGTCGCGTTGTGCGCAGTTGTTGTTCCAGATCAAGGACGCGATCCACTCTGGACAACGATGGTTGGTGCCGCGCTCGGACCAAGGCGAACCACATGTCGGCAACCGCAGAAGCAACACAGCCCGTGACGCCTTTTCAGCGCGTGGGTGGCGCGGCGGCCGTGCGCGCGATCGTCGATCGCTTCTACGATCTGGTCGATACCGAGCCGGCCTATGTCGAGTTGCGCGCCATGCATGCGCAAGACCTGGCCCCGATGCGCACGTCGCTAGCGGGATTTCTGAATGCCTGGCTTGGTGGCCCGCGCGATTGGTTCGCCGAACATGACCGCTGCATGATGTCGATCCACTCTCCGCTGGCCATCGGCAACCGGACGGCGGAATAATGGGGCGATGCAATGCGGCGTGCGATTGCCGATACGCCGATGGAAGATCGTGTGATCGCAGACGCGATGGCAGAGGCGCTGTCACGCATGGCGGGCGGAATGGCGCGGGGCGCTGGGTAGCGGAACCCGTCGGGCTATCGCCGAGGCCGAGGGTGCCGGGCGGGTAGAACGCGCAGTCTGTTGCAGGTTCGCGGCGCGTTGCATTGTCCTCGGCATCAGCTTGGGTAGGCTTGCGGAGGGCGCGCAGTGCAAACCCTGATTGCTGCGCGCACCAACCATGCAGCCGATGAGGCCATGACCTGATGACTCCTGAGCAACGCATCCGCGCCTACTTTGATGCGTGCACACACGGCGACGGCGCTTCCATCGGCGCGCACTTCACGGCCGATGCAACGATCTACGACACCAACGTGCCGCCCGTGCGCGGACGCGACGCGATCGGCCGGTTCTGGGTGCGCGTGCGCGAGAAGTGGGGTGGCGCCGCCTGGCATGTCGATGCCGTGCTGGCAAATGGTGACCGCGCAGCGATTGAGTGGACGATGACCGGGCACGATGCTGCGTCGAACAGTGCATTCGCAGTGCGCGGCGCCGAGTGGTATCGCTTCGACGGTGGCCTGATTGCAGAAATCCGTCAGTACTGGACCTTCAATGCGCGTGCACCCGGCTCGCAGTTGTTGGGTTACACGTACGACGACGTGGCGCGTCTTCAGTCCTGACAGGTGCGGGCCGGCGCCGACGCCGGCGATTGGAGACGATGCCCGACCTGCGGCAATTTGCCGCAGCGGCACGATGCACCATCGCGGCTAAGGTATCCCGCGCTGATGTGCTGCGGCACTGCGTAAGCAGAGCACACAGCGGCCCCGTGTTTCCTACATCAGGTAGAAGAATGTCACGTGTCTCCAGTTCGTCTGTTGCTCGCGGCGATGCATGGAAAAGCCGCGGTAGCACTTCTCACTGCAACCTGTCTTGCCTCGACGTATGGGCATGCTGTCCAAGCGGATGATCTGCTGGTTGCGGCATTTGCCGCGGCATCTGCCGCGGCAGATGCTGGCGCGCCCATCCGTTTCGACGTGGATGCAACACTGCGCGGCGTGAACTTCGATGTCGCAACGACGGATGGCAATGCGGGCACAGGCCATTCGGCCAGCGGCAACGGCTTGCTGGACGCAGCTGAAATGGCGGTTGTTGCGGCAGTGCTGCGCAACCCCGGCTACGACCTCAGCGCAACGGGTGGTGCGGATCACGCGACGGTGCGGGCCGCTTACGCGCAGGCGCATGCCTCTGCGCTGCTTGATCAGGCGCCATTGTTGCGCCGTTACCCGACCGCAGCAGAGCTGGTGGTGGGCTACGCGATGATTGGCACGCCGGAGTTGTTCGCGTCAATCGAACACATGGTGGCCATGTTTGGTGCATCGTTGACGCATGACTACAGCATGGCGCGCGCACTTGGGCCTTGGTTCGGACCCGACGGAGACGCGGACGTTGATGGCGCCAGCGCGCAAGACCGTTGGCATCGTGTTGTATCCCGGCTTCGAGGTGCTGGACGTGTACGGCCCGTTGATGTCCGGTCAGGGCGTGGCAACGGTTGCGCAATACGGCTTTGCTGATGCGCCGCCGCTGGACATTGTGATGGTGCCGGGTGGTGTGGGCACGCGGTCTGAATTGGAGAACGCAGCGCTGATCAACTATCTGCGCGCGCAGGATCAACGCAGTGAGCTCACGACAGCAGTGTGCACAGGGCCTGCGCTGCTTGCGCGGGATGGCGTGCTCAATGGGCGCTGGGCAACGTCCAACAAGCGCTTCCTCTCACTTGCCGCGAAGCAGGACCCAGGCGTGCAGTGGGTGTTCGCCGCACGCTGGGTGGAAGACGGCAAGTTCGTGACCCGCTCCGGCGTGTCTGCTGGCACCGACATTGCGCTGGCCGTGATTGCCAGGCTGTTCGGCAATCCGCGCGCCGAGGCGATTGCGAGTGGCGTTGAGTACGAGTGGCATACGGACGCGAGTGTGGATCCGTTGGCGAAGTTCGCGGACTGGCCCGCGCACTGAAGCGCCTTGCAGGCTATTCGCCTGCAAGCACATCACGCCCGTGATAGCTCCATGTATCCCGCTGGTGGTTCGTAACCCACGAACGTCTTGCCCAGATCTTCATAGTGCCGATACGAGATCAGCGCGTGGTTCGCAGCCTGGTGGGCATCGCGCAGTTGCCGCTCGAGCGGGCTGTCCATGCGGCTGCCGGTGGTGCCGGCTGTGTTGTTGATCATGTCCACGACCTTTCTGCATGACTGCGCTGCATGTGCGCATGCCAGCAACGCGGGCCAGAAATACTGCCACTCAGGTGCAAGCCGTCCGCCATTTGTGGGTAGCGGGCCGAGATGTGCTTCCAACTTATCCTGCGTGTCCAGCACAAAGGTGCGCGCGGCCAGCAACGTGGCTTGCGCCTCACCGATGCGGTACTGCACCTGCGCCTGGTCCTTGAGCATCGAACCGGAACCCCAGGGTGTTTTCGTTTGCGCGAGTTCGATGAATGAATCGATGGCGCCGCGACACACGCCCAGCGCCACTGCGGCCTTGTTGTAGATCGCATGCGTGGGGTTGCGGTAGGTTGGGTTTTCCCAGATCTCACAGGGCGCCAACGAGCGAAACGGCAGCAGGTATTCCGGCGGCACGTAGCGATCGGTCATGCGCACGTCGTGGCTGCCTGACCCGCGCATACCAGCTGTGTCCCAGGTATCAATGATGTCGAACTCGCCGCGCGGAAACATGAACGATGCGTGTGCCGGCTGGCCGGTGGCCTCGTCAACGGTCATTGCGCCCATCAGGTAGTTCCAGTTCGCGTTGTGGCAACCACTGGCGAAGGAGCCTTGATAGTTGATGCGCCAGCCCGCGCCGTCCCTGCGCGCCTTGCGTCCGGGACCTGGGCCGTTTGCTGGGCCATGGCCAGAGCACACGAGTGCATCCCAGTCGTCGAAGATCTTGTGTGCAAGTGCGGGCTCCATGCGCCGGATGACCAGCGCGTTGATCTCCGAGGAGATCTGCGTACACCAGCCCACCGAGCCATCGATGGCGGCGACGGCTTCGATGATCTCGATCTGCTCGCGGGCGCGCAGGTTCTCGCCACCGAGTTCGAGCGGCAACGCGTAGCGATACAGCCCCTGCGCGGCCATCTCCTTGGATGCCCAGGCGGGCAGGTGACGCAGCTGCTGCGCTTCGTCGCCGGCCGCGCGCAATGTGTCTTTCATTGCTGCGATGCGCGCCAGCATGGGCGCTTTTGCTATCGCGTCGCGGCGCTCGAGGACTGCGGGTTGAACCATTGCGGACGGCTCCTGGTGGAAGGTGTGCGGCGGCTGTGACCGCGATTGCGGACGCGCGGCCGGCAGATGTCAACCAGGACGACATTTGTCCTGTTGTGAGAGGACAGACGCCCCAGCACGACGTGGGCGACGCTGCGCGCGCATTCAGCCGCTCCGGGTCTCAAGAGCAACCATCAGCATTCAGCGGGACTTCGATATGGTCATTGATATGTAGACACGTCGCGCGACAGTTGCAGCGATCGTGCTGCTGCTCGGCGGGACAGCCGCGCACGCCGCATTGATCGATCGCGGCAATGGCCTGATCTACGACACCACGCTGAACATCACATGGTTGGCCGACTGGAACTACGCGAAGACCAGCGGCTTCCATGCTGATGGCGCGATGGACTGGGACACCGCGAACAGCTGGGCCAGCGGGCTTGTGTACGGCGGCTTTGATGACTGGCGTTTGCCCACTGCATTGAACACTGCATTGAACAGTGCATTGAACGCGGATGGCAGCGGCCCGTGCGGGCCTGCGTTTGACTGCGTTGAAAGTGCGATGTGCCACATGCTCTACAACAACTGGGGAGCAACGCGAGGTCAGGACTTCTTCATGGGGTCGAATGCTGAGAATCTGGCGCTGTTCACCAACGTGCAGGCTGGCCCGCACTGGTTCGGTACCGAGTACGCGCCGGATCGCGACTCTGCGTGGTTTCTTTACACGGCATCGACGGGCGGCTTCCAGACGTATGTCAGCAAACGTCCGCCGCTGTTCGCCGTGGGGGTGCGCAATGGCGATGTGCCGGAGCCGCAGAGCGTTGCGTTGATGATGGCGGGGTTGGTGGCGATGGTGATGGTGCGACGGCGGACTAGGTTCGCTGATGCGCGCTTGCGGTGAACGCCGCTGTCGTCGACATTGGCGGCAGGGTTGAGGGTGTGATGTATGCGCGGTGCGCGGTTCTCGCTTATGGCAGTTCTGCTGTTGATCGGTTCTGGCTGCGCGTCTCGGGCCGGATCGGCTGAGTCACGTTCCGCGGTGACAGATTCTTCGCCGGCAGTCGCTGTGCAACGGGTGGAGACGCCGCTCACGTGCACAGCGCAAACCCGTGCCGGGTTGATGCCGCAGCCCGTGCAGCCGCCAAGTCGTCGAGATGATGCTTGGGTTGCGCAGAAGGCTATCAATGGAATGCGTTACGCGATGCGGCGGGACGGTCCTGGCAATTTTGGACCGCTGTATCAGGAAGTCCCCTTGGGCTACAGGTTGCTTTTTCGAGCCGGACCCGCCGAGTTCCGATGGATGAGTATTTCGCGCGACGGTGTGTACACATTGAAGGTCGATCAGCGGGAGTGGACGGTGCCCGCGACAAACGCAACGCAAGTGCGCCTGCTGATAGATCGGCTCGCGCCGGGCAAGCACGAAGTTATGCTGACTCTGACGCGTGACGCGCACTCCTATTCGCAAGGACCACAGATGGTCGACGTGCTCGACGCTGCTACGAGTGAATGTGTGAGCAAGTCTTCAGATTGGCTGGCCCAGGCGAGTGGGGGCGACGCGTTATTGCTCGGCTCCTATTTTCAAGACGAAGGCCTCCTGGTAGATGCTCTCAGCGCATTCGAAAGATCCGACGCTTTGCTAACGCGCGAGCACTGGAGAATGCTGTTTCAGTCGTACGCATTCATGCTTCTTGATTGGGAGTATCGGGCACTTCTATTGTGCGATCGTCGGGAGACGAAGGTCTGCGAGTTGCCAACGGTGCTGCCCGACAGTTACCAGCCGCCGCCTCCCAACTGACTGGCGCGCGGCACGCAAGCATCCCGTCGCGGCGAGTGTGGATCTCGGTTGCGGAAGGTTGAATATGCGCGGCGTACGCTTTCGTTCGGACAACTACTTCACGTGCCGATCGTGAAAGAGGTTCGCGATCTGAATTCCCAGCGCTACGCCGAAGAACGGCCCGACCCAGCTCAATCCTTGATATCGCTCTGTTGCGAGCACGATGCAGATTGCCGCCAGTCCCAGGGATAATGGGAAAAGAAGCGCGAAGAGGCCCGAAACAGTGGTGACTTCCTCTTCCGTGTAGCGCTTCGCCGAGGGCTGCGACGCATTCAGATAGTCGTGCAAGGCGCCGACAAGCAGCCCGGTGATCAGCGGTGCAATCAGGAATCTTTCGATGAACTCCGGAAGCGCAAGGAAGCGAAACGAGATCGCCGCGACCAGGCAGAACGCGGCAAGGGTGATCTGCAGGGACTGTCGATTGACCTTGGCGTAGGTGTGCACGTCAGTGATCTCCAGGATTGCCTTGCCGCCAAACGCAGAAGCGTTTTATCAATATCAGCAGTTGTCGTCGACCGCTCCACCTGCGATTGCGCCGACTGCACCGCCAACGATGCCACCGTAGGACCTGCCAAGACCAAGTCCAATGCCAGCCCCAACGACAGTGCCACCTGGTCCAAACGCGGAGCCAATGCCAGCTCCAAGCACGATGCCTATGCGCGGTCCGAATCTCTCGCCGATGCCTGCGCCGATAGCTCCGCCGACGACCCCGCCGTATTCGATTCCACCTCCAACTTGTTCGATCTCAGCTTTAAGAAGTTCTCGCATATCTGCATCCTCTAGTGGTGTGGATCTCCATTCATGCACACGTGGGGTTCTGTGCAGTTGAGACATCCGCCATGAATTGCGTAGGAAAAGGCTGAACTGCCGCGATAGCCTTTCAGCGCTCACAGAGGATGCAGGTGCTCATCGGCCGACTGAAAGAACGTCGTGGCACCGCTGAGCGAAAATTGTTAACAGCTCTGGATGTCTGCCTGCTGAGAGCGAGTCGATTCGATCAATGTATTCCGGAGAACTTCTAGTCCAAGCGGGTCGCCCGGGTCGCTGTAGACCTTCGTACTCACGCCCACACAGAATTTTCTCGAAGCAATGGTTCACATGTGAGTCCGCCGGCAGGAGGCGAAACACTCGATCGCGCTTCGCCCCGCACCCTCACCGCACCAACAACTCCACATACGCCTGATAGCTGTAACTCCGATTCTTCTTCTGTCCGGTCAGCTCAATCACGATGCCCAACTCCCGCAGCACTTCAACCGCGGCACTCGCCGTTGGAAAACTGGTGTCCAGCCGCTGCCGCACGCGCTCGATGTTGAAGCGCGGCATGAGCGGCAACATTTCGAACAGTCGATAGCTCGCAGGCCCGGCCTTGGGTGATGCAAGCAAACGACGCCGGTCTGCCGCAGTGAGCGTGGCAATGTCCATGACGCTGCGTTCCGCATGGGCCGCGGCCACCGCCACGCCTTCAAGGAAAAACGCGACCCAGGATTCCCAGTCGCCATCTGTGCGGATGATCGACAGCCGCCGGTAGTACTCGGACTGATGCTGCTTCAGGTAGCCACTGAGATACATCAATGGCTCGGGCAACAAACGCCAGTGTTCGAGCAAGGCGGCGATCAGCGGACGCCCGATGCGGCCATTGCCGTCCAGGAAAGGGTGAATGGTGTCGAACTGCGCGTGCGCGAGCGCTATGCGAACCAGCGGCGGCAGCGCATCGGGTTTCTGGTGGTCGGGCTCGTTGTGAATGAACTTCTCAAGATCGCTCAGCAGGCCGACCACCAGATTTGCGGGCGGCGGCACGAAGGCGGCGTTGCCCGGGCGGGTGCCACCTATCCAGTTCTGCGTGCGCCGCAGTTCGGCGGGGTTCTTAGCCGCACCGCGCACGCCGTCCATCAGCAACTGATGGGCTACGCACAGCAGGCGCACGCTGATGGGCAGTCCATTGGCATCGCGCAGATTGCGCTGCACCAGCCGGAAGGCGCGCAGATAGTTGGTGACTTCCTGCACGTCGGCGCTGTTGCTGATGGCGGCCCCGGCTTCCTCATCGAACAGGTCGGTCAGCGTGACCCGGTCAGCGTGACCCGGTCAGCGTGGCCTGCGTGCCTTCGATCTGCGAGGTGAGCAGGGCCTCTTTGCGGATCGCGCCGTATGAGAGCCAGTCCGCCGACCGCACCAGGCCGGACACGGCGGAAAGTCGGGACAGTGCGAACTCCGCTTGCTGGTTCAGATCGGCGAGGGCGTCCATCGCCAGGATCGGTTCCGGTTCCGTCGGTGGGAGCGGGTGTGGCACGAAGGCGCGGACTGGTTCGGCCAGGGTGGTTGAGGTGGTGTAGACCCCCGTAACTCGGCCCGTGGTAAAGCCAGCTTTAGCAGAGGTGCCCGGTATTAAAGAGGTCTTTACTGTCCGGAACCGGTGTTCAACTGGTCCTTTACTGCCAGGCGGGGCATCGCCCAGCTCGCGAGTCAGCTGTGCTGGCTGTGGGCGGCGCGTGAGTGGGTGCGCGCAGTCAGCGTCGCTTCAGCGATTTATTCGGATGTTTGGCAAGTTATCCCACTTCGGTAAATTCCGGACTCTTCCTTTTATTTGATTGGTCCATGGACTCCATTCGCAACCCGTTCGCCCCCGGCGCCGGTATGCCACCACCCGAGCTGGCCGGACGCGACGAACTTCGCGCCGCGCTGAACGTGGCGCTGGCGCGTGCGCGGATTGGCCGGCCTGCGAAGAGCGCAATGCTTGTTGGGCTGCGCGGCGTCGGCAAGACGGTGCTTCTGGATCGAGTTCGCAATGAAGCAGAGTCGTCCGGCATCCATACCGTGCGCATTGAAGCGCCTGAAGGTCGGTCGCTGCCTGCGCTGCCTGCGCCGCAATTGCGGCAGGCACTGCTGCGCTTGAGCCAGATCAATGCAGCCAAGGCGTACGCCGTTCGGGGTCTGCGCGCGTTGGCGGGCTTCGCGAGCAAATTGAAGGTCACCTACAACGACATCGAAGTGGGTTTCGACTACGACGCGGAACCCGGGCTGGCCGACAACGGCGACCTTGAGCACGACCTTCAGGCTTTGTTCGAGCAGGTTGGACTCGCGGCAAAAGCAGCGGGCACAGCGTTGGCGATCTTTGTCGACGAACTTCAGTACGTCGAGGAGGCGCAACTGGCTGCGTTGATCACTGCGGTGCATCGAACGGAACAGCGGCAGCTGCCGGTGGTGCTGGTTGGCGCTGGACTGCCGCAATTGCGTGGCCGCATGGGCAATGCAAAGTCGTACGCGGAACGCCTGTTCAATTTTCCGGAGATCGGACCGCTGGCAATGGAAGGGGCGGAACAGGCAATTCGCAAACCGCTTGCAGATGAAGGCGTAACGATCAACGACGATGCGTTGGCCGAGTTGATTCGTGTCACCGAGGGCTATGCCTATTTCCTGCAACAGTGGGGTTTCTCTACCTGGGAAGGCGCCACAGCGTCTTCACCTGGGAAGGGGCCAGGGGCGTCACCGATCACGATCGACGACGTCAGGAAGTCCTCGGTGGTCGCGATTGCCGCGTTGGACGAGAGCTTCTTTCGTGTTCGCTTTGATCGGCTGACGCCCAAGGAGAAAAAGTACCTGCGCGCAATGGCGGAGCTCGGCCCCGGACCGCGCCGATCGGAAGACATCGCAGCCTGCGTCAAGTCTGCGGTGACATCACTCGCACCTACAAGAAGCTCGCTGATTACCAAGAGCATGGTTTGGAGCCCGAATCACGGGGATACCGCGTTTACGGTGCCCATGTTTGATCAGTTCATGCAGCGCATCATGCCTGGGCAGGAATGGCTGACGGGGTGACCTGGGTGCGGAGATATGCCGGTGTGTGTCCCATCAGGTCAATGTTCCTTTCGCGTATCAAATGCGCTGTGGCTGCGAACCGTCGCCACGACCGCGCCGTACGCTTCCTTGAGCACGGCTACCGCAGTGTCGTGAGTGACGGTCGGAAAGTCATCGAGGAAAACTGCTAACGAATCGCCCGCCTGCAGGTGCTCGAACACTCACGCGTGGTGCAGTCGCGGTCGGGTGTATTCAGCTGGTAGAACACCTGCATCTGGATCTCGAAATCGGTAGCCTTGCCCATCGCTGACAACTTGACTACCCACACTGCACCCCATGCGCCTACTCGAATACGCCGACCTTGATACGCGCGCGGTGCGCACGACCTACGCAAAATTTGCCGCCGCGATCGCCCGCGACGACTTCCGCAGCGCCGACGTGCGCAAACTGGCGAACGTGACCCATGGTGAGTTCTATCGCGCGCGACTGGACATTGCAGACCGTGTCGTACTCACCTTCGTCCGCCGCGGCGGCGAGACCTGTGCGGTGGCGCTGGAGATCATCCGCAAGCATGACTACGCGGGGTCGCGGTTCCTGCGCGGTGCCCATATAGACGAAGCACGTATCCCCGAGGTCACGCCCACCGAGGTCATTGAAACAGCCACCGCAGCGCGCTTCCTGCACGCGACGGACGCCCGGGTATTCATGCTCGACAAGCCGTTGTCGTTCGACGATGCGCAGGCTGCGGTGTTTGCGGCGCCGCCGCCGCTGGTCGTGGTCGGCAGCGCCGGCAGCGGCAAGACAGCGCTTGCGCTTGAGCGTCTCAAACGCATGCCGGGCGACGTGCTGTATGTCACGCGCTCGCCGTATCTGGCGCGTACTGCTCGCGATCAGTACTTCGCGCATTTCGACGATGACGCGCAGAACGCAGTGTTCCTGTCGATGCGCGAATTCCTTGAGTCCATCCATGTCCCACCCGGTCGCGAGGCCAGCTGGCAGGACTTTGCGGGCTGGTACGCGCGTCAGCGGCAGAACTTCCGTGATGTGGATGCACATCAGGCGTTCGAGGAAATTCGCGGCGTGCTGCTGGCAAACCCGGACGGCGTGCTGTCGCGGGCGGATTACCTGCGCTTGGGCGTGCGGCAGTCGATCTTTCTCGAGACACGCCGCGAGCAGCTCTACGATCTGTTCGAGCGCTATCGCCGCTGGCTGACTGATGCGTCGCTGTACGACGTGGGTCTGCTGACCCAGGCGTACAGCGAGCGTGTGCAACCGACGTACGACTTCATGGTGATTGACGAGGTGCAGGACTTCACCGCGGCGCAGGTGGCGTTGCTGCTGCGTGCATTGCGCCAACCGGACGCCTACCTGCTGTGCGGCGACTCGAACCAGGTAGTGCACCCGAACTTCTTCGCCTGGAGCCGGTTGAAAGCGCTGCTGCAGGGCCGGCATGCCACGGCCGAACTTCGCACCGGCACGCGTGACGTCGCGATCTCGCTGTTGCATGCGAACTATCGCAGCGGCACGGAACCCACGCGTATCGCCAACGCGCTGTTGCGCATCAAGCAGCGGCGTTTCGGATCGATTGACCAGGAAAGCAACTACCTGGTGCAGGCGGTTGGTGACGACACCGGCAGCGTCGCGCTGGTGACCGACGACCCCGCAGAACTTCGGCAGTTGAATGAACGCACCCGCGCCTCGGTGAACGTCGCAGTACTCGTGCTTCGCGATGACGACAAGGCAGAGGCGCGCAAGGTGTTCGCAACGCCGCTGGTGTTCTCGGCGCAGGAGGCCAAGGGCCTTGAGTACGACACCGTGGTGCTCTATCGCTTCGTGACCGGCGAGGCAGCCGCATACCGCGAGATCGCAGCAGGGGTCACGCCGGCTGATGTTCGCGATGCGGGCGAACTTGCATGGCGGCGCGGCGCCGACAAGACCGACAAGTCGTCCGAGATCTTCAAGTTCTATGTCAACGCACTGTATGTGGCGATCACGCGGGCGCGCCTGAACGTGATTCTCGTTGAAGGCAAGGCGGAGCACGCTCTGCTGAACCTGTTGGCAATTCGCGCCGACGCGACAGCATCGTCCACGGTTGTGCTGCAGCGCTCCACGCGCGACGAGTGGCAACGTGAAGCGCATCGCCTTGAACAGCAGGGCAACCTGGAACAAGCGGCCGCCATTCGCACCACGGTCCTGCGCGAAACGAAGGTGCCCTGGCCGGTATTCGACGAACGGCGCCTGCGCGACCTGCTGCGCCGGGTCTTTGTAGAAAAACTGCCGGGCAATAAACCCGTGGAGCAGTTGCGCGAGTTCTGCGCTGCGAACTACGTGACGGAACTGGAAATGCAGCTCGCGCGCGCACCGACCACCGCTGTGCGGCGACATGCAGGCAACGCGGGCACGGCCGCGAAGTACTTCACGGACTTCGGTAAACACAACTTCAAGGACGTGCTGCAGCGTTGCGATCAGTACGGCATCGACCACCGCACGCCGATGGGCACAACGCCGCTGATGAATGCCGCCGCGATGGGTAACCTGCCGCTGGTCGATGCACTCGTGCATCGTGGCGCGGACATCGAAGCGCGCGATGTGCTGCGGCGGCAGGCCATCCACCATGCGTTGCAGCGCGCGCGTTGCGACGAGCCATACGCGCAAGGCCCGTTTGCGGCGGTATACGACCGCGTGGCGCCAGCGCGGCTGGACTTCGCAATCGATGGCCGGCTGGTACGCATCGATCGTTCCAAGAGCGAGTACCTGCTGTTGCAGTGCATGTGGCTGCTGCAGCCAGGGGGGCTTGGCGTTGTCGGGCGGGAGATGCGCGAGGGGTTTTCCGCGGCCTACCTGGAGGAGGCGATTGGTTGTTTGCCGCCTGCGGTTGCGCCGCAACGTCGACACCTGCGCAATCACGTCAGCGCGCTGCTGTCACGCAACGAGGTCGCCCGCGACTACGCCTATAACCGCAAGCTGTTCATGCGCGTTGAAACGGGTCGCTACCAGTGGAACCACGCGATCGCGATGCGCGACGGCGATGGCGACTGGCAGCCAGTGCTTGTTGCGCAGAACCTGCCATTGCTGTTCGAGTTGCTCAGCGTCGATGCGCTGCCGCTCGCACGCTCGATGTGGGAAGAATCCGGTCAGCCCATGCTTCCTGACCCGATGCGTTACCGCGACGAGCTTGCCGCCTTCCGTGCGCGTCAGGCAGAGATGGAGCGGATTGCGGCCTCGCGCCGTGCCGCAGAGCAGGCGGCACCGATGCCAGCGGCATTTCTACCAGCGGCAAGCGCACGCGCCCCCTGGGGCACGCGCGCCGCCAAGGCGGAGGCAGTGCGAGAGCTTGCGGAGCGGATTGAACGGCAGCGAGCGGAGAAGGCAGCGCGGGAAGCAGGCGGCTCGGTGTTACCGACGAAGGGGAATGGCGACTGATCTGTTGGCGCTTGAGACGGGGACGGGCTCATTGCGGTGCAGGGGACTTGGCGGGCGCGTGTTGTGGGCCACCATGACGCATTGTTCGAACAGGCGCTGCTCACACCGCCGAAACTCTCAACGGCGTTGAGAGTGTTCCTGACGACCAAGTAGGCA
>CAMAVY010000012.1 GCA_945861675.1 Klebsiella pneumoniae | reverse complement strand
CTCGAGCGACCAGTTGCCACCCGACGAACGCCGCATGATCTCGGACAACGCCTTCGGGTCGAGGCCATTGGCCACACCCAGTGCGAGTGCTTCAGCGGTGCCGCTCATGTGGATAGCCAGCAACATGTTGTTGCAGATCTTCGCCACCTGACCGGCGCCACTTGCGCCTGCGTGAAAGATGTTCGAGCCCATGATCTCGAGCACTGGACGCGCGCGCTCGAGATGCTCAGCCTCGCCCCCCACCATAAACGTCAGCGTGCCCTTTTCCGCGCCACCCACGCCGCCGGAGACAGGTGCATCAATCATCGCGATGCCACGCGTGCGCGCACCGTCTGCCACTTTGCGTGCGCTGGCTGGCGCAATCGTACTGCTGTCGATCACGAGCGTACTGGTGGCGATCACATCGAGCAGACACTGATCGCTGGCATCCGGAGTCAGGTACAGCTGCTCCACGTGCGCACTGGCAGGCAACATCGACACGACGACATCTGCGTTCTGCACGACCTCGCGTGGCGACACGCCGGTGCTGGCACCGGCCGCAGCAAGTCGCGCAAGCACTTCCGCTACCAGATCGAACGCCGCCACTTTATGGCCCGCACCGAGCAGATTCAACGCCATGGGCGCGCCCATGTTTCCCAGACCAATGAAGCCGATACGCATCAACGTTCTCCCATCCTGAAAAAGGTGCAAAGGCTGAAAATGCAGCTAAAGAAAATGCCGCGAAACAAAATGCTGCGAAACAACAGTGAAGACCCCGCCGCGGTCGCGCCGCGACGAGTCGCTACAGATCCTGCAGAGGATGCTGCGGCCAGGGCGGCACAAAGTACGACGCAACCCAAGCAGGCGGAAGCGCCGCAGCCTCGGGATACGTCCACTTTGGCGCGTTGTCCTTGTCGATCAGCAAGGCGCGCACACCTTCCATGAATTCCTTGTTGCGGGCGCAATGCACCGCCACAACGAGTTCGAGCCGGAAACAATCGGCAAGGCTCAAGGTTGCCGCGCGGCGCAATTGCTCGAGCACAAGCGCTACGGTGGTTGGGCTGCCATGTGCCGCAGCAGCGACGCCTTTCGCCAGGTATTCGTCGTCCTGTGGCAGCTGTGCAAGACGCTGCAATGCTTCTGCCGCAGTGGTTGGCAGCGGCAATAGCGCAGCGTTGAGCGCCGCGTGGTGTTTGACCAATGCGCTGCCGGCAGGATCAGGCAGTACGACGTGCCGACGCAGCAGCGTATCCAGCCGCGCTGCGTTCGCTTCCGGCTCGGCGCTCCACGAAACCTCGCACAATGCTTCCTGAATCGTTTCGCGCAGGCTCGACGGGATGGGGTACTGGCCCAGACCCAAGGCATGCGCGTCGGCCTGATTCATGTGCGCGCCGCTCAACCCCAGCCATGCGGCCCAGGCAGGATCTGCGTTGCGCAGCAACCAGGTGGCTCCGGCATCGGGAAACAGCCCAATGGTGACTTCCGGCATGGCGATTCGCGCACGCTCGGTAACAACCCGATGGCTGGCTGCTGAGAGCAGGCCAAGCCCGCCGCCCATCACCACGCCGTGTCCCCAGCCCAACACCGGCTTCGGGAAGGTGTGCAGTTGATAGTCGAGGCGGTATTCAGCTTCGAAGAAGCGTTCCGCGTAGTCGTCTACCTGACTGCCCGCCGCATGATTGCGCTGGATGGCTGCATACAGCGCCTGGATGTCACCGCCCGCGGCCAGTGCGCGATCGCCTGCACCACCTAACCACAGCATGGCCACTTCAGGATCTGTGGCCCAACGGGTCAACTGTGGTGCAAGGATGTCGACCATTGGCAGCGACAGCGCGTTCAAGGTCTTCTCGTTGTTGAGAATCGCTACCGCAATCTTGTGCGAGCCCGCCTGCCATTCTTCCAGCCGAACCGCAGCGTCCGGCGCATTCAATGCGTGCACTTGCATCAGCTGTTTGTCCACACAGGCTTGCGCTTGCCCAGGAATGCCTGAACGCCTTCTGTCGTATCTGCGCTGTCGAACAATTCGACAAAGGCCTCGCGCTCGCGCGAGTAGGCCTGCGCGATGTTGCCGTGACGACCTGTCTGAATAAGCCGCTTGCATGCAGCAACCGATGTCGGCGATTGATTGGCCACCTTGGCGGCCAGTTCAAGCGCACGGCCGAGGGCTTGCCCCTGTTCGACAACTTCTTCGACCAGCCCGATGCGCAGCGCCGTCTCCGCATCGACACGTTCACCACACAGAATCATGCGCTTCGCCCAACCTTCGCCAACCATCCAGGCGAGGTTCTGCGTTCCGCCACCACAGGGCAGCAGCCCCACCGTTGCTTCAGGCAACGCCATCTGCGACTGCTGCTCGGCGATGCGCAGGTCACACGCCAGCGCGCACTCCAGACCGCCACCCATTGCGAAACCGTTGATTGCCGCGATCGACACGCCGCGAAACGCCGACAGGCGCTCAAAGGCGCGGCCGAATGCAATCGACAATGCTGATGCGACGGCCTTGTCTCCGTCGGCGAACATTTTCAGGTCAGCGCCCGCAGAGAAAAACTTCTCACCTTGCCCGGTGATGACCAGTGCATAGACCTCACGGTCTTCTTCAATGCGATCGATCAACTGCACGAGCCCTTGCAGGCTCTCCTGGGTCCAGGTGTTGGCCGGCGGGTTCTTGATTGTCACGATTGCGACATGGTCACGCAGTTCCAGACCGAGCATCGGCGTGGGGCTGGCGGTCATCGGAATACCTCACTTGTGTCGTTGATCAACAGTCGACGCGCAATGATCACGCGCATGACTTCGTTTGTCCCTTCCAGAATCTGATGCACGCGTACATCGCGCACCCGGCGTTCCAGCGGGAACTCCTGCAGATACCCGTAGCCACCATGAATCTGCAGCGCAGCGTTGCACACATCGAAGCAGGCGTCAGTCGCGAAGCGCTTGGCCATGGCGCAGAAGGCTGTCGCTTCAGGATGCTTTTCGTCCAAGCGCGACGCGGCCAGATGCACCATGACACGCGAGGCCGTCAATTGGGTTGCCATATCGGCCAGACGGAACTGGGTGTTCTGAAACTCCGCAATAGCCGCACCGAACTGCTTGCGTTCGCGGCTGTAGCGCAGCGCGTCGTCCAGCGCAGCCTGCGCCGCGCCAAGCGAGCAACTGGCGATGTTGATCCGGCCACCGTCGAGCCCGCGCATGGCAATGCCGAAGCCGTCGCCCTCTTTGCCCAGGCGGTCCGCTTCACGAACCTCGACGCCATCGAAATGGATCGCCGCCGTGGGCTGGCTGTTCCACCCCATTTTGGCTTCCCGCTTGCCGTAGCTGACGCCGTTCGCGTGCGCGTCGACGACGAAGGCCGAGATGCCCTTCGAACCGGGCAAGCTCTTGCCGTCCTGTTCAACTCTCGCCATGACCACCAGCACATCGGTCGCGCCGGCACCGGAAATGAACGCCTTGCTGCCGGACAGGCGATAGCCACCGGGCACCTTGACCGCGCGCGTGCGCAAGGATGCAGCGTCTGATCCTGCACCCGGTTCCGTCAGGCAATAGGAAGCCAACCAGCTGCCATCCAGCATCTTCGGTACCCAGCGCTCCTTGGCATCGTCGTTGGCAAACGTGGCGATCATCCACAACGCCATGTTGTGAATGGTGAGATACGCCGCCGTCGAGGTGCAGCCCGCGGCCAACTCCTCAACAATCATGCTGGCGTCCAGCCTCGACATGCCCAAGCCACCAACATCAGGTGGCGTGTACATGCTCATGAAGCCGAGCTCGCCCGCCTTACGCAGTGTTGCGACCGGAAACTCGGACTCGGCGTCCCAGTGCGCCGCATAGGGTGCCAGCTCGCGCCGACTGAACTCACGCGCCGCTTCGACGTATGAACGCTGCTCTTCGCTAAGTGTGAAATCCATGCCTAGCCCGCGCCGCTGCTGGGCTGTTGGAGGTGCGCGCGGTGCGCGCGGTGCACGATTGCAGCCGCTGGACAGGCAGACGCGCCGTCCAGCGACCCTGGGACGCCTTCTGAATGCAAGGCAGACGGGGGGTACTTCGTCATGAGGTTCTCGATCGAATTGAATCCCGAGGCGGCGGGCCGGGCCCGGCGCCGAGCGGCGGCAATTAAAACCGGTTATATGCCGCTCGGCAATCAGTCGACGGCAAACCAGTCAATCGGCGACTGCCCCTGCTGAACCAGATAGCGGTTCGCCTGCGAGAAATGTCGACAGCCCAGGAACCCCCGGTGCGCGGACAGTGGGGATGGATGTGGCGCGCTGAGCACCAGGTGCCGGCGCATGTCCAGCATCGCGCCCTTGCGTTGCGCATAAGCCCCCCACAACAGGAACACGAGGCCCTCGCGCTCAGCGTTCAACAGCTCCACCACGCGGTCAGTGAAGCGCTCCCAGCCCTTGCCCTGGTGCGACGCTGCGCGGCCCTGCTCCACCGTGAGCACGGCATTCAGCAGCAGTACGCCTTGCGCTGCCCACGCTGTCAGACATCCACGTGCGTTCGAGCCCGTCGTTGCAATACGGCGTGGCGCGTCGCCTGCGGCCACGTCCAGTGCGCCGAGATCAGTGTTCACCTCTGCAAATATGTTCTGCAGGGATGGCGGCAGCGGCACGCCCGGCTGGACCGAGAAGCTGAGGCCATGTGCCTGCTGGGGACCGTGGTAAGGATCCTGGCCGATGATCACGACCTTGACCTGCTCGAACGGCGTGCGATCGAGCGCCGCGAAGATGTCCTCGCCGCGCGGATAGATGACTTTGCGCTGCTGTTTTTCCTGGCGCAGAAACGCGCGCAGTGCCTGCATGTAGGGCAACTCGAATTCGGGGTCGAGCCAGGCAAGCCAGGACGGGTGCAACCGAACACCGCCGGCCGCGATGCCTGAGCGCGAGAGGCCTGAATGCGGGAGGTCCGAGCGAAGCGTGCTTAGCGCGTCGTCACTGCCTTGTTCGGCGTCCGCTGCATCATCGTCAGGTGTCGGCATGCTCGTCGTCCGCAGCTTCGGGACGCATCTGCGGAAACAACAGCACGTCGCGAATGGAGGTCTGATCGGTCAACAGCATCATCAGGCGATCGATGCCGATGCCCTCGCCGGCAGTCGGCGGCAGGCCGTACTCCAGCGCGCGGATGTAGTCCTCGTCGTAGACCATCGCATCCGCGTCGCCCGCCGCCTTCAGCAACGCCTGCGCCTGAAAGCGTTCGGCCTGATCTTCGGGATCGTTCAATTCGGAAAAGCCATTCGCGATCTCACGCCCCATCGCAAACAGCTCAAACCGGTCTGTGATTTCCGGGTCAAGATCGTTGCGCCGAGCAAGCGGCGATACCTCCACGGGATAGCCCGTGAGAAACACGGGCTCAGTGATGCCAGCTTCAACTAGCGCCTCGAACAGTTCCATCTGCAACCTGCCCACACCCCAACCACTCTGCACTTTGATGCCGTTGGCTTCTGCCAGCACACAGAGCGCGGCGCGATCATCGACGTCTGCAGTCGACACACCGGCACGCTGCACCAGGATCTCGCGCATGCTCAAGCGCGGGATCGGCTGTGCGAAATCGATCGTCACGCCCTGATAGACGAGTGCGGTCGTGCCCAACACCGCCTGCGTCACTTCGCGCAACATCGCCTCGGTCAGATCCATCAACACCTGGTAATCGGCATACGCCATGTAGAACTCGAGCATCGTGAATTCGGGGTTGTGCCGCGGCGACAGCCCCTCGTTCCTGAAACTGCGATTGATTTCGAACACGCGTTCAAAACCACCGACCACGAGACGCTTCAGATACAACTCAGGCGCAACACGCAAATACAAAGGCATATCGAGCGCGTTGTGATGGGTGGCGAACGGGCGTGCATACCCGCCGCCCGGGATGGGATGCATCATCGGCGTCTCGACTTCCAGGAAGTCGTGCTTGCGCAGAAACGAGCGAATGGCATCAATGACTTGCGAGCGAATCAGGAACACCCGCCGCGCCGGCGCATTCACGATCAGGTCGACATAGCGACGGCGATAGCGCTGCTCCAGATCCACCAGACCGAAGTACTGATCAGGCAACGGCCGCAGCGCTTTGGTCAGCAGCCATGCCTGCTGAAGATTCAGATACAGGTCGCCTTTGCTCGAGCGCTCGAGGCGCCCTTCGCCCGCCACGATGTCGCCGACATCCCAATCATCGACCACCGATTTCACTGCAGGGTCTGCCGACTTCGCCAGGTAAAACTGGATCTGCCCGGCGCTATCCGCAATCACCATGAATGGCCCGCGGCGATTGAGCAACCGACCGGACAAGCGCGCGGTCTCATTGCCCGCTTCAAGCTCCGCCTTGGATGCCGCTGCCAGGCTTGCCTGCAACACCGCAGAGTTCAGTTCTTTGCCGTCGATCGCCACGCTGCGCCGGAAGGTGTTCGGGAACGCATTGCCGGCGCGGCGGTTGGCGTTGAGTTTCGCGCGACGATAGGCCATCTGCTCGGCTTCCGACGAGCCCACCTGTTGCGCCTGCGTACGTCCGTCAGCAGCAGGCGTTTGAGCTGTGCTGCCGCTTCTTCCAGCGCTGGAAGCGGTCCCAGACGTAGAAGAGTCGCCAGAGCTTCCCGAGTTACTCACGCTTACAGCCCTGCCTTCAAACTGGTCTCAATGAACTCGTCGATATCACCATCGAGCACTGCGTCCGGATTGCTGCTCTCGACCTTGGTGCGCAGGTCCTTGACCCGCGACTGATCGAGCACATAAGAACGTATCTGGCTGCCCCAACCAATATCCGATTTGTTGTCTTCCAGCACCTGCTGCGCCGCACGCCGCTTCTGCAGCTCGAGCTCGTACAGCTTCGACTTCAGCTGCTTCATACAGAAGTCGCGGTTCTGATGCTGACTACGCTGGCTCTGACACTGCACGACAACGCCGGTCGGGATGTGCGTGATCCGCACCGCCGAGTCTGTGCGGTTGACGTGCTGACCACCGGCACCGCTGGCGCGGTAGGTGTCGGTACGCAGGTCAGCAGGATTGATGTCGATCTCGATTGAGTCATCGATTTCTGGTGCAACGAACACCGAGGCAAACGAGGTGTGACGTCGCTTCGACGAATCGAACGGCGAAATGCGCACCAGCCGATGAACGCCAGTTTCCGTGCGCAGCCAACCGTAGGCGTATTCGCCGGTGAACTGGATGGTGGCGCTCTTGATGCCGGCGACATCGCCGGGCGACGCTTCCACGAGCTGCGTATCGAAACCACGTCGCTCGCCCCAGCGCAGGTACATGCGCAGCAGCATTTCCGCCCAGTCTTGTGCTTCTGTGCCGCCCGCACCGGCCTGGATGTCCACGAAAGCGCTGTTGCCGTCCAACTCGCCGCTGAACATGCGGCGGAACTCCATGCCCGCCACACGCTTTTCAAGACGATCCGCATCTCGGATCACTTCCTCGAGCGTGTCCTCATCGGATTCGCTTTCGGCCAGCTCAAGCAACTCCATGGCATCGTCGATGGCGGACGCGATGGAGTCGAGGTTGTTGACCACGCCCTCAAGCGTGGCGCGTTCGCGGCCCAGCGCCTGCGCCCGTTCCGGACTGTTCCAGACGTCCGGTTGCGCAAGCTCCAGTTCGACTTCCTTAAGACGATCATGCCGACCGGCATAGTCAAAGGTACCCCCTGAGCGCGTGCGTGCGTTCGCGCAGCTGCTCAAGGGATTCGTGCAACGAAGCGCTCGCCTGCATGGTTTGAGAGCCTGTGGTCGATCGAAGAAGAGGGCGCGAAGTCTACCAGCCCAACTTGTGCAGCCAACAAGAAAAGCTTGGGCAGCCAACACAAGAAGCTCACGCGGTCGTGCGCTGCACCTGCGCGAGAGGCCACCACTGCTCAATCTGCAACTGCAGCGTCTCGTTGTCGCGGTAGCGATTGATGTTCAGCCCATACAAGGCGCCACAACGCACGCCGACCGCGGGCGCCGGGCTGTTGCAGGTCGCCTCGAGCAACCGCTCGCCGCGGCGAAGCACCAACCTGAAGAACCGCTGCGTGAGGGTACGAACGTGTACCACCACGAATTCGTCACTGAAGCGCGCTTCCGGAAAACCACTTCCCCACGGGCCATATTGTTCGAGCAGATGCGCGGTCTGCAGCGACAACGCGTCGTCGTCCAGCGCGCCATCGAATTCGATCCCCTGCTCGGGCATTGCAACGCCGTGCAGCGTACGCACCGCGGCATCCAACGCCGCCTGGAACGGACGCAGGCGCGCCAGCGTCAACGTGACACCGGCGGCCATTGCGTGCCCGCCGAAGCGCAGCAGCAGTCCCGGATGTGTGCGATCGATGTCGTACAGCACGTCGCGCAGATTCACGCCGGCAACAGACCGACCCGAGCCTTTCAGGACGGCTTGCCCCGTTTCGCCATCCTGCGCAACGGCAAAGGCGAACGCCGGCAGATTGGCGACTTCGCGTACGCGGCCCGCGACGATGCCGATCACGCCCTCATGCCACTGCTCGGCGAACAGACACACGGCGCGCGGGCCTGTCTGCAATGCGTCTTCAAGCAGTCCAAGCGCCTGCTGCGTCATTGCGTCGGACAACGCGCGTCGTTCCACGTTGATACCGTCCAGCGCCTGCGCCAGCATTTGCGCTTCGCTCGCCGTCTCGGCAAGCAGACAGCGCACACCGATTGTCATATCGGCCAGACGCCCGGCAGCGTTGAGGCGCGGGGCAACGGCAAACGCAAGATCGGCCGCGGTCAATCGTGGTGCCTGACGTCTGGCGATCTGGATCAGCGCCTGAAGCCCGGGTCGCGCCCGTCCGGCGCGCATGCGCAGCAAACCTTGACGCACCAGGATGCGATTGTTGCCGTCGAGTGGCACCACGTCGGCCACCGTGCCCAGCGCAACCAGATCAAGCCAGTCGGCAAGATTCGGCGCTGGATGCTCGGCATCGAAACAACCACGGCTGCGCAGCAGGCCACGCAACGCCAGCAGCACGTAGAACATCACGCCAACGCCGCACAGCGCTTTGCTGGGAAACGGGTTGCCCGCAATGTTCGGATTCACAATGACATTCGCTGACGGAAGGTCCGTCGACGGCAGATGGTGGTCCGTCACCAGCACATCGACGTCGACGGCGCGCGCGCGCGCGACGCCGGCAACACTGCTGGTGCCGTTGTCGACGGTGATCAGCAACTGGGCGCCCATCGCAATGGCGCGAGCAACCACGGCCTCGCCCAGACCATAGCCGTCCTTTACGCGGTCAGGGACAAGAAACGAAACTTGCTTTGCGCCCAGGGCGCGCAGCCCACTGACAGCGAGCGCAGTACTGGTCGCACCATCGGCGTCGTAGTCGCCGATGACCACGATCACGCCATCACGTGCAATCCAATCAGCGACGAGGCGAGCCGCCGCGTCGACGCCTTGCAGCAGCGCTGGATCGAGCAACCCGGTAAGTGCCGTTTCAAGCTGCTCAGGTTCGGCGATGCCGCGCGCTGCAAGCACGCGCGCGATCGTCGCTGAACCCACCCGTTCGACCAACCACGGCGCAGGAGCTGCCTGACGAACTACCAAGCGCGGTGGCGACGCCATGTGTGTCACCTCCAACCTGTACGTTCAGCGCGACCAGACCCGCGCGGCCACAACATCCGAAAACACACCACTAACGCAGCGATTCGACACGAATCCGCGTAATCGGACCGGGGATGTCTTCCAGCTGCTGAATGCCCGCAATCGCTGCGTCGACGTTCTTCTCCCGTACACGCTGAGTCAGAATGATCACAGGCACCCACGACTCGCCTGCTTCGCTGCGAATCGCCTGCTCCTTCTGAATCACAGACTCGATGCTGATGCCTTCCTCGCTGAGGATGCGGGCAATCTGCGCCAGCACGCCAGGCCGATCGAGTGCTGGAATGCGCAAGTAGTAGGCGGCCTCGGTGTCTGCCATCGGCACAATCGGCAGCGCACGAACCGCGTCCGCTTGAAATGCCAACGGTGGCACACAGGCGCCCGGCGGTGCCGCAATCATGCGCGCGACGTCGACGATGTCAGCGACCACCGCTGACGCGGTCGGCTCCGCACCTGCGCCACGACCGTAGTACAGCGACGCACCCGCAGCGTCCGAATGCACCAGCACGGCATTCATCACGCCGCTGACATTCGCCAGCAGGTGATCGAGCGGCACCAGCGTCGGGTGCACGCGCAGTTCAATGCCGTCCGCGCGCCGGCGCGTGATGCCCAGATGTTTGATGCGATAGCCCAGTTGCCGGGCGTATTCGATGTCTTCAGCCGAAACCGTGTCGATGCCTTCGATGTACACAGCGTCGAAGCGCAGCGGTGCACCAAACGCGATGGACGACAGGATCGTCAGCTTGTGTGCTGCATCGATGCCACCCACATCGAACGTGGGATCTGCTTCGGCGTAACCAAGGCGCTGCGCCTCTGCAAGCGTGCTCGCAAAGTCGGCGCCCTTCTGATCCATTGCCGTAAGAATGAAGTTCGATGTGCCGTTGATGATGCCGGCGATGCGTTCAATGCGATTGCCCGCAAGGCCTTCGCGGATTGCCTTCACAACTGGAATGCCACCAGCAACGGACGCCTCGAACGCAATCGTCACGCCCCTCGCACGTGCTGCTTCGAACAACGCGTTGCCACGCTCTGCGATCAGTGCTTTGTTCGCCGTCACAACGTGCTTGCCGTGGGCAATGGCTTCGAGCACCAGCGCGTATGCCGTGTCGACGCCGCCGATCAACTCCACCAGCACCTGAATATCCGGGTTGCGCGCAATGGCGAAACTGTCCTGGGTAAACGCAATGCCCTGTGTGTCGGCGTTTGTACGTGGCGATCGTGCAGCAATCTGCAGCACGCGAATCTCGCGCCCGACACGGCGCGTGATCTCCTCCGCATTGCGCGTGAGCACACGTAGCGTGCCGCCGCCGACGGTGCCCAAACCGCAGATGCCGACCGTCACGGCTGAGCCGCTCATCACTGTCTCCTCAATGGTCAGGCCCGCCGACAACTTCACGGCAGCGCGTGTTCAACTTCCGGCGGCGGCCGGCGCGCTTGTCAGGCCAAGCACCTCGGCCAGCTCCGCAGGCGGAACGTAGCCGGGCAGCATGGTGCCGTCGGCCAGCACGAGTGCAGGTGTGCCGCGCACGCCCATCGCCTGGCCAAGCGCGTACTCCTTCTCAATCGGGTTGTCGCACGTCTGCGCGGGAAGTACTTCGTGCAGCTTCAAGCGTGTGATGGCGTCCTGCGGGTTCTTCGAGCACCACGCAGTCACCAGCTTCTCGGCGGCGGGCGAGCCGACACCTGCACGCGGGTAGGCGAGGTAACGGATTTCGATGCCGAGCGCGTTGTACAGGGCAATCTCTGAATGCAGCTTCTGGCAGTAGCCGCAGTCCACGTCGGTAAACACGGTGACCACGGCGCGCGTGCCCTTGGCCGGCGCAAACACCACCATGTCCTTCAACGAAACCTTCGCCAGCAGGTCGCGACGAACATCGTTGCGGCGCACATCGGACAGATTGACCAGCTTGCCGGGCTCGATGGCCCACAAGTCGCCGAACAGGAATTTCCCATCGGCCGTCGCGTGCAGCATCTCGCCGCCCGTGAGCTCAATCCGGTACATGCCGGCCACCTCAGAGACGGTGATGTGTTCGATCGGCAGCCCCGGCCTCGCCGCAGTCAGGCGTTCACGAATCAGCTGTTCCGGCGCAGTTGACTCCGGTTCTGCCGATGCCCACAGCCCTGCGCCCAACGCGATGACCGTCAGAAGGGTTGCGATGCTGGCAAGCAAATGAGGCGCAATGAGCGGCGCGTAAAACGGTCTCGACATGGGGAAGTCCTCGAAGAAGTCGGGAGTATATCGGCAGCGGCCATGCCCACCGGCAGTTTCGACTCAGACCGGGAGTGAAGTTCAGTTACAGAGCGGATCAAGGTACTTCGAAACCGCTCAGCAGGTGGGACCTAACCGCGCGGGTGATGTGCTGCGTGTAACGCCTGCAACCGAGCCCGTGCAACGTGGGTATAGATCTGCGTCGTGCCCAGGTCCGCGTGGCCAAGCAGCAACTGCACTGCGCGCAGGTCAGCACCATGATCGAGCAGGTGCGTTGCGAACGCATGACGCAACGTGTGCGGCGAGACCTCCGTACCAATGCCCGCCTGGCTTGCATGCCGTTTCACTCGATGCCAGAACGCCTGCCGGGTCAGCGCTGCACCGTCGCGCCCCGGAAAGAGCTGGCGGCCCGTGATCGCCGTGGTCGATGGCCCGAGCGACGAATGGTCGCTGGTTGTTGCCCCGCTGATCCGTGGTCTTTTGCCAGGCAGCAGGCCCTCGGCAGACGCCTCCATGTAGCGCCGCATCCATGCAACGGCTGTCTCACCCACTGGCACCAGGCGCTCCTTGCTGCCTTTGCCGGTGACGCGCACAACGCCCTGTTGTGCTGAGTACTGATCCCGGCGCAGGCCCACAAGTTCGCTGACCCGCAGACCCGTCGCATACAACAATTCGAGCATGGCGCGGTCGCGCAGCCCCAAGGGCGTGCTGACATCTGGCGCCGCCAGCAGCGCTTCAACATCGTGCTCGGTCAGCCCTTTCGGCAATGGTCGGCCCAGCTGCGGGCTGTCGACATCGGTGCACGGATCAATGACGCACTGGCCTGTTCGTACCGTGAACCGGAAGAAACTGCGCAGCGCCGACAACGTGCGCGCCGACGAGCGCGCCTGGTAGCCGGCTTCGTGACGGGCGCCAAGAAAACGAAGTACGTCGTCGCGCGCGGCCTGCGCCAACGCACGTGGCGCCAGAAACTGGCTGAACGCGAGCACGTCCTGACGATAGGCGGCCAGTGTATTGGCGCTGACGCCGCGCTCGAGATACAGGCTGTCGAGATATTGCTCGACCAATGCGTCTGGCGCAGTCATCAGACGAAGGTCACGTGCAGGCAACTGAGCGAAACACTACGCGGGGCAGGATCATCGCGCGCAATCGACGCGCAATTTACGCGGTTGCAATCGAACCTTTCGCGGTTCGATTGCAGCGTGGACTGCGCAATGCGTTGCGTAGATCAGACCTTTTCGCGAATGCGTGCAGCGCGGCCCGACAATTCGCGCAGGTAGTACAGCTTCGCCTGACGAACATCGCCACGACGCTTGACGTCGATGTGGTCGATCGCCGGGCTATGCGTCTGAAACGTCCGCTCAACGCCGATACCGTGCGAGATCTTGCGCACCGTGAAGGCAGAGTGCAGGCCGCGATTGCGCTTGCCGATCACGACACCTTCAAAAGCCTGCAGACGCTTGGTTGCGCCGTCCGACACCTTCAGGTGCACGACAACCGTATCGCCAGGGCCGAACTCCGGAACATTGGTCTTGAGTTGTGCGTTTTCGAATTGTTCAAGAATGCGACCGTTCGCCATCACCATCTTCCTCATTGGACTGCTGTTGCGCCGATTCAAGTTTGAACGCAGCCAGCAAGCGTTGCTCTTCATCCGTCATGACCCGGTCTGCAAGCAGATCGGGACGTCTTAACCATGTCCGACCCAGCGACTGCTGCAGTCGCCAACGTCGAATCTGTTCGTGGTTGCCCGAGAAGAGAACTTCCGGGACGACCCTGCCGTTGATCTCGCGCGGGCGAGTGTACTGGGGGAAATCCAGCAGCCCATCCACAAACGACTCGCCAACAGCCGATTCCTCATCACCCAGTGCACCCGGCTGCAAGCGCACCACTGCGTCAATCAGCAGCATGGCAGGCAACTCGCCACCTGACACCACGAAGTCGCCAATCGAGACTTCTTCGTCAATCTCCGCCTGTAGCACCCGTTCGTCGATGCCCTCGTACCGCCCGGCCACGAGCACGAGCTCGGGCATGGCCGCCAGCCGTACCACATCGCGATGCTGCAATGGTTTGCCCTGCGGTGACAGGCAAATCACATGCGGGGTCCTTCCGGTCCTCGCAGCAGCGATAGCGCGCGTTAGCGGCGCCACCTTCATCAACATGCCGGGACCACCGCCGAAAGGCCGGTCGTCCACGGTCTGGTGCCGGTCTTCCGTGAAGTCCCGCGGGTTCCACAGCTGCACCTGAACCTGATTGTTCTGCACCGCGCGTCCGGAAATGCCGTAGCGCGTGACCGCGTCGAACATCTCAGGAAACAGTGTGACTACTCCAATCCACATCAGGCCAGTCCACATCTCGCCAATCCAGATTGGCCGAAGCCTGAGCGGTATCAGATCTTCAGTAGTCCAACCCCCAATCGACAATGATCCGCCCGGCTGCTCGATCAACGCTTTGAACGATGCTGCCCGCAAAAGGCACCAACCGTTCGACTTCTTCGTCGCGCACCACCATCACATCGTTGGCACCGGAGGCGAGAAAGCCTGTGACGTTTCCCAGTGCCTCGCCGCCCAGATTCACCACCACCAGCCCGATCAGATCGCGCCAGTAAAACTCGTCTTCATCCAGCACCGGCAACGCATGTGCCGGTACCGCGATCTGCATACCGGCCATCGTGGCCGCTACGTCGCGATCTGTTACGCCCTGCAACTGCGCGACGAACCCTGCCCCGTGGGCGTGTACATCGAGCACCTGCAGCGGCTTACCACCTACCAGCCACGGCTGGTAATCCAGCAGGTTCTCTGGCGGCACCGTGTACGACCCGATGCGCACCCAACCCTTGATGCCGTACGCGCCCGCAATGTGGCCGACAACCACTGTGCTCCCTGCAGCTTCCTGGCTCCGGGCGACTTGCCCGCTCCCGGAAACGTCCTGACCGCCAGCGACCGCCTGATGCTCCACGACGTGCGCGCTGCCCGTCGCCGGCCGTTTGCCGTCGCTGTCAGGCGACAATGGCAGTCTTACGCGCGTCCTTGATCAGCTTTGCAACGCTGTCAGAAGGCTGTGCGCCGACCGACAGCCAGTATTCAGCGCGCTCAAGATTCAGCCGAACGGTTTCCGCACGACCCGACGCAAGGGGGTCATAGAAGCCGAGGCGCTCGATGAAGCGACCGTCACGTTTCGCCGCCTGATCGGTGACCGTCACATGATAGAAGGGCCGCTTCTTGGAGCCTTGACGTGACAGTCTGATCGTTACCATGAGTTTTTCCGGAGGCGCAAAAAGGCGCGAGAGTGTAGACGAACGCCTTTTGGAAAAGAACGCCCAAGCCGTACAAATAATCAACAGTGCGAAGAAAGGGCCGGCGGCGGGCGCGCGTCGATCAGCGTCCCGGCGCTCTGAAGCCGGGGCGTGCTGCCTGTCCGAGACCGCGCATCAGTTGCGCCATGCCGCCTTTGCCGCTCAGCTTCTTCATCACCTTTTCCATGTTCTTGTGCTGCTTCAGCAGACGGTTGATGTCCGTGACATCTGTGCCCGAACCCGCCGCGATACGGCGTTTGCGCGAGCCGTTGAGCAGGTCCGGATTGCGCCGCTCCTTCGGTGTCATCGACGAGATCATGGCCTCCATGCGCTTGAGGTTCTTGTCGTCGATGCCGGCCGTATCCGGCATCTTCAGATGGCTCATACCGGGCAGTTTATCGAGCATCGCAGCCGCACCGCCCATGTTGCGCATCTGTTGCAGTTGATCGCGCAGGTCGTTGAGATCGAAACGCTTTCCCTTCGACAGTTTGAGCGCCAACTTCTCGGCCTTGGCACGATCGAGATTGCGTTCTGCGTCCTCGATCAGGCCCAGCACGTCGCCCATGCCGAGGATGCGCGAGGCGATTCGGTCCGGGTAGAACGGCTCCAGCCCGTCGGTTTTCTCGCCGACGCCCATGAACTTGATCGGCTTGCCGGTAACCATCCGCACCGACAGCGCAGCACCGCCCCGGGCATCGCCATCTGCCTTGGCCAGCACCACGCCCGTCAGCGGCAGCGCCTCGTTGAACGCCTTGGCCGTCAACGCCGCGTCCTGGCCGGTCATGGCGTCGACAACGAACAACGTCTCGATGGGCGAGATGGCCGCGTGGATGGCCTGGATCTCCGCCATCATCTCGGTATCCACCGCCAGACGACCTGCGGTATCCACAATCAGCACGTCGATCAGTTTGGCTTTTGCTTCGGCGACGGCGCGACGGGCAATGTCGACCGGCTTCTCACTGGCGTTGCTGGCAACGAACTCGACGCCGACCGACTCCGCCAGGACGCGAAGTTGCTCAATGGCGGCCGGCCGGTAAACGTCGGCACTGACAACCATCACGCGCTTGTTGTCCTGCTCGCGCAGCCGCTTGCCCAGCTTGGCGACGGTGGTGGTCTTGCCCGCCCCCTGCAGACCCGCCATGAGAATGATTGCCGGGGGGCGCGTATTCAGATTGAGTTGGTCGTTCTGGCTGCCCATCGACTCGACCAGCTGCTCGTGCACGATCTTCACGAAGGCCTGGCCGGGGTTGAGGCTGCTCGATACCTCGCTGCCGATTGCCCGCACACGCACCTGTTCGACGAACCCGCGCACAACCGACAGTGCGACGTCTGCCTCGAGCAGCGCCGTGCGCACTTCGCGCAGGGTTTCGGCGATGTTGTCCTCGGACAGCCGGGCCTTCCCGGTGATGCCCCGCAGCGTCTGGGTCAGGCGTTCGGTCAGGTTCTCAAACATGCTGGCGTTCCCTTCATACAGATTTACCCGACAGAACTCACTTTCCCGACAGAACTTCTCTACCCGACCGAACTTCCTTACCCGACAGAGCATCCGGCTCGATCGAGCATCCCGCTGGTGTGTGCAGGCAAACAGTGCAGGCAGACTTCCGGGACGTGCAAGCCCCGCGAACTGCCGCCGCAGCATGCCCGCTCGGCGGGCCGCCGATTATAGCTACGGCACTTGACCGGATATCCGCATTTGCCGGCCGATGCTCAAAGGTGACGCAATGCGCCACCGCGCCCATCAACGAAGACCCACCTCAATGTGCCAAACTTCCTGCGCTTAATCGGCCGAACCGCATGAATGCTCTGCTCCCAGTCCCGCTCTCCGCCATTCTCGCAATTGCCGCCTATGCCGTGACAACCTTTCTGCAATGGCGCGCGCTGAACAGTCGCCCGATCGGTACACGCACGCTGTTGTGGAGTGTTGTTGCGTGTGCACTGCTGTTGCACGGCATGGTGGTGTTTCAACAACTGCACACGTCCACCGGATGGAACCTCGGCATCTTTTCAGTTGCGTCCACGGTCAACTGGCTGGCGGTGCTGCTGGTCACGATCTTCGCGACACGGCTACCGATCGCCAATCTGCTGCTGTTGACCTGCCCACTGTCGCTGCTGGCACTGCTGGCGTCGATCGTCCTCGATGGCGGTCGGCCGGCGGCGCTGGATCTCGAACCCGAGCACATCATTCCCTCACTACTTGCCTACAGCGTGCTGTTCATCGCGGCTTGTCAGGCCGTGCTGCTGGCTATCCAGGAACACCGCTTGCGCACCACCAAATCGTTATTTGGACTTCGCCTTCTGCCGCCGCTGCAAGCGATGGAAAACCTGTTGTTCGAATTGCTGTGGCTCGGGCTGGTGTTGCTGACCATCGCCATCGTCACGGGGCTGCTGTTCCTGGACAACATGTTCGAACAACGCGTTGTCCATCATGCGGTCTTGTCCATGAGCTCGTGGCTGGTATTCGCCATCCTGCTCTGGGGGCGCTACACGTTGGGCTGGCGCGGCACGACAGCAATCCGCTGGACGTTGGCGGGCTTCGTTACGCTGGCGCTGGCGTATTTCGGCAGCAAGGCAGTCATCGAACTGCTCCTTCAACGCTGACCTTTACCTTTATCACTGGCTTCCGCGTTCAACACTCACCTATGCAAGCGCAAGCGCAAGCACTGCTCGCACGACCGCCGCGGCCGCCATGTCTGGCGCGCTTCCCGCGCCGGCCAGAGCGACAACAGCTGACCAGCGGATTGCCCCGATGATCTGGCCAATTCTGGGCATGACGTTCGGCATCCTGTGCGCCGCAGCTGCGGGCCTCGTGTGGTCCGCGTTTGCGGCCGTGAATACACACCAGTTGCAGACGCGCGTACGGGCAAAGGAACGCAGCGCGCGCAAGATCAATCGCCTGCTGCAACGCAGACCGCAACTCGAATTCCTGCTGCAGGCGGCCATGGTTGGTGGCATCTGCCTTGGCACCGCTGCCGCGTCTGCGCTGCAACCTGTGGTGAGCGCGCGCGGCGCCGTGTTGCTGGGCGCCGTGCTGGTGCTGATGCTCGCGGCCGTGCAGCTGGGCATTCGCGGTGGACGCGTGTATCACGAGCGCATTTCGACGCTTACGAGTCACGTGCTGCTGCCGATCGTTCGACTGTTCCGGCCCATGCTGGAACTGATACTGCCGGACCCGCAGGCGCAATCGATGAGCAACACCCACGTGACTGCCACCGACGCCGTGCGTGCAGTCATTGCCGAACAAAACGACCTCGCCTCTGGCCAGGTGCGCATGCTGCGAGGTGTCCTGGACCTGGATCAGATGCAGGTCGGCGAAATCATGATTCCGCGTTCCGACATTGTCGGCATCGATATCGAATCGGACATGGAAGACATTACCCAGACGGTGCGCAACGCGCGCCACACACGCATGCCCGTGTTCAGCAGCGACATCAACAGCGTGGTCGGCATCGTTCATGCCAGAGACCTGCATGAGTTCATCTCCTCAGACGAACCGACCCGCGATGAATTACTCAAACACGCGGTCGAGGCGTACTACGTGCCACAAGGCACGCGACTGCATGTGCTACTGCGCAATCTGCAGCGCGACCATCGCAGGCTTGCGCTGGTGGTCGACGAATATGGCGACGTGCAGGGTCTCGTCACAGTGGATGATGTGCTGGAGCAGATCGTCGGGGAGTACACCACCGATTTCACCGACACACTGCACAACATCGTCGCGGACGAATACGGCGGCCAGATCATTGACGCGTCACTGCTGTTGCGCGACATCAATCGCGAGCTGAACTGGCAGCTGCCGATCGCCGGGCCGCGCACGCTGAACGGTCTCATCCTCGAACATCTGGAGTTCATCCCGGATGCCAACGTCGGTCTGGAGATCGCTGGCTACCGAATCGAAATCCTGGCCGTGCGCGAGAACGCGGTACGCCGCGCCCGCGTCACGCCCAAACCGGACCTCAGCGCGCCCGATGATGTTTGAACGTAGCGCAGGCCTACGGTCACGCCCAACAGTCAAGCACCCCCGGATTTCCGCCAACGACGATTCAGCGCTGACACAATCGCAACCAGCGACGCCGTGATCGTGTTGCGCGAAGTACCCACGCCATAGCAACGGCCGCCACCGGGCTCATCGATCGCAATCAGGCAGATCGCCTGCGCGTCCTTGCCGGTGGACATGGCGTGCTCATGGAAGTCGATGACGTTCAGCGGTTCGTTGAGCGTGTTGACCAGCGCGTTCACAAATGCCTCGATCGGGCCACTGCCGACGCCTGCAATCGACAACCGCTGCTGCGCGGCTTCTATCTGCGCCTTGCAGCGTTGGTTATCGCCTTCGTGAAACAGATCGTAGTCCAACAGCTTGTACGGGCCGGCATCGCTCGACATGTACTCAGCTTCGAAGGCCTGCCAGATGTCATCGGCGGACACTTCGCCGCCCTTCTCTTCGGTTCTGCGCTGCACGATCTTGCTGAACTCGACCAGCATGTCGCGCGGCAGAATCACACCGAAATACGACTCAAGAATGAAACCCACGCCACCTTTGCCGGACTGGCTGTTCACCCGTACCGTCTCGCGATAGGTCGCGCCCACATCGGTCGGATCGATCGGCAGATATGGCACTTCCCAATGCCCGAGATCGACCTGCGCCATGCCTTTCTTTATCGCATCCTGATGCGAGCCTGAAAAAGCCGTGAATACGAGTTCGCCCGCATACGGATGGCGCTGATGCACCGGCAGCTTGGTCACGCTCTCGGCGGTCTCTTTGATGCGTTTCATGTCACGCAAGTCGAGCTCCGGATCGACGCCCTGGCTGAACATGTTCATGGCCATGGTCACGATGTCGCAATTGCCGGTGCGCTCACCATTGCCAAACAGCGTGCCTTCCACGCGCTCTGCGCCGGCCATCAGCGCCAGCTCAGTCGCCGCAATGCCGGTGCCACGATCGTTGTGCGTGTGCAGGCTGACGATGACGGAATCACGCTGCGGAAAGTTGCGACAGAACCATTCGATCTGATCGGCATAGATGTTCGGCGTCGCCATTTCCACTGTCGACGGCAGATTGACGATCATCTTCCGCTGCGGCGTTGCACCGAAGGTACGCGCGACAGCGGAGCAGACTTCCACAGCAAAATCGAGTTCGGTGCCGGTAAAGCTCTCCGGCGAGTACTCGACGGTCACGTCGGTTTCATCGCGGATGCGCGCCAAGGCACGCTGTACCCACTGCGCCCCCTGCACCGCCATCGCCACGATGTCGCTGCGCTGCATACCGAATACGACACGACGCTGCAGCGTCGACGTGGAGTTGTACAAGTGGAAGATTGCGCGCGGTGCGCCCTGCAACGCATCCACTGTGCGTTCGATCAGCTCTTCGCGTGCCTGACACAGCACCTGAATCGTGACGTCATCGGGAATGCGCTGCTCTTCGATGATCCGCCGTACGAAGTCGAAGTCCGGCTGCGATGCCGCAGGAAAACCGACTTCGATTTCCTTGAAGCCGATCTCGATCAGCGTCTCGAATAAGCGCAGCTTTTCGTCCGGATTCATCGGATCGATCAACGCCTGATTGCCGTCGCGCAGGTCCACGCTGCACCAGCGCGGCGCTGTTTCAATGACCTTGCCGGGCCAGGTGCGATCCGGCAGCTGAATGGGTGCAAACGCGCGGTACTTCTGAAAAGGCATAGCACCAGGCTTGCGCCCGCTCTTGCCTGATAGCCCAGCGCTCGTGGGGATAGCGCCTGTGTGTACGGCGCTGTCAGGCGAGTTGATTTCGCGACTCATGAGAATTTCCTCGGCAACCACGCGGCAGCGTGGGGGACCACTCGCACCACAGCAGCAAATGCCTGCGGCGGAAGGGGAGAGTTTGATTTGTTTGTCGGGGGCGCGCAGCGCCCAGGGAAGTTAGTGTGCCGGGCGCACCGGCAGTCGCAGCAGACCTGCCAGTGGTCCTTCCAGTCCCAGCAGCGCAAACAGGCACGGGCACACGTCGGGCGCGTACTCCTGAGCGGCTGCATGGGCTGTGGATTGAAGGATCATGAGGTCTCAGCGTGCGAAGTGTTCGGCCTGCGGCGATTGCGTCGGGCCAGCGCAAAGTGGCGAAACTATAGCCGCGCTCCGCGATGAAGACCACCCTTCCACGCAATCGGACGAGCGCCGCGGCGCTAAAGGGATAAGCCGCGGCGCTACAAGATCGGCCTTACTGCACCCGCAACACGAAGCGCCTTCGCGACTGCCGCATCAATACTGTCCGCAAGTGCAAGCCCAACGCCCATCCTCCGTTTGCCCTGCACCTGCGGCTTGCCGAACAGGCGCAGTTGCGTGTCCGGTTCGGCAAGCGCCTGCTCAATCCCGGCGAAACGCACCGTGCTCGACTCACCGCTGACCAGTACGACCGCTGAAGCGGCGGCACCGCGCTGGCGGATGTTCGGAATGGGCAACCCAAGGATCGCGCGCGCGTGCAGCGCGAACTCCGACAGATCCTGAGAAATCAGTGTCACGAGCCCCGTGTCGTGTGGGCGTGGTGACACCTCACTGAAGTACACCGTGTCGCCCTGTACGAAGAACTCCACGCCGAACAGGCCATACCCACCCAGCGCACCCGTCACCGCCAGCGCCATACGCTCTGCCGCTGCGCGTGCAGCCTCGGACATGGGCTGCGGTTGCCAGGACTCGCGGTAGTCGCCGTCCTCCTGCCGATGGCCAATGGGCGCGCAGAACGACGTGCCATCCCTGTGCCGAATGGTCAGCAGCGTGATCTCGTAGTCGAACGGCACAAAGCCTTCAACGATCACGCGCTGCTGACGCCCACGACCGCCATGCACCGCGTATTGCCAGGCGGGGTCCACTTCGGCCGCCGCGCGGACCGACGACTGGCCCTTGCCCGACGAACTCATGACCGGTTTGACGACGCAGGGCATGCCGATCTGCCGCACCGCTTCGCGGTACTCAGGCTCGGTACTCGCAAACTGATAGTTCGACGTGCGCAGCCCCAGTTCCTCTGCCGCCAGGCGACGAATGCCCTCGCGATCCATCGTCAGCCGCGCAGCGCGCGCTGTCGGCACCACCCGCTGCCCTTCTGCCTCGAGGGCGAGCAGCACTTCAGTGGCAATCGCCTCGATTTCGGGCACGACAATATGTGGTCGTTCGGCTTCGATGACCGCCCGCAATGCGGCGCCATCCAGCATGTCGATCACATGGCTGCGATGCGCTACCTGCATGGCAGGCGCGTCGGCATATCGATCGACAGCAATCACCTCCACACCGAGTCGCTGCAGCTCAATGACGACTTCTTTGCCGAGTTCGCCTGAACCCAACAGCATCACGCGTGTTGCGGATGCCGATAACGGCGTTCCGATCACTACTGGCTCTGCACTCATCGCGGAACTCCCGACGAACATCAGGTCTGCAAACCGTTCAGACCTGCTGCTGCAGATCGCGTTTGTAGCGCTTCCAGTTCTCGACATAGTGCTGTGCGCTCATCGCCAGCGCGCGCGCACGGCTCTCGTCGAGTTGCCGCACGACCTTGCCGGGCGACCCCATGACCAGCGAAAAATCAGGGATTTCCTTGCCCTCTGGAATCAGCGAATTGGCGCCGATCAGACAGTGCCTGCCAATCCTGGCGCCGTTCAACACCACGGAATTGATGCCGATCAGGCTGCCATCGCCAATCTCGCAACCATGCAGCATGACTTTGTGGCCAATCGTCACATCACTGCCAATGGTCAGCGGCACGCCGTGATCGGTGTGCAGCACCGAACCATCCTGCACGTTGGAGCGCGCACCGATCGTAATGACGTCGTTGTCGCCGCGGACCACAGCGTTGAACCAGACGCTGGCCTCATGCATGAGCACCACCGAGCCAATGACAATGGCGCCCGGCGCCACAAAGTAGTCGCCATCACAGCGCACGCGTCGATCACCCAGCGAATACAGCACTCACGCCTCCCCCAAAATCACAAGCAAAGTTCACAAGCAAAGTTCACAAGCAAAGGACACAACCAAAAGACGAACTGAATCCGCTCCACACAAATGAGCGCGAACTCCCGGACCGGCGGGACCGGCGGGACCCGCGGGACCGGCGGGACCCGCGGGACCGGCGCGAGCCTATCAGGTGCTGCACAAGGACAGAACGCGGGCACCGTGCAGCGGCCGGACGCCATCGCCCCGTTCTGATGCGGCCGTGCGGGTCGTGGCCGCACGCACGCGTCAAGAGCGTTTCGGCATCACGCGGGGCTGGTCATTCCAACGCGCCATGAGGCGTAGCAAATCGTTCGCTACATCAGCGCTTTGTAACGAAGCGATCGAACCGCTAGCAGCAAACCTTTACTTGTCAAGGCGACGCCAGTCCGTGAGCATCCTTTCGTCGATAGCAGGTGCGGCACCTGCCGACGCGCGAGATTGCGACTGTTGTACGAAAGGAGCTGCATGATGTCTTCGCACCTGCCCGACTTCGAAGTCCTGAAGCGCATGGCCCAGGAAAACCCGGAAGGGTTGGAAGCGCTGCGCCACAAACTGATTGGCGAGTTGCTTGACCGCGCGTCACCCGAACAACGCCGACGCCTGGAAGGGTTGCAGTTCCGAATTGACATGGAGCGTCGTCTCGCCGCCAATCCGCTGGCCGCCACCATCAAGCTGTCCTCCATGATGCGCGACTCGTTGCTGCGCCTTCAGCAGGCCGTGAACAACCCTGACAGCCTGATGACGGCGCCCGCGCGCAATGCAGCTGTGCTCGCGTTTCCGCAGCGCGATGTGCGCACCGCAACCCAGGATGGCGTGGTCCGCCGCTAGGACCAGCGCTTCGCTTGACTCAGTGCGTCCCGCGGCCCCGCACCGCAATACAGGCTGCTGCGCCAGCCAAAACCGTTCAATCACCCCCCTATAATCCCGGCTCACTCAATCCACTGCGACATGGTGCGCCTGAACTGATGCGGTACTGCAGCGCGTGCGCCGCGCCCGTTCACATGCGGATTCCTGACGGCGATCATCGCGAGCGGTATGTCTGCTCAAGCTGTGGCGTCATCCACTACACGAACCCGCGCATCGTGGCCGGCTGTCTGGTGGTGGAAGGCGATGCTGTGCTGTTGTGTCGCCGCGCCATCGAGCCACGCAAAGGCTATTGGACCTTTCCAGCCGGCTATCTCGAGTCGGGTGAAACCATCGCTCAGGGCGCTGCGCGCGAAACCTGGGAAGAAGCCACCGCGCAGGTGGCGCTCGACGAGCTCTATACCCTGTTCAACCTGCCCTACATCTCGCAGGTGTACATGTTCTATCGCGCGCGTCTGCAAGGCGGCACATTCGCGCCGGGCATCGAGAGCCAGGACGTGCGGCTGTTCAGCGAGGCCGATATTCCGTGGAACGAACTCGCATTCGCGGTCGTGCGGGTCACTCTGGAGCACTTCTTCAGCGACCGCAAACGCGGCACCTACCCCATGCGTATCGAAGACATCCTGTTACCCACGCTGCGTCCGCCTGCGCCAGGCTGAGCCGACGCAGTCCACCCGGCCCATTGCGCCGATGCACGGGCAGTCTCAGCCAAATGCCTTGCGCGCATTCAGGAACAGCTGCAGCCAGGGGCCATATTCAGGCCAGTCATCGGGATGCCAAGAGTTCGCCGCGCTGCGAATCACGCGTTCCGGGTGCGGCATCATCAACAGCGCGCGACCATCGGTGCTGCAGACGCCGGCAATACCTTCTGGTGAACCATTCGGGTTGCAGGGATAACGCTCCGTGACCTGCAGATGATGGTCCACGTAGCGCAGCACCGTTTGTTCACGCAGCCGCTCTTCTAACGTCTGATGCAACGTTTGATGCAACGTCTGCGCCGCGCCGGCAGCGCTGGCATCCGCATGCACACTGCCGCGCAGCTGCGCCGGCAACAACACCGCACGGCCTTCCCCATGTGCAACCACGACCGGCAGGACACTGCCCGCCATGCCCGTGAACCAGGGCGATGCGCTCTCCTGCACAGCCACCATGACCTGACGCGCCTCGAACTGCTGTGAGCGGTTGCGGAGAAACGCAGGCCAGTGCGCTGCGCCCGGCACAACCTCACGGAGATGCGCCAGCATCTGACAGCCGTTGCAGATACCCAGCGTGAGCGTGTCCGGGCGGGCAAAAAATGTCGCAAAGCGCTCGCGCACGGGTTCGTGGAATAGAATCGAATTGGCCCAGCCGGCGCCGGCACCAAGCACGTCGCCATAGGAGAAACCGCCACACGCGACCAGTGCATTGAAGTCCGCCAGATCGACATTGCGATCGAGCAGATCGGTCATGTGCACATCGACCGCGACGAATCCGGCTGCCGCAAATGCCGCCGCCATTTCCGCGTGACCATTCACGCCTTGCTCACGCAGCACCGCGACCTTCGGACCGCGGCCACGCAATACGGTCGGCGCGGCATGCTTAGATGCATCACCCAGTGCATAGCTCAACCGCACCTGCCTGCCTGGATCCGGTGCCAGGATGCTGTCGAACTCTTCCTGAGCGCAGTCCGGGTCGTCACGCATCTGTTGCAAGCGAAAACTCGTCTCTGACCAGCGCTGCTGCAGCTGTCCGCGCGTGGCCCTCAGCAGTTCGCGTGACCCTCGACGCACCTCAATGTGCTCGTCGGCTGTCGGCGACCCGATGGCATGGCTGCGCAAGCCGGCCGCGGCAAGACTCGCAAGAGTCGATTCAGTATCTGTTGCCCGAACCTGCAGCACAGCGCCCAGTTCCTCGGCAAACAACAGCGCTGCGTCTTCGTTCCGTCTATCGCCGTCTGAAACTACAAACATATCCGGCAGATCAATCTGCAAACCGCAACGACCTGCAAACGCCATTTCCAGCAGGCAGACAATGAGCCCCCCATCGGATCGATCGTGATACGCAAGCAGCGTGTGTTGCCGATGCATGGCCTGCACGACGTCGAAGAACGCTTTCAAAACGGCCGGCGATGAGCAATCCGGCGCGCTGTCGCCGATTGCCTGCTGCACCTGCGCATATGCGCTTCCACCGAGCCGGTAGGCCGCATCTCCCAGATCAACATAGATAAGCGCGGTCGGCCCGAGATCCGTGCGCAGCCACGGCGTACGTACCTCACGCACATCCAGTACAGGCGCGAAGGCAGAAATGATCACAGTCATCGGCGAGCTGACGCTGTGCTGCACGCCATCCTGCGACCAGACACTGCGCATCGACAGCGAATCCTTGCCGACCGGAATGACAATGCCGAGCGCAGGGCAGAACTCCATGCCCAATGCGGTGACCGCCGCGTGCAGGGCATCGTCCTCTGCGTCATATCCCGCCGCAGCCATCCAGTTGGCAGACAACCTGACCTCGGACAGCGCTGCAATCGGCGCCGCCGCAATGTTCGTGATGGCCTCTGCCACCGCCATGCGCGCAGAGGCAGCCGGATCGATCAACGCCAACAGCGGTCGCTCGCCCATGCTCATTGCTTCACCGGCGTGCGTGCGATGACCAACCGCGGTCACACCAAGATCGGCCACCGGTACCTGCCACGGACCAACCATCTGGTCGCGACAGACGAGACCCGTAATCGAGCGATCGCCGATGGTAATGAGGAAGCTCTTCGACGCCACGGCCGGCAACTGCAGCACGCGATCGAGCGCCGTCGCAAGATCGATCCCGCCTTCCAGTTCCGTGTGCAGCGGCATAGGGCGTGCGGCCGCAGCACCCAGGCTGCGCGTCATGCGCGGCGCTTTGCCGAACAACACTTCCAGTGGCATGTCGACGGGCGCAGTCGGCGACAACGCGTCGGTGACCAGCAACTGCGGTGTCGCCACGGCATCCCCGACCAACGCATAAGGGCAGCGCTCACGCAAGCAGAGCTGCTCGAACTGCGAATAGCGTGCTGCGTCGATCGCAAGCACGTAGCGCTCCTGCGCCTCGTTGCACCAGATTTCCAGCGGCGACAGCGACGTGTCTGCGCTGTTGATTGCGCGCAGATCAAAATGCCCGCCCACACCACCGTCTTTCACGAGCTCAGGCAGTGCATTGGACAATCCGCCCGCGCCCACATCATGAATGAGCAGAATCGGGCTTTGCGCGCCCATGGCATTGCATGCATCGATGACTTCCTGACAACGACGCTGCATCTCCGCGTTGTCTCGCTGCACTGACGTGAAGTCGAGTTCCGCGTCACCGGCCCCCTGTGCAACCGAACTTGCCGCACCGCCGCCGAGGCCGATCAGCATGGCCGGCCCGCCAAGCACGACCAGCCGTGCGCCCGGCAATACCGGCGCTGCAAGCACCTGTTCAGCACGAACGTTGCCAAGCCCACCGGCAATCATGATCGGCTTGTGAAAGCCGCGCCGCTCACGCGAGCCATCCACACGCTGCACCCACTGCTCGAAGGTGCGGAAGTAGCCATTGATGGCCGGACGCCCGAATTCATTGTTGAATCCAGCCGCGCCAATGGGCGCCTCCAGCATGATCGTAAGCGCCGATGCGATGCGATCTGGTTTTTCTTCCACGCCTTCCCAAGCTTGCACAAAGCCTGGAATGCGCAGGTTTGAGACCGTGAAACCTGTGAGACCGGCCTTGGGCTTGCTGCCGCGGCCAACGGCGCCTTCATCGCGAATCTCGCCACCGGATCCCGTGGCGGCACCCGCGAACGGTGCAATTGCGGTGGGGTGATTGTGCGTCTCGACTTTGATCAGCCAATGCACTGGCTCGCTGACAAAACCATACTGGTGCGTGATCGGGTCGATCAGCCAGCGATCGGTGGTCACACCAGCCATGACGGCGGCGTTATCGCTGTAGGCAGAAAGCACACCGCGGCCATTCGCCTGCGCGTGTGTATTGCGGATCATTGCGAACAGCGATCGACCGAAAGGCTGTCCGCCGGAGGTCCAGTCGGCGTTGAAGATCTTGTGCCGACAGTGCTCGGAGTTGGCCTGCGCGAACATCATCAGTTCAACATCTGTCGGATCGCGGCCCAAACCCGCACCAGCACTGTAGGCCGCATCGAGATAGGCAATCTCGTCTTCGCGGAGCGCCAGTCCAAGTTCCAGATTGACGGCCCGCAGGCGCGCGCGCCGATCGGCCCCCAGCGCGATCGTTCGAAGCGAACGCGGTGGCTGAACAACGAACAGCCGATCCGCCTGCGCCAGTGGCAGCAGCGACTGCGTCATACGATCGAACAACAGCGCGGTAGCCGCGGCGTTCAGTACGCCGGCAGAAGGGTCGAATTGCCAGGCCACACCGCGTTCAAGCCGACGCACCGCAGACAAGCCACACACACGGGCAATGTCCGTGGCTTTGCTCGACCAGGGTGACTGCGTGCCCACGCGCGGCACGGTCACAGGCGTGGCCGGCGCGGGAAGCTCGGCGTCATCGCCTGGCAGCAGACTGCGCAAAATATTGCGCACATCGGACGACAGTGCCCGCTCGACCTGGACGAAGTAGAGGTGCCGCGCCTGCACAGACACCGGCCGCCCGACAATCGAACTGAGACGCGCTGTCAGGCGCTGCAGCTGACTGGATGACAGCGCATCGTCACCGTTCAGCGTCAGCACGCGCGCTGCGTCCTCTGCTTGCCCACCGGGCACCAGGATGCGATTCATACTCTCCTCAATGGCATGTCCGAGCCAGCTGCGCTCTGCGCCGTCGCATCGTTGGGTTCTGCCACAGCAGTTGACCCGGGCGCGCGACGCGCAGCGAAGAAGGACTTGAGCAACGTGGCGGAGGCCTCTTCCAGTACGCCTTGCGTGACCTGCACGCGATGATTCAGGCCGGGATTGGCAAGCACCTGCGCCGTAGAACACACGGCACCCGAACGCGGCTCAGCTGTGGCGAACACAACCCGCGCCACACGCGCATGCACCAACGCGCCTGCACACATGGTGCAGGGCTCCAGCGTCACATACAGCGTGCTGCCGGTCAGACGATAGTTGCGGGTCAGCTTCGCCGCGGCCCGCAGTGCGACGACTTCGGCGTGTGCGGTCGGGTCCGCGCTGCCAACCTGGGCATTCGCGCCCGCGGCCAGCAACTGCTCATCCCGCACCAGCACTGCGCCGACAGGGACTTCGCCTCGGTGCGCGGCAAGCTCTGCATGCTGCAGGGCCAACCGCATCCAGCGGATGTCGTCGTCTACTCCCACTCAATCGTGCCTGGCGGCTTGCTCGTAATGTCGTAGACCACGCGTGAAACGCCAGCAATCTCATTGACGATGCGGCGTGCCACGGTACCCAGCAGTTCAAATGGCAGTGGCGACCAGTCGGCCGTCATGAAGTCGCTGGTCGCGACCGAGCGCAACGCAATCACATGTTCGTAGCGCCGCGCATCGCCGACCACGCCAACCGACTTCACCGGCAGGTACACGGCAAACGCCTGACTGACCTGCTCATACCAGCCGGCACGGCGCAGCTCTTCAATGAAGATTGCATCGGCGCGCCGGAGCACATCGGCGTACTCGCGTTTCACCTCGCCCAGGATGCGCACACCAAGGCCAGGCCCGGGAAACGGATGCCGATTGATCAATGAGGCCGGCAATCCCAATGCGAGGCCGACCGCGCGCACTTCATCCTTGAACAACTCTCGCAATGGCTCGACAAGGCCAAGCTGCATGCGCTCGGGCAAGCCGCCAACGTTGTGATGCGATTTGATGACGTGCGCCTTGCCGTGCTTGGTCGCGGCCGATTCCACAACGTCGGGATAGATCGTGCCCTGCGCCAGCCACTTTGCACCGCCAGAAACGGCTTCGGCTTCGCGCTCGAATACTTCGATGAAAACCCGTCCGATGACCTTGCGCTTGTCCTCGGGGTCCGCGACGCCTTGCAGCTGCGACAGAAACGCTTCCTGCGCGTCCACGCGCACAATTCGAATCGGCAGTGAGTTGCCGGCTTCACCGCCGAACGCACGCATCACCTCATCGCCTTCATCCAGGCGCAGCAGACCGTTGTCGACGAAGATGGCCGTCAGCTGATCGCCGATTGCGCGCGCAAGCAATGCTGCGGTCACGCTGCTGTCGACACCGCCTGACAAACCCAGCAACACCCGATCGGTGCCAACCTGCGCCCGAATGCGTGCCACCGCGTCTTCGATGATGTTGCCCGCGGTCCATAAGCCACTGCAGGCACACACATCCCGCACGAAGCGCATGATGAGCGCCTGCCCGCCTTCGGTGTGCGTAACCTCAGGATGAAACTGCACGGCGAAGTAACGCCGCGCGGGATCGAACATTGCCGCAATCGGTGCGCTGGGCGTGGCGGCCCACAGCGCAAAGCCGGTCGGCATCTGCTGCACCTGATCACCATGACTCATCCAGACGTTGGCGCCGACTGCCGCTCCTGCCTGCGGAACAGCGTCCTGCGCCGACAATTCCGTCCGGGCGCACCATTCGATGCGGGCATGCCCGAACTCGCGCTCGTGCACATGGCCCACTGTGCCGCCGAGCTGCACTGCCATGGTCTGCATGCCATAGCAGATGCCGAACACGGGCACGCCGGATTGCCAGATGAAGTCCGGTGCACGTGGAGAATCGGCCGCAGTCACACTCTCCGGCCCGCCCGACAGAATCACGCCCTTCGGAGCGAAGGCCAGAAAGTCGGCCTCGCTGAGATCGAATGCGCGAATCTCACAATAGACGCCGGCTTCGCGCACGCGCCGCGCAATCAACTGCACATACTGCGCGCCGAAGTCGAGCACGAGAATGCGCTCGCTGTGGATCTCACTGCTCACAACTGCTCTCCGTCACAGGTGTACCGCCTGCTGAACACATCCCGCCATCAACCGCAGCGCTGCACGGAAAACGCCCGAAAACATCAGCGCGTGCCAAGCGGATAGTTGGGCGCTTCCTTGGTGATGCTGACGTCGTGCACATGACTTTCGATCATGCTGGCGTGGGTGACGCGGATGAACTGCGTTTTCGTGCGCATGGCGTCGATGTCTGCAGAGCCTGTATAGCCCATGGATGCACGCAGCCCGCCCATCAGCTGGTGAACGATGGCGCCCATCGCACCACGATAGGCAACGCGACCCTCAATGCCCTCTGGCACCAGCTTGCGACCATCGCCGTCAAAACCCTGAAAGTAACGATCCGACGAACCATAGATGTCGGCCATCGCACCAAGCGAGCCCATGCCGCGATACGCCTTGTAGGTGCGACCCTGAAACAGCTCGACTTCGCCTGGAGCCTCATCGGTGCCGGCCAGCAGGCTGCCGACCATCACCAGATGCGCGCCCGCGCTGATCGCCTTCGCGATGTCGCCGGAGTAGCGAATGCCACCGTCGGCAATGACAGGTATACCGAGCTCGCCAATGGCCGCCACAGCTTCAGACACCGCGGTGATCTGTGGCACGCCGATGCCTGCAACGATGCGCGTTGTGCAGATGGAGCCCGGACCGATACCCACCTTCACACCATCCGCGCCCGCATCAACCAGCGCACGTGCGCCATCGCCGGTGGCCACGTTGCCGCCAATCACCTGCAAGCGTGGATACAGCTTTTTGATTGCACGCACGCGTTCAAGTACGCGGATCGAGTGCCCATGCGCCGTGTCGACGATCACCACATCCACACCTGCCTCGACCAGTGCGGCAACGCGGTCTTCAGTTTCGGGACCAATGCCGACACTCGCCCCGACACGCAGTTGCCCGTAATCGTCCTTACAGGAATTCGGATAGCGCGCAGCCTTGGTGATGTCCTTCACCGTGATGAGCCCGGACAACTCGAATCTGTCGTTGATCACCAGGATCTTTTCGATGCGATGCCGGTGCAGCAACTCGAGGATCTCGCTCTCGTTTGCGCCTTCACGCACGGTGACCAGCTTGTCCTTCGGCGTCATCACGTCCGCAATGCGGCAGTCCATGCGCGGCTCAAAACGAACGTCGCGGGACGTGACGATGCCGACCAGGTCGCGCCCCTGCACCACCGGCACGCCGGAAATGTTGTGTTCACGCGTCAGCGCCAGCAACTCGCCCACGGTGCGATCCGGCGTGATGGTGATGGGGTCACGGATCACGCCGCTTTCGTACTTCTTGACTGCACGCACTTCGCGCGCCTGGCGTTCGATCGACATGTTCTTGTGAATCACGCCGAGCCCGCCTTCCTGCGCCATGGCAATGGCCAACCTGGACTCTGTAACGGTGTCCATGGCAGCGGAAACAAGCGGTATGTTCAGCGTGATCGAACGCGTCAGACGCGTGGTCAGCTTGACTTCAGAGGGCAGGACATCGGAGTAGGCAGGCAGCAGCAGGACGTCGTCGAATGTCAGAGCATCATGTGCGATCCGCAACATTTCACGTCCCACGCAGAAATGAAGCACGGCATGCTAACAGCTTGAGGTGACCCACCCAACCACTTATATCGCGTGCCAGAATCGCGCCTGCCCAGGCTGCCGTGCCGTGTTGGCGCTTGCTGAGCCAGCGCGCCAACAGACACCTGCGGCAGCCACCACACGCAGCCAGTCAGGTTCAACGCCAAACACCCACCGTGAGTGCACTACCCACAGCCCCTACGGGCACACAGATACTCAGCGTCAGCGCATTGAATGCGACGGCGCGGCTGTTGCTCGAAGAGGCATTTCGGCTGGTCTGGATCGAAGGCGAGATTTCCAATCTGCGCATTCCCGCCTCCGGACACTGGTACTTCACGCTCAAGGACGCGCGCGCACAGGTCCGCTGTGTGCTGTTCAAGGGCCGCCAGCGGTTCGTGCGGATGGTGCCGCGCGACGGCCTGATGGTACGCATCCAGGGCGCCGTGAGCCTGTACGAGGAACGTGGCGAGTTCCAGATCCTCACCGAACGTATGGAGCCCGCCGGCGATGGCGACCAGCGCCGTGCGCTCGAACTGTTGAAACAGAAGCTCGCAGCCGAGGGATTGTTTGCCGAAGCGCGAAAACGCCCGCTGCCGCGCTCGCCGGCGCACCTGGTGCTGATTACTTCCGCAACCGGCGCCGCCGTACAGGACATCCTGAAAGTGCTGCGCGAGCGTTGCCCGCTACTACGCGTCACGCTGCTGCCGGTGCCTGTGCAAGGCGATGCCGCCGCGCCCGCCATCAGTGCCGCGCTGAACTATGTGGGCTCGCTGCCGAGTGCGCACGGCACGCCGATCGCCGATGTCGTCATTCTTGGTCGCGGCGGTGGATCATCTGAGGACTTGCGGGCATTCGACGACGAGCGCGTCGCCCGCGCAGTGGCCGCCTGCGCGGCACCGGTGATTGCGGCAATTGGCCACGAGACCGATGTTTCTCTCGCGGACTTCGTCGCCGATGCGCGCGCGCCCACGCCCAGCGCGGCGGCTGCTGCGGCGGTACCCGACCTGCAGGAACGCGCCCAGTCCCTCGAACATCTTCGCAGCGCGCTACTTTCCGGCGTGGAACGCCAGACCAACCAACGGGCACAGGCACTGAACGCATTGCGTGCGCGTCTTCGTCATCCTGGACGCAGGCTCGACGACTTTGCACAGATGCTCGACGAACGCGAGCAGCGACTGCATCGGGGCATGCACGCGCTGCTTGCGGCGCGCCAGCAACTGAACTCCAGTCTGGCGGCGCGACTGCGCGCGCCAACAGAAACGCTGCGACGCAGCGTCTTCGAGGTCGCCACGCTGGAACAGCGTCTGCACGAGCGTTATCAGGCGCGCCGCCAGAGCGATCAACGCAACCTCGAACGCCTGCACGGCCAGCTGCTGCCGGCCATACGTGAGCGCTTGCTCAGCGCGGGCCAGGCACTGGCGCTGGAAGCGCGTGCGCTGTCAGCGGTCAGTCCGTTGGCCACACTCGAGCGCGGCTATGCCGTACTGCGCAGTACAAGTACCGCAGCCAACGTCATCAGCAGCGTGCACGAAGCCGCTGCCGGCACGCAGCTGCAGGCCATGCTGCGCGATGGCGATCTGCTGTGTACCGTTACGGAAGTGCGCCCTGATCCACGTGTGGGTGCGCGCGCATCTGCAGGCGACGTCGCCGACGTCGGCGCCGCCAACGATTCATCAACGCCATGAAACGAAGCGCACTTGCACTGCTGCTTGCATCGCTGCTTGCGCTGCAAGCAGCAGTGCAGCCACTGTTCGGTGGACCACGGAAGGCAGATGCAACTGCGAGCTCAGAAGCGCCTCAGCGCGGCGCGGCCCAACAGTTCAATGACGAGAGCTTTCCCGGTGGCATCGTGCGCGTCGCGGCGCCCGCCGGCACACAGATCGCAATTGCCAACGGTCGACGCGCGCTCATAGAGCGCGGGCTCTATGAGCGCGGGCAGCCGCAAGAGGTGACCTATGTCATCGCAGCAGTGCCGTTGGACGCGCAGCCCGGCAGCGGGCGCGTTTTTGCGCAGCATGCGAATGGATCAGTCGCGCTGCCCTACCGCATTGCGTCACGCGCCTACCCCGTGCAACGGCTCACGCTCAGCAATCAGCGCATGGTCGATCCGGATCCGCAGGACGTGCTGCGCATCGATGCAGAGCAACTGCTGATCGACGCCGCGCGCGATCGCTTCAGTCCCATACCGCCGCAGACATTGCGACTGCGTGCACCCGTGCAGGGGCGTCTCTCGAGCCCATTCGGCAGCCGCCGCGTGCTGAACGGTCAGCCACGCAATCCACACAATGGGCTCGACTTCGCTGCACCGACCGGCGCGAGGATCAGCGCACCGCTGGCCGGCGAAGTGGCCGGTGTCGGCAACTACTTCTTCACCGGCAACACCGTGTTCATCGATCACGGCCAGGGCTTCGTGACCATGTACGCTCATCTGAGCCACGTAGCTGTGACGCCGGGCATGCGGCTCGCAGCAGGCGATCTCATTGGTCAAGTAGGTGCAACCGGGCGCGCGACCGGGCCGCACCTGCACTGGGCCGTGTATCTCAGCAACGTAGCCATCGATCCAAAGCTGCTGCTTGACGCGGCATCGCCACCGGCTGGCGAACAAACTACGCAACCGAAGCAGTAGCTTCTTTCATCTTGACCCATCAGGCGTGCACGACGCGCGGGCTTCCCCAGCCACGCGGCACGCGCGCGGGCTCAGCGCTTCCCACGCCCCTTGTTGTCGCGTGAGCGATCATGCGCAATGACGCGTGCCCGCTGTTTGCGTTGCCGCTGATTAAGCTCGTTGCGCTGGCTCGCGTAGGGGTTGTCGCCAGAACGCAGCTGAATGCGCAACGCGGCGCCGCGCAGTCCCAGTGCCGAGCGAAACGAATGTTCCAGATAACGCAGATAGCTGGGCGGCACTGCTTCAGTCTGGTTGCCGTGAATCACCACCGTCGGCGGCACGTCGCCGCCCGTGTGGGCATAGCGCAGCTTGATGCGTCGACCATTCACCAGCGGCGGCGGATGCGTCTCGAGGATGCGTTCGAGCATCGTCGTCAGTTCGTTCGCAGAAAAACGGATGCGCGCCGTGAGATGCACTTCACGCACGCGTTCGAGCAGCTCGCCCACGCCGGAGCCATGCAGGGCAGAGATGAAGACCTGCTCCAGCCAGGGCGCAAAATCGAGCCGGCGATCAAGCTCGGACCTGACACTGTCGCGGGCATCGCCCGGCATGCCGTCCCACTTGTTGATGGCAAGCACAATGCTGCGACCCGCATCGATCGCGAGCCCGAGCAGGCGCAAGTCCTGCTCAACAATCGATTCGCGCGCGTCCAGCACCAACACCACCACGTTGGCGCGATGCATGGCATCCATTGCCTTGAGCACCGAGAACTTCTCGATCACTTCTTCGATTCGACCGCGGCGCCGCACACCTGCCGTATCGATGAGCGTATAGCGCTCGCCATTGCGTTCGAACGGGATGTAGATGCTGTCGCGCGTAGTGCCTGGCGCATCGAAGACGATCACGCGATCCTCGCCCAGCAGGCGATTCACCAATGTCGACTTGCCGACGTTCGGACGACCCAGCACCGCGACAACAATGCCGCGATCCTCTGCCGAGCCGTCTTCGAGACTGTCGGCATCGAACACCGGCGGATTCGGCAAGCGTGCCTGGATCGCTTCGCCCAACTGCAGAATGCCGCGGCCATGACTGGCCGAGATCAGCTCTGGTTCGCCAAAGCCCAGACCGTACAGATCGCCGAGGCGCTGATTGACGTCCACGCCATCGGACTTGTTGGCCACCAGCAAAACGGCGCGCGCCTGACGACGCAGCATGGCCGCAATCTCGTGGTCACCGGTCGTCACACCACCACGCACGTCCACGATGAACAGCACCAGCTCGCTTTCGTCGAGCGCCTGCTGCACCTGGTCGGTCATCAGCTGGCGGATGGACGGATCCATATCGTCGCCAACGAGGCCACCGGTATCGATGATCGTGAAACGGAAATCGCCGACTTCAGCGATGCCGTATTGACGATCGCGCGTCAGCCCCGGGAGGTTCGCAACCAGCGCATCACGCGACGACGTCAGCCGATTGAACAGCGTCGACTTGCCCACATTGGGCCGGCCGACCAATGCAACGTGATGCAGACCAACCGGGTAAGAGGAGGTCACTTCGCCGCGATGCTGGCGGCGAACAGGCGGCCGCCGTTACTCAAGCCATAGAGCACGCCGTCGTTCACGACGAAGTCCGAGCGCAAGCCATCGCTGTCGATCTGCTCACGACCTACGACCCTGCCATCGCTTTGCGCCAGCACATGCAGATAGCCCTGACCGTCGCCGAAGATCACATAGCTGGCGACGCTGGCACCGCCCGTCAGCGCGCGATGCGCAAGGGTTGCGTTGCTCCAGGTTGTTTCACCGGTCTGCTCGTCGAGCGCCTGAACCTCATCGTCTTTGGCCACGGCATAAACGAGCCCCTGGCCGTTGCCGAGTGACTGATAGCTCGACAGCTCGCGTTCCCAGACTGGATTGCCGTCGGTCAGCCGCAGCGCCTTTACGCGGCCTTGAAAACTTGCCGCGTAAATCAATGGCGGTACGACGAGTGGCGTGCCATCCACATCGACGATGCGCTCCAGTTCAGAACGACCTTGCGGCACCGCGATGCGCTGCTCCCACACCGGCTCACCGCCTTTCGCACGCAACGCGACCAGCCGGCCACTCGGAAATGCAGCAATCACCAGGCCTTCCGCAACCAACGCACGCGCAGATCCGCGCAGCGTAAGCACGGGCACCTGCGTGTCATAGCTCCAGCGACGCTGTCCCGTTGCGCGATCCAGTGCAACCAGCCGACCGTCGAGCGTAAGCACGCTGACCACATCGCCGTCGGTCTGCGGCGCCGACACAACTTCCGAGCTGACCTTGGCCCGCCAGAGTTCGTGCCCATCGAGATCGTCGAGCGCAATGACATCGCCGTTGTCGGTGCCCACGAACACTGCGCCCGCACCTGCGCCCACCGCACCGGTGATGAATGCGTCGTCGCTCAGCGACCAGAAACGCACGCGTTCCGCCCAGCCCGGGGGCGGCGTTGGATTCTCAATCTGGACGCGCCACACCCGCTTGCCCGTCGCGCGCTCGTAGCCCTCGACAACGCCATAAGCATCGGCGGCGTAGATGCGCGGACCGGAAACGGCAACATCGAGATGCAGATAACTCGACCCAGCACCATCGCCGACCTGTGCATCCCAATTGATGGTGACATGCGCCTCTTCCTTGAAATCCTGCAGCGCTGCCGGTTCATCTTCATCGGTGTCGCTGAACGGATTCAGTGAGCTCAGTGTTTCACATCCAGCCAACCCGCTCAGCAGGCCGCCAACCAGCAGCAATGTGAAGACGCGCCGGCAATATGCTGTAAGCGTCACTCAGCCTCCAGTCGCAGCGGGCTGGCTTGCAGCCGCGGGGCTTGAACTGCCGGCAGGGTTTCCATTGACGACAGCAGGTGGTGCCACATCATCACGTTTGATGGCCAGCAGCGGCTGCACCGCGTCCTTGTCGGCATCCAGCGCACGTTGGTACGCCGCGTAGGCGCCAGCGCGATCTCCGCGCGACAACAACAGGTCACCGCGCAGTTCTTCCACCAGGCCGACATAACCTACGGCGTCGATCTCATCGAGCTTTTTGATCGCGGCGTCGGCATCGCCTTTGGCCCAATGCACACGCGCCAGACGCAGCCGTGCGAGGTCTGCGACGTCTTTGCTCTTCGCGTTGCTGACCGCCCAATCAAGCTCTTTGCTGGCTGCGTCGAACTGCGACCCATCGACAAGCCTGCGCGCTTCCAGCAGTGCGCCCAATGCGCCATAGCCTGTGCCGCTGTGCACCTCTTTCAACTGCTGCAGCAGGTACGCACGCGTTTGCGGCGGCGTGCGGCTGTCCGGTTGCATGGCGTTGCGCAGTTGCTCAAAGCGCTGCGCCGCGACGATGCCCTGCTCGGCCTGGTGCTTCTGCCAGAACTGCCAGCCAAACACTGCCGCAAGCACGACGGCGAGGCCCACCATCAGAAAGGTGCCGTTGTCCTTCCACCAGGTCTTGACCAGCTCAATGGATTCTTCATCAGTACGGAAATCAGACATCGGGATGCGCGGCCTGCAGGGGTATGGGTTCGGATTCGGGGGGCGCGATTCTCGCACCAAGTTCGCCGCCAGAGTCGGCTTGCAGCCCACTCAATCGAGCTGCGCTCAAGCGTTCGATGATCGACCCAAGCGGAAGCGTTTCCTGCGGCCGGTCGAGGCGCAGCCACTTCAGCGTCAGCGTGCCATCGCGCAACTCATCGTCGCCGAGAATGAGCGCCACATCCGCGCCGCTGGCATCGGCCTTGCGAATCTGCGCCTTCATCTTGCCGCCGCCCTGGTGTTGACGAATGCGCAGGCCGGGCACGTGCTCACGGAGTTCACCCGCCAGACGCATGGCCGTCGCCTCAGCACCCTCTGCGACAGACATGAAGTAGACGTCGGCGGGCCGGTAGGCGCGGTCCTGCTGCAGTTGCTCGACCAGCAGTGCGACCCGGTCGACGCCGAGCGCGAAACCGGCGGCCGGTGTCGGCGGGCCACCGAGCTGGGTGACCAGCAGGTCGTAGCGACCGCCCGCGCAGATCGTGCCCTGCGCGCCAAGCCGCTCCGTCGTCCACTCGAACACCGAGCGGTTGTAGTAGTCGAGCCCGCGCACCAGCCGATCGTTCAGCCGATAGGCAATGCCCAATTCATCAAGCATTCGACACAGCGCATCGAAGTGCTCGCGCGCCGCGCTGCCCAGATACGCGCTCAAACTCGGCGCGCCTTCGACGATCCGTCGGGTCGACTCGCTCTTGCTGTCGAGAATGCGCAGCGGGTTGCTCAGCAAGCGACGCTGACTGTCCTCATCCAGCGCATCCTTGTATTGCGACAGGTACGCGACGAGCGCATTGCGATAGGCGTTGCGATCTTCGCTATCGCCGATCGAATTCAATTCAAGCGTGACCCAATCAGCGATGCCAAGCTGGCGCCACGCCGCCGTCATCATGGCGATGAGCTCGGCTTCTGCTTCTGCGGTTGCCTGACCGAACGCTTCCGCACCGATCTGGAAGAACTCGCGATAGCGGCCTTTCTGCGGCCGCTCGTAACGGAACATTGCGCCGGCGTACCAGACACGCTGCGGTGAGCGAATCAGGCCGTTCTCGATCAGCGCACGCACACAGCCTGCCGTGCCTTCCGGACGCAGCGTAATGCTGTCGCCGTCGCGATCCGCGAACGTGTACATCTGCTTTTCGACGATGTCCGAGGTATCGCCGGCCGAGCGTGCAAACAGCCCATGGTCTTCGAGCAACGGCAAGCGCAACTGTTCGTAGGCATAGGCATCCATGATGCCGTGTGCCACGCGCTCAACGCGCGCGATGTGGGCCATGTCCGCTGGCAGCACGTCGCGCATACCGCGCAACGACTGGATGCGTTGCGCCTTCTGTTCCGCTTCGGGTGCGCGTTGGCCAGGTGAACGTTGGTCGGACATGCGTAGCTCAGCCTTTGGCAATCAGGCTGTCTGCTGCTGCGCGCCGCGCTGCTGTCTTCTCGCGCACCAGACGCTCCAGCGTATCGACCAGTTGCTCGTTGCCGATCTTGTGCGCCGTCTCGCCGCCAACATAGATCATGTTGCCCGAGGCACCACCCGTCACACCGATGTCCGCGGTCTTGGATTCGCCCGGGCCATTCACATAACACCCGATCACTGCGACATCGATGGGCGTCAGCTCGTCATCAAGGCGTCGCTCGAGTTCATTCAACGTGCTGATGACGTCGAAGTTCTGCCGCGAGCACGACGGACACGCAATGAAGTTCACCCCTTTCGAGCGGATGCGCAGCGACTTCAGAATGTCGAAGCCCACCTTCACTTCTTCCACTGGATCGGCCGCCAACGACACGCGAATCGTGTCGCCGATGCCATCAAGCAGCAGCACGCCGAGACCAATTGCAGACTTGACCGTACCGCTGCGGAGTCCGCCGGCTTCGGTAATGCCCAGGTGGAACGGTTGTTCAATCTGATCTGCAAGCTGGCGGTAGGCCGCCACGGTCATGAACACGTCCGACGCCTTCAGCGAAATCTTGAAGTTATCGAAGTTCAGCCGGTTGAGAATGTCGATGTTCTCAAGCGCCGACTCAACCATTGCATCGGGACAGGGTTCGTTGTCGTAACGGCGCAGCATTTCCTTCGATAACGAACCCGCATTCACGCCAATGCGGATGGGCACGTTGTGGTCACGGCACGAGGCGACCACTTCCCGGACCTTTTCTGCTCGGCCGATGTTGCCGGGATTGATGCGCAGGCAATCCACACCGCGCTCGAGCACAGCCAGGGCAATGCGGTGATCGAAGTGGATGTCGGCAACCAACGGCACCTGGACCTGCGAACGGATGTGTCCGAACGCCACGGCCGCATCCATGCTCGGCACCGACACGCGCACGATATCAGCGCCTGCGCCTTCAAGTTGACGAACCTGCGCCACCGTTGCGGCAACGTCGGTCGTCTCGGTGTTGGTCATGCTCTGCACCGAGATCGGCGCATCGCCGCCGACGGGCACCTTGCCCACAAAAATCTGTTTGGACTTGCGGCGCTTGATCCAGGAACGAAAGTACATCGTGAGGCCTACGTGAGTCGCTGCTGGAAGTCAGGGGCCCGCGACCAGTGTGGCAACGCGACCGCGAATGTTTGACTCAACATCGACGGGCTTGCCGTTCACAGAGACGCGAGCGCCAGGCGCGTTGCCCAGCACAATCGTGAATGGCGCGGAGCCGCCGATCGTCACGGAACCGCGCGCAGCAACGTTGTTGCTGAACACCTTGCTGCCCGTTGCATCACGAACATCTACCCAGCAACTCTGCGCGACTGACAAGTCAACGCGGTCCGGGCCGGTGACCGCAGGCTGCGCCACACCCGCCTGCTGCGCGGTGATTGCGACGGGTGCGGCGCCAACTGCGGCGCCCTGCTGGGCAGCGCCCGTGATGGGCTGGCTTGCATTTGACTCGGCAGCCGCTGGCGCATGCACACCCGACGCAGCGGGCGCAGCACCTGCGCCTGCCGCCGGGGCAACATCTGCTGGGGCAACATCCTCGGGGGCAACATCCTCGGGGGCAACATCAGTGCCGGGTGCTGGCGGCGGCAGCGCAAGCGTGGAATCGGTCGCCGATGATTCGCCTTCACGCCCTGGCGCCTCGTCCACCATGCCCGCGACACCGGCGGCAGCGCCACCGAGCGCATCGAGCGCGGGCTCCAACGTGGTGCCCTGTTGGCGTACCAGTCCCCAACCCCACCACAGTGCGACCAGCAGCAGTACCGCAGCCATCGTGCCCAACACACTCATGAGCAGGCCGGGATGCGCGCGGACGAAGTCGAGCACGGGCTGTCTGCGCGCCGTGCGCAATTCATTGAAGTAGGGATCCGAGTCGTCACCCACCAGGGACTCGTAGCGGCGGATGATTTCATCGCCCGAGAGGTTCAACAGTTTCGCGTACGCGCGCAGATAGCCACGTGCAAAGGCGGGCGCCGGAAGTTTGTCGAAGGTCTCATCTTCCATTGCGACCACGAAGCGCGCCGACAGATTGAACATGTCGGCCGCTTCGCGCTGGCTCCATCCGCGGCGCTCGCGCGCCTGGCGCAACCAGTAGCCGGGGCCGGGATGTTGTCGGCGGTCGCCGGCCGGTGCCGCCGCGCCACCCAGGCCAATGTCGATCACATTGTCGCCACCCGCAGTCGCTCCGCCGTTTGCACTTCCGCTGCTTGCGGGGCCGCTGCCTGCCGTTCCGCTGCTCGCGAGTTCGGTCGGTGGCGTCATGGTGTGCTCTCCTGAAAAAGGCGGTACTCCGCCGAGTCTGGAAATTGATTACGCAGCATCAGTGCGTGGCTGGCTTCGGCGTCGGCGTCGTTCATGGCGCGTGCGATACGCACGCCCAGCCAGAGGCTGCGCGCGTTCTGTTGCGCCTGCGATCGAAACTGCTGATATGCGGCGGATGACTGCACGTATTCCTTCTGATTGAAGAGCAGTTCTGCCAGCGCGAGCTGCGCATCGGGCTGCTTTGCATTCAGTTCAATGGCCCTGTTGTAGGCCTGTGCGGCGGCCTGATCATGGCCAATGGCTCGCTCGCACTTGCCCAGGTCTTCATAGACCTGCGGGCGATTTGCATACTCAAGTTCGGTTGATGCGGCCAGCAGCTGCGGGCAGGCCTCTGCATAACGGCCAACAGACATAAGGAAGGATGCGTAGTTCCGCCGCGCGCGCGCACCACCGCCAT
>CAMAVY010000011.1 GCA_945861675.1 Klebsiella pneumoniae | reverse complement strand
TCAGCGGCTGACACAATCCCGACGTCGCCTTCGAGCCAAACCAGCGGGTCATCGCGATCTCGTTCCTGCGACATGCCAAGCGAGATCAAAGCGTAGGGACGAGCCGCTGCGCTGTCAAGCAAAAAAAGGGGGCGAGTAGTTACTGCCCGACGTTATCTGAATCGTGGGTTGTCGCTGCTGGATCTCGTGGAAGAGGGCAATCTTGGCCTCATACGCGCGGTCGAAAAATTCGAGCCGGAGCGTGGCTTCCGCTTCTCAACGTACTCCACGTGGTGGATCCGACAGACCATCGAGCGTGCGCTGATGAATCAGACACGCACGATCCGCCTGCCGATTCACGTGGTGAAGGAGATGAACATCTACCTGCGCGCTGCGCGGGAACTGGCGCAGAAGATGGACCGCGAGCCGTCCATCGATGACATCGCGAGGCTGGTGGGAAAACCGGCCGATGTTGTGGAACGCATGATGCGCTTGAACGAACGGGTGACGTCGGTCGATCTGCCGATGGGCGGCGACGGCGAGCGCGCGATCATTGAGAACGTTCCGGACGACCGCGGGCTTGACCCGGTGGATCGACTGCAGGGTGAGGACCTGATGCAGCGCCTGCAGCGCCGTCTGGACGAACTGCCCGAGAAGCAGCAGGAGGTCGTCTCCCGACGCTTTGGTCTGCGCGGGCACGAAGCGTCTACGTTGGAGGAGGTTGGCCAGCAGATTGGCCTGACACGCGAGCGCGTGCGGCAGATTCAGGTCGATGCATTGCGCCGACTGCGGCGCTCACTTGAGGTCGACGGGCTGGACGTCGACGCGATCTTCGGCTGAGCGTGATCAGCGTCCAGGAACGCGGTTCGGTTGCCTCTCGACCGGCCATGTGCGGTCGTGGCAGAGCATTGCGGGTGCTTCGGGCTGAAGCACCCTCCTTGCCCAGCCCGGAACAACGCTCAGGCAGGGACGCGCGCTGAATCAGCGCTCGAGCAGATGGCGCTTGACCTTCACGTCCTTCCATTCGTCAGCGTCCGGCGGTGCGGCTTTCTGCTCACGAATGTTGGGCATCACGAGTGCCATTTCCCGGTTGATCTCCAGGAAATCGTGCTGATCCTTCGGCAGTTCATCCTCCGAAAAGATCGCTTTCACCGGGCATTCAGGTTCGCAGAGGGCGCAATCGATGCACTCGTCTGGATGAATGATGAGAAAGTTCGGGCCCTCGTAGAAGCAATCCACCGGACACACTTCAACGCAGTCGGTGTATTTGCACTTGATGCAGGCTTCTCCCACAACGAACGTCATCGGCGCTGGGTTCCTTAATCTGGGAAGGTGATGGGGTGCGGACAGGCTATGGGTTACGGATAGGCAAAGTGACTGTCGGCTCAAGTGAAGGCGGCGTAGCCGCGTTCAGGGCTGCGGATTCTAGCAGCGCTTTTGCCCGGCTCGCGTCAGCGCTCGAAGGGGGACTGAGTATCCGAGGCTTTGCCGACCGACCCGGCCGCCAATGCCTTGAGCTTGTACAGCGTCAAGAGCGCTTCCCTTGGCGACATCGCGTCTGGGTCGATGCGCGCCAGCGCGGTCTGCAGCGGATTCGGCGGTGGCGCCGCGAACAGATCAGATTGAGGACTGACGTTGGTCGCAACGCGGCCTGCTTCCAGACGCGCCAGATGCTGTTGCGCGCGTTGGATGACGGATACGGGCACACCCGCGAGCCGTGCAACCTCCAGGCCATAGCTCTGGCTTGCGGGCCCCTCGCGCACCGAGTGTAGAAACACCACCCCGTCGCCGTGTCGGGCTGCGCTCAGGTGCACGTTGAACACACCCGGCAAGTCGTGTGCGAGTTGCGTGAGTTCGAAATAGTGCGTGGCGAACAAGGTCAGGGCGTGCCGCTCGAGGGCCAGGCACTCGGCGGTCGCCCATGCCAGCGACAGGCCGTCGAAGGTGCTCGTGCCGCGGCCGATCTCATCCAGCAGCACCAGGCTGGCTGACGTTGCGTGGCGCAGAATGTTTGCGGTCTCGGTCATTTCAACCATGAACGTCGAGCGGCCGCCGCTCAAGTCATCTGCCGCGCCGATGCGTGTGAATATTCGGTCGATGTTGCCGATCTCGGCGGCGTCGGCCGGTACGCAACTACCGACGTGCGCCAACAGAACAATCAGGGCGCACTGGCGCATGTAGGTCGACTTGCCGCCCATGTTCGGACCGGTGATGACGAGCATCCGGCGTGTGCTGTCGAACTGCAGGTCGTTGGGTACGAATGCTTCTGTGCGCGCGCTCTCGATGACAGGATGCCGGCCCGCACGAATCGAAATGCTGTGCCCGGTGACGAACGTCGGCTCACACCAGCGCAGACTGTTGGCGCGTTCGGCAAAGCTGATCAATACGTCGAGCTCTGCAATGGCAGTGCTGGTCGACATCAACGACGCAAGCAGCGGTTCAATCGACGCCATCAGCTCTGCAAACAGCACGCGCTCACGCGCGAGCGCGCGACTGGTGCTGGACAACGCCTCGTCTTCGAATGCCTTCAACTCCGGAACGATGTAGCGCTCGGCGTTCTTCAGCGTCTGCCGGCGGCTGTAGTCGGGTGGTAGCTGATCGGCGTATTGCCGCGTGGTTTCAATGTAATAGCCGTGGATGCGGTTGTAGCCAATGCGCAGATTCGGCACGCCGGTGCGTTCGCGTTCCCGCTGCTCCAGTTCCAGCAGGTAGCTGCTGGCGTCCTGCTGCAGCGAACGCAGCCGATCAAGCTCTGCGTCGTAGCCGGCTGCCAGCACGCCGCCCTCGCGCAGCACCGCCGGTGGCGACTCGATCAGTGCAGCGCGCAACTGCGCCAACAGGTCGGGGAAGGTGCGCAACCTGCCGCGCCAGTGCGCGTAGGCATCGACGTCGTCCAGCGAACGGCCGAGTTCCGGCAACGCATCGAGTGCGTCGCGCAGTCTTGCCAGGTCGCGCGGGCTCGCACGTTGCAACGCGATGCGGGTCAGCACGCGCTCGATATCGCCGATGCGGCGCAGCGCTGGGACCAGTGCCTGGAACTGCCGGTCCTGACGCAGTGTTCGCACAGCGTCGAGACGTTGCTGCACGAGGGCGTGCCGCCGCAGCGGCGCCTCGAGCCAGCGTCGCAGCAGGCGGCTGCCCATGCTGGTGACGGTGTTGTCCAGCGTGCTGAACAGCGTGCGTTGCTCGCCGCCCCCGGTTTCCTTGAATACTTCGAGATTGCGCAGGCTTGCAGCGTCCATGACGATGCAATCATCGGGCTGCAGCACCTCAAGGCCCTGCAGATGCGACAACGGCACCCGCAGCATCGCTTCTGCATAGCTGAGCAGGGCGCCTGCGGCACCAACCGCCAGCGGCATATCTGCACAGCCGAAGCCATGCAGGTCGTGCACGCCGAACAATGTGCACAAACGCTTCTGCGCGCTGAATGCATCGAACTCCCAGGCCGGGCGCTGGCGGATCGGCGCGCCATCGGCAGAGAGGCTCGCTGCGCCTTCCGGCAGCAGCAGTTCGGCGGGTTGCAGCCGCTGCACTTCGGCCTGCAGTTGCTCCAGCGCGCAGGGATGCAGGCGCAATCGACCGCCCGCGATATCGAGGCTTGCTACACCACACTGGCCCGCGTGTTCGATCACTGCGACCAGCCGGCTCTCGCTGCGGTCTTCCAGCAGTGCTTCGTCGACCAGCGTGCCTGGCGTGACGATGCGTTGAACACGTCGTTCGACCGGTCCCTTGCTGGTGGCGGGGTCGCCAATCTGTTCACAGATAGCCACCGACACGCCCAGCTTGACCAACCGCGCGAGGTAGCCTTCGGCGGCGTGGTGCGGCACGCCCGCCATCGGAATGGGTTGGCCGGCTGAGTGACCGCGTTGTGTCAGCGTGATGTCGAGCAGCGAGGCGGCACGGACCGCATCGTCGTAGAACAACTCGTAGAAATCGCCCATGCGGTAGAACAGCAGGTGCTCGCGGTTTTCAGCCCGCAGCCGCAGGTATTGCTGCATCATGGGCGTGTGGTTCAAGTCGTTGGTATTCAAAGGGTTTGTTGCTTAGGGCTTGGTTGCGAACCAGTTCGGGGCTGCGCTTGCACGCAGAGCGCGGCGCACATAGCGTAAGTGTGCGGCCAGTTTGCGCCGTTTGCGTGCATCAGGAGACTGACTCGATGAATGTCGCGAGTACGCGCACTGCGCCTCTGATTCGCGCCGGCCTCGCTGCTGTGCTGGCTGTGTGTGCGGGCGCGGCCCTTGCCCCGGACGGCGTCGAAGGCGCACATGTTGCCGCACGCGACACCGCGCGCGTCGGGTTTATTCTGTTTGTACTCGTCTACGTCGCATCGTCGCTTGTGACGTTGTGGTCCGGTGAGCTTGCGCGAACATTGTTGCGTCAGCGGCGCGCCTGGGGGTTGGGCTTCGCGTTCACTTATCTCGGGCGGCTGTCCGACCCCAAACGATTTGCTCAAGGGGCGGTGTTGTTGCCGGCGGCGCGCGCCGCGTTGATGCTGCGTGTCGCCGCATGGTGGGTCCGCATGGTGGGTCCGCATGCAGCGCACGCTGCGAGCCCTTGTACCGCAACCTGCTGAATGATGGCGTCCAGAATGGCCTACCCCACCGCAACACTTGAGCAAGTACGCAGCTTCAACGAGCACGGTTTCCTTGTCGTGCCTGATGCCATCGAGCCGTCGGACCTGGCGCACCTGATGCAGTGCTGCGACATCATTCTGAACAAGAAGGAGAAGATGGCATTCGACTGGGCCTGGTCCGCCGATCTGTCGCGTGAGGAACGCGAGTTTCGCATCGTCCAATCGAGCCCCAGCATCTACTTCCCCGAGCTTGCGAGTGCGCGCTATCGCGCCTGGGCTATCGCGTTTGCAGGTGCATTGATGGGCCGACCGCTGGAGTTCTGGTACGACCAGTTTCTTGGCAAACCGCCCGGCCGCAGCGCTACAACGCCGTGGCATCAGGACGAGGCGTATTGGGGCCGCAATCTCGACGAACGCGGAATCACCTGTTGGATGCCGTTCCACGATGTCGATGCGGCCAACGGCTGCATGCACTTCATCGATGGTGGGCATCGCGACGGCATTCTGCCGCACGCGCAGCCGGCGGGTATTCAGAGCGATCTATTGGTTTGCCATCCGGATGAGTCTCGACAGCTTGTGTGCCCGCTTCGGCTCGGGGGCGTGACTTTTCATCACGGCAAGATGCCGCACATGACGACATCCAACAGCAGTACCGAGTGGCGACGCATCCTTGCGCAGCACCTGCGTGTCGAGGGTTCCGCTGGTGAAGGCGACCACTATCCATGGAAGGTGTACGTTGACCAACGCACCGGACAGCGCACACTTCCGCCCGTGCGCTGAGGAGCCGCACCCGCTGTGGCAAGCGATGCTGCCGGGCGTCCCAGTGGCTTGCGCGACTTGAGCTGCGCTCGCCGCCAGAAATGGCTAGACCTGATGCCGAGTAGCCCCTAGCCTGCATTGCGCTGTGCGGGGGCGGGTGGTTCGGAGTCCGTTCCCTGTCGCTCTTCAGGCGGCCAGCAACATGCGGGCGTGGCGAAACTGGTAGACGCACCGGACTTAAAATCCGGAGGCCGCAAGGCCGTGTGGGTTCAAGTCCCACCGCCCGCACCATTGCGGGTTCATCTGCTGGCGCAGCAGAAGCAGTGTGACAGCATCACCCGCACTGCCTGAGTTTCAGTGCCATAGCATTTGCTTGATGGGCTCCATGCGGCGATGGCCTCAATGCAGTGGAGGCGCTCCCTGCGCTCTGGCAGACTCCGACGGTTCCAGCCGGTCGTTCCGACCGTCCCCCTGAAGCTTCACCTCGGAGAGTCGTATGCGTGCTGCCGTTCTGCGCGAAGTCAACAAGCCCATGGAGATCGAGCAGGTGCAGACCTCGGACCCTGCGCCGAACGAAGTGTTGATTCGTACTGCGGCGACCGGGGTGTGCCACTCCGATCTGCACTTCTTCAACGGCAGCTACCCCGGCCGCTTCCCGATGGTACTTGGGCACGAAGCAGCCGGCGTTGTTGAGAAAGTCGGTTCAAACGTGAATTACGTAAAGCCAGGTGACCATGTCATCACCTGTCTCTCCACCTTCTGCGGCACCTGCGAGCATTGCCTCACCGGCTACATGTCGCTATGCGTCGAGCCAGCTGTGCGCAACAGGACGGACAAGAAGTCACGCCTATACAAGGGTGACGAGCCGTTGACGCAGTTCGCGAACCTTGGCTCGTTCGCTGAAATGATGCTGGTGCACGAACACTCGCTGGTGAAGATCCGCAAGGACATGCCGTTCGACCGCGCGGCGCTCATCGGCTGCGGTGTCACCACGGGTGTGGGTGCGGTGATTCATACCGCAAAGGTCGAACCTGGTTCGACCGTGGCGGTGATCGGTTGCGGCGGCGTGGGATTGTCGGCGATCAATGGCGCAGCCATCGCTGGCGCGGGCCGCATCATTGCGATCGACGCAGTTGCGTCGAAGTTGGAGCTGGCGCGCAAGTTCGGCGCTACGGACGTTGTGAACGCGAAAGAAAAAGACGCCGTCGGCGAAGTCATGGACATGACGCAAGGCGGTGTGCAGTACGCGTTCGAGGCGATTGGTCTCAAGGTGACCGCAGAGCAGGCGTTCCGCATGCTGCGCCGCGGTGGCACCGCGACCATCATCGGCATGATTCCACCGGGAACGATGGTGCAGGTGCATGGTCCTGAGTTTCTGATGGAGAAGAAGTTGCAGGGCTCCATGATGGGCTCCAATCGCTTTCGCGTGGATATGCCGCGCTTCATCGACTTCTACCTGCAGGGCAAGCTGCACCTCGATGACATGATCTCCAGCCGCATTGGTCTCGCGGATGTGAATCAAGCGTTCGACGCAATCGTCAAAGGTGAAGTTGCGCGCAGCGTCATCGTCTTCAGCTGATCGGCGCTGCCCTCAGGAATCTGTACCGGAAGTCAGAGAGAACCATGGCACTTGACATCATCGGTGCGGGCTTCGGCCGCACAGGTACGCTTTCGCTCAAGCACGCGCTCGAGCAACTTGGGTTCGACAAGTGCCATCACATGATGGAGGTGTTCAGCCATCCGGATCAGGCCCCGCAGTTCCTTGCGGCCGCGCAGGGCAAGCCCGTTGATTGGGACAGCGTGTTCACTGGCTACAAGGCCATGGTCGATTGGCCCGGCTGCCATTTCTGGCGTGAACTGATGTCGCACTATCCGCGCGCCAACGTGATCCTGTCAGTGCGGAGCGCGGACTCCTGGTATGCCAGCGCCAGTGAGACGATCTTCCGCGCCATGAATATGATGACCATGGGCGATGTACCGCCAGCGATCATGGTGCAGCGCGAAATGGCCCGCGAAATCGTCGTCAACCAGACGTTTGGTGGGCGGATTGATGACCGCGAGCACTGCATTCGTGTCTATGAAGCGCACATTCAGCGTGTTCAGCAGGAAGTGCCGGCTGGCCGCCTGCTGGTGTTCGAAGCCGCACAGGGATGGGCACCGTTGTGTGCGTTTCTCGGCCTACCCGTTCCGTCGACAGACTATCCGCGTATCAATACTCGCGATGAGTTTCTGCAGCGCATGTCCATGCCGCGCGCGGCGGGAGCGGGTGGCTCGGAACCTGGCCGCGCGAATCACTGAGTGCGCATCTGATGTCCGAGTTCTACAAGGAGCACTGGCGCGAGATCGAACCGGAGCGCCTGCAGCGCTATGAGCGCATGTTCGCCTGGCGGCCCGAACTTGCGGGCGTGCTCGAGCGGATGTCGCTGCGCGCCGGGCTGCAGGTGCTGGATTTCGGTTGCGGGCCGGGATTTGTGGCAGAGGCTATGGCCGATGCAGTGGGTCCTGCTGGCCGCGTGGTTGGTGTAGATCTGAATCAGACGTTTATTGAACGTGCACAGGCGCGCAACAGCCGCAGGTCTGATATCGCGTTCGTGACGAGCGACGGACAGGTGCCCGCGGCCGCGGCGAGCTTCGATCGCGCACTGTGCAAGAACGTGCTTGAGTACGTCACGGATGCACAGGCCACATTGAACGATCTCTTTCGCGCGCTGAAGCCCAGCGCGCTTCTGCACGTTTCCGACAGCGACTGGGGTTTTCTGTTGGTGCATCCGTGGACGCAACAGGAGACTGCGAGGCTGTTTGCCGCCGCGGCCGTGGCCTTTCGTGAGCCACTGATCGGGCGGCGGCTTCCAGGCATGCTGCAGCGCGCCGGCTTCGTCAATATCGACGTCCAGATTCAGGCCGGCGCAGACCGCGAGGGACGCATGCGCCCGGTGCTCGAGAACATGGCCAACTACGCGCGTGGCGCAGGCGGCATGCCCGAAATGGAAGTTGCTGACCTGCTGCAGCGCGCGGATACAGCGATCGCGAGTGGCGACTTCATGATGGTGCTGCCGCAGTTCTCAATCGTTGCGCACAAGCCGTCCGCCAGCTCGCCCGACGGCGGAGTCGAGTACTCCGCTTGAAATCATGTCTTGGTGGGGCTGCATGAGGTCACTACAATCGGCGCGGCTGTTGGCCGGACTTCAGCGTGTGTGCGCGCGCGTCGGGCAATAGACCAAGCCCAGGTGGTGAAATTGGTAGACACGCAGGATTTAGGTTCCTGTGCGCAAGCGTGCGGGTTCGAGTCCCGCCCTGGGCACCAACTGCTGTGTTCGACTTTGGCAGATGGCGCTCAGCAACCCGGCTCTCTGATTTCTGAGAACAGCGCTGCAGGTGCGTGCAGCACGCAGTGGCGTGCAATCCCACCACAAGAAAAGTGTCTGAGTGGTTTCGATCTCCTGCACGAGCGTCTCAATACTGCCGTCGGCCTGGTCGACGATATCCGGGCAGAAGGCATAGACCTCGCGCGCGAACGCCTGCAGGTCAGCCGGGCGAGACTGCAAACGCAGCTGAATCGCGTCAGTGGCAGCGCCGTAGATGTCGATGCCAAAGCGCGTGTTCCAACCGCTCAGGACACGAATGAGATCCTCGGTCTGCATGCCGAAGTTGACGGCGTCCGACGCCGCGATGCGCAGGATGTCGAACTGATCCTGCGCCGGTGCGACGACGATCTCGACGCCTGTCACCGGCGGGTCCGCAAGGCTGCTGTTCGTGCCAATGAACGCAACGTAGCCCGTAGCTAGTTTCGCCCGCATCTGCTTCAGCAGGTCGAGTGCGCGCGCCTCGTCTACGAGCATCGACCGCGCGCGGTCGTAGCGCGCGCGACCGAAGTCTCGGGTGCTGTACGGCCGAACAACGTCGCCGCCGTCGACCGTGAGCGCCTGTGCTGCAACATCCAAAGGGTCCGTGCGTGGGGCAGCATTTGCGATGGGTGGCAGGATCAGCTCGAGCATGACGATGGTGATGACACAAACCAAACGTCGTTACACGTAGCCATTCAATTGGTACTTCTTCATTAGTCGGTTGTGATCAAGGGGGTCGCCCTCAAGCTTCCGGCGCCGAAGGCAGCGCGTCCATGGTCGATACCGGACTAGCGCCGCTCATTCCTGCCGAACTGCGCCTTGATGAACTCGGCGGCACGCTCAAGCGCGTCGCCTGATTCAGGCAGGTCCGCGAAACCCTGGAACACGTGCACCATGCGTGGCCACACTTGCAGCGTGATCACGCTGCCCTGCGCATTGGCCTTGTTGGCATAGCGTTGCGAATCGCCGTAGAGCATCTCGTCCCGGCTGACCTGAATCAGTGTTCGTGGCAGGCCGGCGAGATTGCCCAGCAGCGGCGACAGCATTGGATCATTCACGGGCCGTCCCGATGGCACGCGGTTCATGATGGCGATCAGGAACTTTGGTACCCACAGCAACGGGCCGACGACTGGCCCAAGAAATGGATCGGTCGCCGCGTTCGTTTTCCAGGTCGGGCTGGACAGCGTCGCATCTGTCATTGGCGCGAAAGCCACCGCGGCGTCCGCTTGTCGTAAGCCCAGATCACGCGCCCAGGCAATGACAGACAGCGTGAGATTGCCCCCCGCGGAATCGCCTGCAACGAACAGTGAACTGAGCGCGTTCTGCCCATCGGGCCCGTTTGCCAATATCCAGCGATACGACGTGCGTGCATCTTCATGGCATTGCAGGGTTTTCACCTCGGGCTGCATTCGATAATCGACGGCCAGCACCGCAACGCCACCGCGCCGGGACAACTCGGATGTGATGTGCCGGTGGGAGCGTGGGCTGCCGACGCGAAATGCGCCGCCATGCAGATAGAGCAGGCGCCTCGTTGGATCCGCGCCCGGTGCCAGCACCCATTCGCCTGGCACACCGTCTACGTTGACCGGGACGATTCTTGCTTCTACGTCCCGATAGAACAGGTCTTCTATCTGCTTGCGCGCGACATGAATGTCCTTCGAGGTGCCGTTGCGGTTGAACTCGAGCAACGTTTGCACGACATCATCGTGCGCTGCGCTGACTTGCGCGTCTGCGATCACAGGGGCCGTCTTCGGCAGGTCGTAGGCGCTGTGATCAGCAGCGCGATAGCGCAGCGTGAGGATCGTCGCGATGATGGCAACTGCGGTTGTGACAACAGCAAGGACTTCAACAACCATTTCCATGGGGACTCCTGCAAGGGTTCGACGGCGCCGACCAGCTACGCCAATGCAGCTGACTGCGGGTCCACGTTAGCCGATTCAGCGCCGGTGCTCGCCTTCAATCGAGGTGTCGCGTCTCAGAAGTCTGCTGTCGCGAGAATCACGATGCCCGAGGTCCCCACCAGTGCAAATCGACCGCCTCCCACATCGATCACCTTGCGCAGGTCACCGAGGCTCGAGCCAAAGTGAGGCACCTCACGCGTGCGCGTCGCGCCGCTACTCAGGGAGCAGACAGTGACGTTCGCGATGTGCGCGTCGCTCCTTATGTCATAGATGCGGTCATTCGCGAGATCCGGCAACACCGCCTGCGCGATCACGTTGCAGGTCCGCGTACGCGCGAGATCGCTCATGTTCACCACGTTGCCTGCACTGTCGTAGATGCGGTCACTGACAGTGGCCAACGCGCCGCGCAGCGTGCCAAGCGGCAGCGCCGGCCCCTCGCGGATTGCGGTTTCGTCGATCAGCAGCCGGGTGACACCGCCCGCATCGTTTGCGGCAAAGACCAGTTCTGCGGTCGAACCGCGCAACAGCGTAGAGCCGATTGGGAATTGCGTCAGGACCGTACGTATGCCGTCGCGATAACGCATGCCCCCTGCCAGCCTCGGTAATCAACAGATCGTTGGCGTTGCCGTCGAGCTCTACCACTGCAGACGCGCGCATTGGCAGAAAACCGAAGAACGGTGAGAGCCCGAGAGAGACTGTTGAGTCCTGGCCGGTGCCGTCAAGCGCGACACGCGCCAGCTTGGATGCACCCGCGAGTGCGACGTACAGATGGCTGCCGTCATCTGCGAGTCGCAGTGCATCTGCACCGGAACCGATGTAGGTGAAGGCCGAGGTCGAGTAATTCGTGGGATCGATGCTGATGAAGCCGTTGCCGACGGCGCCCTCCTGCTGGCGCACGCTGGCGTAAAGGCGCGATCGCTGAGTATCGAACACTGCATCGCGAAGCGGACAGTCGATGGCAACGTAGGTGCCAGCAAAGAACTTGTCGCTGAGGTCGAACCCGTTGCAACCCTCAAGCGTGGTACTGGCCGCGACCTCGGTGCGGGTGAAGTACTGAACAGCCGTTGTACCCAGCGCAGCGAAGGTGCCATCGCCAAGCGATACCACGGTCACGGGTGCTCCGATCTGGTTCAACTCAACTGTGCGAATACGCGCTTGCCGGGCTACTTCATAGACAATCAATGTGCCGTCGCCCGACAGCATGTAGCCAAAGTCACCTGCGGGATCGATCGCGCCCCCGGCATGATTCGCATTGACGCCTTCGACGCCAAGCATCGCCGTCAGCAAGCCACTTTCGATATCGATGAAGTGCCCGCCGCGCGTGAGCACTGGATTGCGCACATCAATCAGGGCTGATGGCTGTGCGCCGACGAAATTGACGAGGTCAGTCCGGACGACCGGGCCGTCGGGCGGCAGGTCGATGGTGTACAGATGGTTGCTCGAGTTATCTGCATCGATGCCGATGAACGTCGTTGCATTGCGAAAGGCGATACCGACGGGCGGACTGCCGCACGGTAGCGTGGCGGGCAACTGCACACCAGCGCGGAAGGCGATGAGTTCGTTCGACGAGTCGGCAGCCACGAGCAGAAGGTCGGTTGTTTCCGGCGACACTGCAATGCTGCGTGCTGAGCGCGGCGCGTCGGGTATTCCGCCGCGGCCGAGCACGATGTTCGCAAGGGGGTGAGATCCGCAGCGAGCAGCTGTGTCACAAACGCATCATCGCCGCCAACGTACAGTCTGCTGCTATCGTCAGAGAGCGCAATACTGGTTGCCCGCGTGAAGGGCAGTGCGCTCGAGCGAAGCTGATTGCCCGCGGCATCGAACGCCGTCAGGCGCCAATCCCGGATGACGTACAGCGTACGCGAGGTGCGATCGGCGACGGCAGCGTTCGGATTGGCAAACGCCAGCCCGGGCCGCGCGAACGTCCGAGGCAGCGCGGCAGCAATTGCGGGCAATCGGAATGGTGCGTAGCGCTCCAGTTCGCCGATGAACCAGCTGGCGCGCCCGCCAACCGGCGGCAGCACATTCACAAAAGTGCCATCACCTTCCGTATCAACGCGCAGGTCGAATATGCCGGGGAATGTCGTGGGCTCGCTGGTCGCCGTCTGTTTGCTCGCCCGTGCGCCTGTACACGCAGCACTGCCGCTGTTGGGCGCGATGGACGACTGGTTCGACAAACGTGTGGTGGTCTCGCAATGAAACTGACCGCGCAGATCAATGGTGCGGCTACTGTCCAGCGACACCCGTAATCCGTCGGCGTCGGCATCGAATCTGCAGGGGACGAATCAGCGACCGTCCCTGCCCAGACGGTGCTCGAACTCGAATCGGGTCAACCGCCGCTCCAGGCGATCGAATGCAGCGCCATCGAACTGGTGCAGCACCACTGCATCGTCCTGCACTGCCATGACCTGCAGGCGCCCGAGTGCGGGCCAACCAAACGTGAGCACTTCGAACGCAAAGGTCATCGTTGTGTTGATGTCGTTGGGTATGCCGTTCAGCGGATCAGCACGACGCGCCAGACCCCGGAAATCTCCGACCGACTCGACACGGGCGCGCACGAAGACATCGCCTGATTTGCTTCTGACGGACTCGCGGACCTCCACGCGAAAACTGCGGCGCAGATTGGCAATGTTGATCAGCGCCAGGCCACACACGCTGTAGTCGACGTCTACGCGGTCGCCCATGGAGATGCTCGCTGAATTGTCGCGATCCAACAGCGTCAGCGCGGCGGTCTCGGTGGCGCCCACGAAGCACTGATGCTGCGCAGTGTTGCCACCGCCGCCACCGCAGCCGACCAGCAGGACGCTGGCCAGGAACAGCCACGGGATGCACAGGCATTTTGTGGCCACTCGACTTATTGGCGCCCTCCCTGGCATGTACGAAAGCGCTCCAAACAGAGTCAACGCCGCCGCGGACTCAGCGCGGGAGTATTCCCGTAGTGCCGGCCCTGGCATAGCAAGCCTTGCAGATTCGCAGGCTCGGATACGGTGGTTGACTGGGTCTGGATCACTCGCATTTGGCATCGGTCCGCGCGTCGAGACCGTTCTGCGCGGCGCCGCCGCAATGTGATGTGGCGGACGAGGTGCGGCTGCATGCAATGGTGGAGCAGTGCGCTCTAGAGCCGAAAGTCGTAGTCGATGACAAGCGGTGCATGATCCGAGTAGCGCGGCTCCATATGCACGTGTGCGTTCATTGCCTTCGCGGCAAGGCCCGGCGTCGCAATGTGATAGTCGAGACGCCATCCCACGTTGTTCGCCCACGCTGCGCCGCGGTTGCTCCACCAGGTGTACTGCTCGGTATCTGGATTCAGCGCGCGAAACACGTCCACGAGTGCCAGTCCGTCGAACACCTTGCTGAGCCAGGCACGTTCCTCGGGCAGGAAGCCGGAGTTCTTCCGGTTGCTGCGCCAGTTCTTCAGGTCGATCTCCTGGTGGGCGATGTTCACGTCGCCGACCAGAATGAACTCGCGTTCGGCGCGCAATTGCGCAAGGTGGGGATACAGGGCCGCAAGGAATCGATACTTGGCGGCCTGTCGATGTTCCCCCGAAGAGCCACTTGGAAAGTAGCAGCTGATGACGCTGAGCTTGCGCCGAGCGGTGTCGTAGCGCGCTTCCACGTAGCGGCCCTCGGCATCGAACTCGGACTCGCCCAGCCCGACGATCACGCTGCTCGGCTTCTTTCGACTGTACAACCCCACGCCCGAGTAGCCTTTCTTGTCCGCGTAGTGGAAGTGCCCGCGCAGGCCGTGCAGCACATCGAAGCGCCCCTCGATGGTGTCGGCCTGGGCCTTCAATTCCTGCACGCCCAGGCAGTCGGCACCGAGTTGTCCCACCCACGCCTCCAAGCCCTTGCTGGCCGCGGCGCGGATGCCGTTGAGGTTCAGCGTGGCGAGTCTGAAGGTCATGCTGTGGCTGCCGGAGTGCTTTCGTGTGCGATCCTGCTGCGACGCGTGCTAGCCAAACTTCCGCATCAGCACGGCATGTTTGTCGAGGATGGGCAGCACGACGTCACTGGTGGCCGACGGCAAACCCAGCACACAGCGGGTCACACCGGCATCACGCGCTTTCTCAAGCAGATCCGGATCAGGCTGCACGCCGAACAACGAGATCTCGAATGTAGCCGGATCGCGCCCGGCTGCGCGCAACTGCCGGTGTACCTCGGAAATCTGTTCAAGCACGGGGCCGCGCCCGAGGATCGGCATCCAACCATCCGCGTATTCGATTGCGCGCCGTGCCGCGTGCGGAAACGCACCGCCCACGTGAATCGGCGGGTGCGGCTTCTGCACGGGTTTCGGCCAGGTCATCATCGGCGCGAAGTCCACGAACCTGCCGTGAAACTCCGCCTGCGTGTTTGCCCAGATTGCCTTCATGGCCAACACACGTTCGCGCATCAAGGCGAAACGCGTCGCAAAGTCGGTTCCGTGGTCGCGCATCTCTTCGGCATTCCAGCCGCCGCCGATGCCGAACAGGAATCGACCATTGGAGATGCGATCCAGCGTGGCGACATCCTTTGCGGTCTGTATCGGATCGCGCTGCACGACCAGACAGATACCTGTCGCCAGCTTGATCCGCGACGTCACCGCCGCAGCGGCAGCCAGGGAGATGAATGGCTCGTACACGTCGTAATACATCTTCGGCAGCTCGGGACCACCTGGCCAGGGCGACTCGCGTGTGACGGGGATGTGCGTGTGCTCGGGCAACCACAACGACTCAAAGTCGCGCGCCTCTGCTGCGCGGGCAACATCGACGGGCGAAATGGAGTAATCAGTGGGAAAGAGGGTGATGCCGAAGTGCATGGGTTGCTTCCGAATGCGTGTGGACGGTCTATGCGTGTGCGAAGCAGGAACCCGCGACGCAGGTTCGGCGCGAGTATGGAGCGCGGCGCCGTTGCGCGGAAACACAACGATGCGCGGCGATTCGACGCGCGTGCCTTGAATGCAGGTACCTGCTGCTTGGATACTGCGGGCGTGGAACGGATGGCCGGGCGTCAGACCCTCGCCGATCACTTCCGAGTGCCGCTCAGTCTTTTACGCGAGTGTGAATCTGCGGGCCGCTGCATTTTTACGCTCTCGTGCCTTGCGCTGAACGGCGCATAAGCCGGCCGCGAGCGTCGAGCAGAGAACGCCCGAGGGCGTTTACCGCTTGGTAGCCTCGGACTGACTGCCCGAACTCAATTGAAAACACGCCAGAACGATTACAGAGGCACTACATGCAGTTTGACGACGTCATCCTCGGTCGCAGAAGCATTCGCGGCTACAAACCCGATCCAGTTCCGCGAGCGCTGCTCGAGGAGATCATCGGCCTGGCGATGCGCGCGCCATCGTCGATGAACACTCAACCCTGGAACTTCTACGTCGTCACGGGTGAACCGCTGAATCGGATCCGTGCCGGCAATACCGAGCGAAACCTGGCGGGCGTGCCGCATTCGCGTGAGTTCCGCACGGGCCAGGGCTTTGCAGGTCAGCACCGCGACAGGCAGGTGGGTGTAGCGAAGCAATTGTTCTCGGCGATGGGCATCACGCGCGATGACAAGGAAGGGCGCCAGGACTGGGTGCTGCGGGGCTTCCGTCAGTTCGACGCGCCCGTTTGCGTGATCGTGACCTACGACCGCGTCCTGGACGGTAGTGACGACACGCCCTTCGACTGTGGCGCCGTAGCGACCGCCCTCGTCAACGCTGCCTGGTCACGCGGATTGGGTGCGGTGATCAACAGCCAGGGCATCATGCAGTCGCCGGTCGTGCGTCAGTACGCTGGCATTGCCGAGGATCAGGTCATCATGAAGAGCATCGCGCTGGGCTGGCCCGATGAGCGCTTCCCGGCAAATGCGGTCGTGTCCGAACGCAAGACCGTGGCAGAGGCGACAGTGTTTGTCGGCTTCGACAGCTGAGCGCAGACGCGCGGACGAACACGTAAGAGGGCAACCATCCGTGAATCAGCCAGCAACTGCGATCCAGGTGATCACTCACGCCGAACTCGTGGCTCGGTTCGAGGCCCTGCACGAGGCGGTGACTCTCTTTGCTCAGCAATGCCCACCCGAACGCTGGCACGCGTCGACAGTCGAGGAAGGCTGGCGAGTCGGCGTCACAGCCCACCACATCGGCGCCATCCACTATCCCGTGATCGATCAGGTGCAGGCGATGATCGACGTTCAGCCGCTGACCGTGACCACCAGGGCCGACGTCGAGCGTCTGAATGCCCAGCATGTGCGCGAGCACGCCGACTGCACGCCGGCTGCGACGTTTTCGTTCCTCGAACGGGAAGGCCAGCGCGTGCGGGATTGGCTGAGCACGATCGACGATGCGGACCTCGCGCGAGCGGCCGACATCCCGTTCATGGGCGGATGGACGACTGCAGCCAGGTTGCTGCACGTGGTGTTGATCGATCTGGCCGACGGTCATCTGCGGAGTGCGCAGGCAGCCACACGCTGAAGGCGGGCGCGCCCGCCGGGTTGCCGGCACACGATCGCGGGCAGCGCCCTATGCGCGCTTATTGACCCCGGCCACCGGGCAACCCTATAACGACGCGCTGCCACGGCGCAGGCGCACGTGCCTGGGCATTCGCGCAACGGGCGCCGCGCACCGAGTTTGCAACGTTCCAAACAACCATCTTGTGGAGGATTCGCATTGTCCGATCTGGACGCCTTTCGCCAGGAAACGCGGGCATGGCTCGAGGCCAACTGCCCGGCCAGCATGCGTGGCCGCGCCGTGCACTTCGAAGACGCCTTTGATGCGTACAACACCGACGATGCGCGGCTCTGGCTTGAGCGTGCCGCCGCGCGCGCCTGGGTTGCGCCAGGCTGGCCCAAGGAATACGGCGGCGGCGGGTTGAACCGTCAGGAACTGCGCGTGTTGCAGCAGGAAATGGCCGCCATCAAGGCGCTGCCGCCGTCGGTCGGCATGGGTTTGGCCATGATCGGCCCTACGCTGCTTGAATTCGGCAGCGAGGACCAGAAGCGCCGCCACCTGCCGCGCATCGCCCGTGGCGACGTGCGCTGGTGCCAGGGTTACAGCGAGCCAGGTTCAGGTTCTGACCTCGCGAGCCTGCGTACCCGCGCGGTGCTCGAGGGCGACCACTTCGTGATCAATGGCCAGAAGGTCTGGACCTCCGGCGCCGATCACGCCGACTGGATGTTCTGCCTGGTCCGCACCAATCCCGACGCTGCGAAGCACGACGGCATCAGCTTCGTATTGCTCGAGATGAAACAGCCCGGTGTGTCGGTCAAGCCGATCCGGCTGATCTCCGGTTCGTCACCGTTCTGCGAGACGTTTTTCAACAACGCGATCGCCCGCAAGGAAGACCTGGTTGGCGAACTCAACAACGGCTGGACCGTTGCCAAGCGTCTGCTGCAATACGAGCGCTCGGGTCCAGGTGACGCGGGCGCACCACCGCGCGGCGACAAGCCCAGGCTCAATCCTTACGCCGAGCTTGCAGTGGCGTACATCGGCCGCGAGAACGGCCTGGTTGCCGACGAGGCCATGCGCGAGCGCATCACTCGGCAGGTGATGCAGGAGAAGTGCCTGCAACTCACGGCCCGGCGCGTGACGGAAGAGAGCAGCTCGAGTGGCGCGCCCGGCGCGGCCACCTCGATCTTCAAGTACGTTGGCTCCACGCTCAGCAAGGAAGGCTCTGAGCTCAAGGCGCAATTGCGCGGCAGCCATGGCCTTGGCTGGGAAGGCGATACGTTCAGTGCCGACGAACTTGAGTCGACGCGTGGCTGGCTGCGCGATCGCGCGGTGACGATCTACGGCGGCACGAACGAGGTGCAGCTGAACATCATCGCGAAGCGCGTGCTCGGGCTGCCCGACTGAGGCCGGCGCTGCATCGTGAGCCGGTCTTGATTCGCTTTGCGTAGCGAAGCGGCCGCCGGCGCGCTCGTACGACCGTCGCGCTGCTGGCATGCACCTCAGTCAGTCGTGCGGCTCAGGTCATGAACGCCTGATCTTGCGCGACCCGGCGATAACGGAAACTGCAAACGCTTCCGAACCCACTGCGTAGAGCTACAACGCTGGCGCCCCAGTGGCGCGCTGAAGTTCCACCCCGGTTTCGCTTTGTTGTGCTACGGCCCCGAGCAGGACTCCACATACCTGCTTGACTAGGCATCGTTTCGACTCATGGGCCCGGCGCTTGCCGGGCCAAGGGGCACACATCGCTACCGTGCTGCACGAGAAGCTCTGCATGAACTATCACCCGGTGCCGGTTGTTCCGGACACGCTGATCGGACTGGCCCGACTGATGCGCATGGCCTATGCCGGCCAAGACCTGGCCCCGATGGGCACCGAGCTCATTGCACGGGCCGGTGCAGAAGGCTCGTCGGTCGATGCCGGGGCGTTGATGGATCTGTCTACTGTGTTGCAGTTGCGCGGGGATCATGCGCTTGCGATGACGGTGCAGAACCAGGCCCTGATGCTGCAGCAGGTCTACCGTGTGCCGCGTGGCAACGATGTGCCGGCCGTGCGGGTACTGGCGCTGATGGGGCCCGGGGACCTCATGGCCAATACACCGCTTGAGTTCATGGTCGAGCACTCTGACGTCGCCCTCGACCTGCTTTACGTAGCACCGCAGGTGCCGTTGCCAGCCGTGCTGCCCGAGCACGATGTGCTGTTCGTGGCTATTGGCGAATCGCAGGACAATCTGCCGCTGCTGGCGGCAGTCGACGACGCGGTGAAAGCCTGGCCACATCCGGTCGTGAATCAACCGGAGCGCATTGCCGCGCTGTCGCGTGATCGTGTCAGCCGACTGCTGGGTGCCGTACCTGGTGTGTACACGCCAGAGACCGTGCGCATCACGCGGCACGCGCTGCAACAACTCGCGGACGGTTCACTGGCATTGACCGAAGTGATTGCGGGCGGCGCACTGCCGTTCATCGTGCGTCCGGTCGACTCACACGCGGGTCGCGGGCTTGCGCGGATTGACGATACAGCGGTGCTGGCCGACTACCTGCTCGCACAGACCGACGCGTCGTTCTACCTGTCGCGGTTTGTCGACTATCGCGGCCGGGACGGTTTCTTCCGCAAGTATCGCGTTGTGTTGATTGGTGGCGTGCCGTATCTGAGCCATCTCGCCATCTCAGAACACTGGATGATTCACTACCTCAATGCCGGCATGAGCGAAAACGCTGAGAAACGCGCCGAAGAAGCGCGCTGCATGGCGGCGTTCGATACTGACTTCGCGGTGCGCCATGCGGCCGCGCTGTGCTCCATTCATGCGCTGACGGGTCTGGATTTCGTTGGCATCGACTGTGGCGAAACCGCCGATGGTCGTCTGCTGGTGTTCGAGGTGGACAGCAACATGATCATCCATGCAATCGACCCGGTAGAACTGTTCCCCTACAAGCAACCGCAGATGCAGAAGGTGTTCGGTGCGTTGCGCGCGTTGTTCCTGAAGGTCGCCGAGCCTGCGCTGACAGCTCAGTCGCGCTGACAGCTACGCACAGGCGCCCGTCCAGTCGATGCCTTGAACGTCCGCCATGCGACGTGCTCCTGGCGCTCTGGTTCGTCGATGCTGTTCGGCACACGACTACTCGCGCGTAGCGATTGTGTCTGCAGGAGCAGTCTCGGTCAGCAGCAGTTTCGCGCAGGGTGAGTCGCGGCCCACTAGCTGCACGCGCTATGCATATGCCTCACGGAGCACTGCAACCGCTTCGCGGCTGCGTCCCGCGAGCAGAAGTGCGCGACCTTGTGCGGCGAGCCAGCGGCTGCCGGGGTCGTAGCTGCTGGCGCGCCGAAGGCCGTGCTCTGCGCGCAGTTCCTTGCACACCGCAAGCAAGGGCAGGGCGGCTGCGTGATCACCTGAGGCAATGGCCACTTCCGCTTGCGTCAGCGCCAGCACGCACTGTAAGCGCGGCGGCAATGCCTGTTGCCCGTTCAGTAGCTGCTTTGCGCGTGACAAGGCGATGCGTGCCTGTTCGGGTGCAGCTGCGAGCAGATCGAACAGCACCTCGAAGACCACGACGTTGGCCGTCTCAATCGACGCCGAGCCCGTTGTGGCGATGCTGATGCGCTTCGCCGTATGCACGAGTGCTGCAGCCGCTTTGTTTTCGCCAGCAATCACGTGCAGAAAGGCGCGGTGACCGTAGGTAATGGCGGCATCTGCAGTGGCCTCGGCCAGGTCGGCATCGTAGATCGCGATGGCCGTCGCGAGTGGGCCGCGTGCAGCGTTGAACTCGCGCCATTCCATGCGGGCGCCGCCCAGCAGACCATAGCCGAGCGCAGCCAGCGGATGGTCGGCTGAACGTTCAGCTTGCGTGTACACATTCATTGCGCGTTCGAAGTAGTCGGCCGCGCTGCGCAGGTCGTCCGCAGCGCGATGGTTGACGCGCAATTCGCCGACCGCGATTGCGCGTTGGCTCCGGGCTGGTTGCGGTCAAGCCAGGCCAGCACGTGCGCCAGATGGATGCGTGCCTCGCGCAGTGCTGCCGGCGTCCGCATGTACACGAGGGTGGTGGCCAGCGATGTCCGGGCCTCTAGCTGAATAGCATCGTCGGCGGGAAACGCGTGCAGCGCGAGTGCGCGGCGCTGCTGTTGCACCGCGTCGGTGTTGCGACCAAGCGCAGCGCAGACGCGCGCAAGGCTGCAGATGTATCGGAGCTTGTCAGGTGGCTGGCGCTGGGCATGTCGCACATGCTGGCCGACTTGGAATGTCCGGACATCGCCGACGCGGCCCCGTCGCGCTGTGGATCATCATGCTGTGCCTGCGTGCGGAAGGCTCGGCCGCCAGATTCTCGGGTCTGCGGTTCGGAATCGCGGTGACAAACACAACCCGTCGCAGCAGTACTCGCTACGAATCGGCATGGGCTTGGGTGTCTTGGCCCCGGATCGAAGGGCTGTTGCGGTGGCGGTTCACGATTGAATCTGCCCGGCTGTCGGGCGACATGGCCGTCGCCGTCACCTGATTGATGCAGCCAGAGGACTGGCAAGTTCGAGGACGGTGTTCTTTGAAGCGAGTGCTCTCCAAGCCGGCAATGCATGCGCGCATGCAGTTCTTTGCGGTCGTGCGCGCGCATGCCGTTCAGCATTGCAACGCCGAGCGGATGGCGCGGTCGGCGCGGCAGATTGAGCAGCGCATCAATGAGACGTTGTTGCAGATCGTGCAGTACGCTACCCGCCACGGGCTGCTGGCGTTGGTGGCACCGCGGCAAGCGCATGACTGGGTTTTGCGTGCTGCGGCCATGGTTCGGATGCTTGCGCTGCGCAACGAGAAGCTGATCGACATGGCGGCGTTCATGCTGCGCGACAGTGCGGGACTGGTGATGGAAATGATGGAGCAGTACACGTTCATCACGCCGGTTGCCAGGGAAAGCGTGCGTTGTTACATCTGCGGTGTGCCAGACGCGGAACAGGTGGTGTACCTGCTGTTCGCGGATGTGACGGCTGCGCGGGACAACGCCTGATTGCACAGCGCGCCACTTGTGTCAGCTGCTTCAGTTGCGCAGTGCTGCAACCGTTTCCAGATGCCGCAGGTGATCGCCGACAAAGCGCATGACCAGATGCGTTGCACCCGCTGCCGCAAAGCCATCGAGCCAGACTTTCAGTCCCGCTTGGGGTCCTGCGTAGCACGCCTGTACCCGCCGCATCATCGCGGCAGGTAGTGGTGCGTAGTACTGGCCCAGATAGTCATCGAGCCGGCGCTCGGCTTCCTCCGCATCGTCGTCAACTGAAACGGTGAGATACATCGCTGCCGTGACAGTGGCGCTGCGACCGGCTTGTGCAGCGCTGTGCTGCACGGCAGCCCAGCGCGCGGCGTAGGTTGCCGCGTCTGGCCCCAAAGGAAACCAACCATCGAAGTGTTTTCCCGTGCGCAGCAGACCTGCGGGCGCACTCGTGCCCATCCAGATCGGCGGGCCGCCTGCACGGTACGGCACGGGCCCGAGTACTGCGTTGTCCAACTGCCAGCGGCCAGCCCAATGCACGGGTTCGCCGGACCACAGCGCGCGACATACGCGCAGCCCCTCCAGCGTGCGGCCAAGGCGCGCCTCGAATGGCACGCCCGCGGCGCGAAACTCGGCACGGATTGCTGGATTGTCTGCACCAATCCCCACACCCAGGATCAGGCGGCCTGCACTGATCTGGTCGAGCGTTGCCAGTTGCTGGGCCAGCACCACGGGATTGCGCAGCACCGGCAGCAGCACGGCCGTGCCCACACTTGCGCGGCTGGTCCGCGCGGCCACCGCCGCGAGCAGCGTCAAGGGGTCGTGACGGGGTCGTGCCAACAGCGAATCACCGGCCCACAGAGAGTCGTAGCCCAGGGCCTCCGCCTGCTCAGCAAGACGCAGAATGGCGCCCGTTTCCGGTTGCGCCTGCATCACGCGTTCACGTGTTGGTAAAAGAAAGCCGAACGAGATGGCCATGCGATGGTTGCTTATGGTCGAGGGGATGCCCTGCATTCTAGAGCGGGCCGACAGTTGCCTGCCGTCTGGCGTGCGTGGGCTTGGTTGACTCGCAAGACGCTTCGCGACACCGTCGGCAGCCTTGCGCATGACACCCTTTGTCGGCGCCATCATCGAGAGCCATCACGTGAGTGACACCAGCACGCCCAACGAATATGTGCCGCCAAAGGTCTGGACATGGGAACAGGGCAACGGCGGCCGATTCGCCAACATCAACAGACCCATTGCGGGCCCGACCCACGATAAGGTGCTGCCCGTCGGCGAGCACCCATTGCAGCTGTATTCGCTGGCCACGCCGAACGGCGTGAAAGTCACGGTCATGCTGGAAGAGTTGCTGGCGCTTGGCATCAAAGGCGCCGAGTACGACGCGTGGATCATCAACATTGGCGAAGGCAATCAGTTCGGCAGCGATTTCGTTGCGATCAATCCGAATTCGAAGATTCCTGCGCTGCTTGATCGCAGCACGCCCAAGCCGACGCGGGTGTTCGAGTCGGCGGCGATCCTTGTGTACCTTGCAGAGAAGCACGGCGCATTCCTGCCCAAGGATCCGTCGGTGCGCGCAGAATGCATGTCGTGGCTGTTCTGGCAGATGGGCAGCGCACCGTATCTCGGTGGCGGTTTCGGGCACTTCTACGCCTATGCCCCAACGAAGATGCAGTACCCCATCGATCGCTTCACGATGGAGGTGAAGCGTCAGCTCGATGTGCTGAATCGCCATCTTGCGGACAACCGCTTCCTGGCTGGTTCGGAATACACCATTGCCGACATGGCCACCTGTCCGTGGTACGGCGCAGTCGTGCTGCACAACATCTATGACGCCGCGGTGTTTTTGGATGTGGGCATCTACACAAATGTGATCCGTTGGGCGAATGAAGTAGAGGCCCGTCCCGCGGTGCAGCGCGGCAAGCGCGTGAACAGGTCGTGGGGCCCGGACACCGAGCGCGTCGTCGAGCGTCACAGCGCGGCCGACTTTGACCCGAAGTAGCACGAACCGAAGTCGAAGCGCGCCGCCGCGTACTGGTCAGCAAATCACAGAGCCAAGGAGAACGCATGACAGTCGATATCAGTGGCAACTGCGCCGCCAGATTCGCTGCGGTGAAAGACGCATTCGCGGCGAACTTTGTGGTCAACGGGGATATCGGGGCGAGCGCCGCCCTGGTCATGAACGGCGAGTTGGTGATCGACCTGTGGGGTGGCCACCAGGACGTTGCGCGCAGTACCCCCTGGCAGCGCGACACGCTCATCAACGTGTTCTCAACGACCAAGACCATGAGTTGTCTGGCGCTGCTGGTGCTGGCGAGCCGTGGACTGGTCGATGTCGATGCGCCGGTCGAGAAGTACTGGGCCGAGTTCGGCGCGAACGGCAAGGACAACGTGCTGGTACGGCATCTGCTGTCGCACACCGCAGGGCTGCCGGGTTGGGAGCAACGCATCGAGGCGACCGATCTCTACGATTGGCACAAGGTCACGAGTCTGCTTGCGACTCAATCAAGCTGGTGGGAGCCCGGTACACGATCCGGCTATCACGGCATCACGCAGGGCAACCTGGTTGGCGAAGTTGTGCGCCGCGTGGACGGCCGATCGGTTGGCCAGTTCTTTGCGCAGGAGATTGCCGGGCCGATGGGTGCGGATTTTCACATTGGCCTTGGGCCCGAGCACGATGCACGTGTTGCGCTGGTCATTCCGCCTGCGCCTGCCAGCACGGCTGCCAGTGCAGCCAGCACGGCTTCCAGTGCTGGCAGCGCCACTCAACCAGATCGTCAGTCCATTCCTTATCGCGCGGCCAATCCGCGACTGTTGGCGGAGCAGTCCTGGGAGCTGCCCTGGCGTCGTGCGGAGATACCGGCCGCGGGTGGCCATGGCAACGCCCGCTCCGTCGCGCTTGCGCAAGCTGCCGTGTCACATGAAGGAGCACTGAACGGCGTGCCGCTGCTGTCGGCAAAGACCATCGAGCGCATCTTCGATGTGCAGTCGGCGGGGCGCGATCTCGTGTTGGGCGTCGGCCTCACCTTCGGTGTGGGCTACGGCCTGAATTCGCCGCGCAATCCAATCAGCCCGAACGCGCGGGTCTGCTATTGGGGTGGTTGGGGTGGTTCGCTTGTGGTCAACGACGTCGATGCAGGCTTCACCATGGCCTACGTCATGAATCGCATGGGCGATGGCACTGTGGGTGACGATCGTGCGCATACATTGCTGCGCGCTGTGTATTCCAGTCTTGATCGGGCCAGGTAGAGCGAGCCGTAGTCGTGATTCGTGTGGGCTTTACGTTGATAGGCGGAAACAACTGGCTTGGCGGGGCGCACTACCTGCGCAACCTGATGGAAGCGGTCACTCGGTACGCACCTGGTGAGATTCAGCCCGTGCTTTTTGTTGGCACCGACGTATCGGAAGCAACGCTGAAGGCGTTTCGCGATCTCGGTACTTGCGAGGTTGTTCAAGTCGGTGTGATGAATGATGCAACGCGGTCACGCGCGTTGCTGTCTGCCCTGGTATTGGGGCGCTACAGACCATTCGTGCCTGCGTTGAATGAACAGAATATTGATGTTGTTTTCGAAGCGGCGAGTTATTTCGGTTGGCGGGTCAACATGCCAGCCATTGCTTGGATGCCAGACTTCCAGCACCGCGCTATGCCGGGCAACTTTCGTCCGCTTGGCTGGCTCAGGCGCGAACTGGGCTTTCGGACGCAGATGCGCAGCAAACGCATGATCATGCTCAGCAGTTCGGATGCACTAGCGGCCTGAAAGCGGTACTACTCGTTCGATTTCAACCGCACGCGCGTTGTTCGATTTGCCGTACCGCCGCCGGCTGCAGTCAACCTGGTCTCCGCGCGAGAGACCGCTGATCGATATGGCCTTCCAGATCAATATCTGTTCATGCCGAATCAATATCACGTGCATAAGAATCACACGCTCGTCCTCGAAGCGCTGCTGGCGCTGCGCGCTCGCGGTCGACGGGTCGTCGTCATGGCCCCAGGTCGGCATTTCGACTCGTTCAACATGCCGTACGTGCACGGATTTTTACAACGCTTGCAGGACGAGCAAATGACGGATCAGTTTATTGCGCCGGGTTTGATTCCTTACGCGGACCTGATCGATCTGATGTACGCCAGCGCCGCATTGCTCAATCCGTCGCTGTACGAAGGCTGGAGCACTACGGTGGAGGAAGCGCGCTCGGCTGGCGTGCCAATGCTGCTGTCTGATCTGGATGTGCACAAGGAACAAGCGGGCGGGCAGGCCGAGTACTTCGCTGCTCGTGACGTAGACAGTCTCGCGAACCTCCTCCAGTGCTTCGAGCCTCTTTCCGCAGAACGCCGCGCGCAGCTTCGTTTGGCGGCGAGCATTGACGCGCATGCCCGGGTTCAGACATTTGCCCGCAGCTTCGCGGATTTGTGTCGAGAGTCCATCGGCTCCACATAGGCGCCACATAGGCCCGCAGGGCGTCGGGGCCAGATACTGTGTCGAAGCTGTTCGCTGCACATTGTCGTGGGCGCCTCGGCCCAACGAGTGCAATCGGGAGAATCACGAGCTGGTTCACAGTGGACGTTGTCGCGAGTACCGCCGGTTGCACCGTGCGCGACCCGATCGCCGCGCCCGGATACTGCAGCGCCTTTGTTTTTACTTGCAGCAACAGGCATACAACAGGGTGCCAGCAGATCGGTTGACATTGTTGCGCTTGCTCCCTGTACTGGCTTTGCTTCCTCTGGACTCGACGCCCCGGCAGGGGCTTTGACGCAAACAATCGCCGCGTATGACCATGACGCAACTTCCGAACATCGACGGCCCTGTAGCATTCGCGTCGCTCGCGGCGGACCCAGTTGCTGCAGTACGTGTGCTCAATCATTTCGCGGCGAGAGTTGGGTTTCCCGGCACCTGGAAACGACCGCGACGCGGTTCTGCGCTGCTGGCAATCGGCGCACACGAGGTGCTCAAGGTGATGGCGCCCCACGATGCCACGCTGTCCGCGGTCGAAGTGGCTTGCCTGCGCAGGCTTGAAACAGTGCTGCCGATCGCCACACCGCGGCTGTTGGACGCGGGTCAGATCGAAGGCTGGCCTTATGTGCGCATGACGCGTCTGCCCGGACTTGAGTTGACCGAGGCGTGGCCATTGCTGGGCTCTGCCGACCATTTTTACCTGGCAACGCAGCTCGGTGAAGCGCTGGCGACGCTGCACGCCATCGAGGCGCCGCGCGAAGTGCCGTACCTCGATTGGCTGAAGTGGCGTGCTCAACGACTTGCTCGGTTGGAGGAAACACAACGGGGCAAGGGTTGCCCGCCACAATTGCTCGAGGGTCTGTACGACTTCGTTGCGCAACAGCCGATCGAGACGGGGCGCAGTGGTTGGCTGCATACCGAGATCATGCGTGAGCATCTATTGGTGCAAGAGACGCCGAAGGGCTGGCGCTTGTCAGGCCTGTTCGATTTCGAGCCGTCCTGGGTTGCACCGGTGGACTGTGAGTTCGCATCGGTCGGTCTGTTCTTCAGTGCAGCAGACCCGCGATTGCTGGGCGAAGTACAACGCGCTGCCGGTGTGGCGATTGCGCCGGAGCGGTTGTTCGCAATCGCCATGCTGCATCGTTACGCAAACCTGGGTTGGTACCACCGCAGGTTGGGCGGGCCGTTGAATCATGCGGCGCTGGCGGCTGCATGGTTTGGCTGCAGTGGAGTTGCGTATCGATGGACGGGTTCGGCCCGAACGCTCAGCGCTGGGCAATAGAGCGAACTTGAATTAGCCGTTGATGCAGCCGTGGGTGTCGTAGGCGCAGTTCGTTGCTAGTCAGCGTCACGGCTTGCTTGAGGCGACAGGTGGTCGCACCAGCGTCACTTCGATTTCGACCAGCATGCCGGGCGAGACTAGCCCTGCGACCTGAACGGTGGACCGGGCGGGCAGGTTGGGCTGAGTGGCGGTGCCGAAGAACTGCGAATAGCCCTCCATGAAGCCAGTGAAATCCATGCGGCCGGCCAGCGCGGGATCGCCGACCAGGAACACGGTCATCTTGATGATGTCGCCGTAGCCGAGGCCCAATGCCTTCATGGCGACATCCATGCGGCTGAACACCGACAGTGTCTGTGCGCGCGTGTTGCCCCAGTAGTCCACCGTATTGACCGCCGCTTTGGGGTCGGCGGGGGCCGGTGTGACACCGCTCATGTACACCACGGTTCCGTCCCCGGGCACCTCCACTGCCTGCGCGATCGGGAAGGTCGATTTGTTTGGCAGCGGATAGCGGATCAAATCGGCAGCCTGAGCAAACTGGGTGCATGCCGCAACGACGGCGATGAGAACAAGGTAGGAGCGTTTCATGTGTGTCCTTCAGCAGGAAATGGTGGGGTGAGGAAAGTTCAGATCGAATGCTATTTCTGCTGGTGCGCCGTCGCCGTGTTCTGGCCGGCGTTCGTGCTGGCGTTCGTGCTGGCCTCCATGCTGGAGATGTAAGTCACCACGGCGCGGATGTCTTCCTCGCTGTTCAGCAGCGCGCTCGCGGCGCGCATCTGCGCGCCGAAAATGTCGTTGGCGGTGTAGCCGCGATGACCGGCGCGGTAGTTCGTGAGTTGCGTCACCATGTACCAATCGTTCAATGCGCGCAGCGGTGGTGTAGCGAGTGCCGCAATACCGGCGGCAGCGTTGCCGTGGCAGGCTGCACACGCGAGATAGAGCGTCGCGCCGCGCGCGCGGTCGCCATCGAGTGTGGGTTGCACAGATTGGCTTGGCATGGCGGCGACCGTGTCGATGACGCGGCGCATCGTGTCCTCGTCGGCCAACGCGGTCGCCATGGGGCGCATTGTCACACCGTTGCTGTCTTCGGCGTGCGCGCCACGCGCGCCGCTGCGGAAACCCTCGAGCTGTCGCCGGAGATACCACCCAGGCATGCCAGCAATCTGCGGCGCACCGATGGCGTGGTTGCCTTGTCCGTAGGCGCCATGGCAGACCAGGCAGTAGTCATGCGGCGCAGCATCGGCCGCCGCAGACTGAGCGTTGGTGCATACGGCTTGAGCGATGGTGACGCACAGCGCAAGTCGGGCGATGGCGTGCATTCGGTTCCCCATCATGGCTTTCGTCACCAATGTTCTGAGGTTCATCGCTGTGCCACTGTTGCGCCGCCGCGTACACGAGCGTCGAGATGGGTGATGGCGTGCAGTGCAGATTGAATTGCGCCCTCCTGCCAGCCAGGGTGATAGCTGATCTGGTCGCCGATCAGGTAGTGGTTGCCAACCGGTTCCTGCAGCGTGTGGAAGTACTGAGCGCGCAATTCATCGGTCCAACGCGCCGCGCAGCCCAGCATGTAGTTCATGCGATGCCAGGCCACGCTGACGCCTTTCTCTACGAGACTGCGATAGTCGGCATGCACGCGTGCGCCTTGCGTCAGTGCCGCCTCAATGCGCTCGTTGGGCGCCATGTTGGTGAAGCGCGCGCCGCTTTCCGGGCTGAATGTGTACGCGCCCAGCAGCACGCCTTTCTGCTCGTTGATGCCGTGTGACGGGTACCACAGCTGGTTGATGTCCTGTGTTGTCCAGGAGATGCCGCCATAGATGTGCTCGTCCTCCCAGAAGCGACGCTTTGCCTGGAATGCGAGTTTGAAGAGATTGCCTCGGGGAATTGCCGTGAGCGCTGCGCTGTAGTGGGCTGGAAAATTGTGGCGCACGCCCGCAAGCAGATGGCTGGGCATGCAGGTGAAGCAGAAATCTGCGTTGATCTGCTGCGGCCCGCCGTTGTGCATGTACACCACATCGACGCCGTGCTCGCGCAGCGTCACATCTGTCACCCGCGCATTCAGCAGCACCTTGCGGCCAAGCTGCCTCATGAATGCAGCGGGAATACGATCCATGCCACCGACGGCGGTAAGCATGGGTGCTGATTGATCCTCACTCTCGCCGAACTGCATCGGACCCCGCCAGAACGTGCTCTTCATGATTTCGGCGAAGTCGTAGGACTTCTTCAGTACGGCGGGTATGACCATGCCGCCTGCGGCCAGCCCGGCACGTGCAGAACCGCGATAGGTGAGATCGGGAGACAAGTCGCCAAAGGCGCGCGCGAACTCGATGATCTGCTCCGCGTCCACGGTGGTCAGGCGTGCGTCCAGCCGCTGCACGTCGATGCCCTTGGCCAGTACCTCGGCCATGAAGCCTCGCGTGTCGGCGGCGAGCTCGCGATAGCGAACAGGGCGCCCGGCAAACGCGTTGTCATCCTGCACCCAGGCATTGCGATTTTCGTTGACGAAGACTTCCAGCTTGACGCCCAGCATGCGGCAATAGCCAAGCAGACCCGTGTGATTGGCCGGGATGCGTGCGGGCCTTGCGTTGAAGAACAGATGCGGGTCGCGATCGAACTCACAGGTTTGCCGACCGCCCAGTTCGTCGATGACATCGCCCCCGCGCACGGTCAGGTTGCGGCCGCCGCCACGGTGCGACGCCTCGAGCACGGTGCAGTCGTAGCCCGCGGCGCTGAGTTCATAGGCTGCCGTCAGGCCTGCGATGCCGCCGCCAAGCACGACCACGCGTTTCCCTGCGGCGACACCTGCAACAGGCATGAGCGACAGCGGCGCAGCGCGGGCGACCTGGGGCAACAGGCCCAGCACGGTAGCGACCTGATAGATCGCTGCTGAACCGCCCACTGCGCCGATGCGGTTCAGCAGTTCGCGGCGTGTGAAATAAGCCGACATAGCACGATTCCGATCTGCCAGAGTGACGCAGCGAATTGCGGGCGTTTCTGACGCGCCGCCTGCGGCACCGCCGTGTGCGAACGCAGTGCAGACAACGCAATGCGAGGAACGACTTGCAGCGAATGCCATGCAGCAAATGCTTGCGGCAGATGCTTGCAGCAAAAGTCGTGGTGCAAGTGTCTTGCCAGGTCTGCAGGGGCCGTTTCCCCATGCGACAAGCGCTAACTTGGGTCCCTGCGGGCGCGCCGCGCGACTTTCCGGGGCAGCGCTGTCATCTGGCGCGGCGGGATGGTCATGCGTTCAATGCCATGCAGCATGCTGCTGACCGCCGTGTCGATCAGCAGCTGCCTGTTCGAGAAGCCGAAGTTCTGGTGCGTGTTTACAAGCGCGACGAGCCCGTGACCGCCGGCCCAGATGACCTCCGACAACGCGGCGATGGTGCGCGTTCGGGTGCTGCGCGCCGTGCCTGCGACTGCACCCGCACCAGCGTAGGTGTGCAGCACTTCGCCGACCACGCCTTCAAGCAGGCCGAACACCCGCGTGCCCCCGTTTTCGTCTTCGGGCAGCACCGCTGCGCCGCGTTGTCGCTGTGCGCGCACTTTACGCATGGCGTTGTGGCTGCGCAGCTTGGGCAACGCGGTCATGAAGGTGAGCTCGTACTCATGCGGATGATCGAAGCCGCATTGAACGTAGGCGCGTATGACGGCCTCCAGGCGCGCGAGCGGCGTGCTGGCAGTGCGGTAGGCGCGCTCGAAGCGTTCCTGCAACGTGGCGAAGAAGTTGTCGCAGATGGCCAGCAGCAGCGCGTCCTTGTCAGCGAAGTGCCGATAGAGCAGGGGGGGGCTGTGACGCCGGCCTCGGCGGCAATACGGCGGAGTGAAGTGGCGTCGATGCCTTCGCGCTCAAGGTTTGTCTGTTGGCTGGCAGTCCGCTGTCCCACTGAGCAGACCACCCAGAAATCCCGAGTCTTCGCAGGGGCGTGTCGGCGGGCGCACAGGTTGTGCGGCGCGTTCGCGTGCTGCACGTGCAGCGCGTTCGCGTGCGGTACGCGCCATCTCGGCCTGCACTTTCGCTTCGCGCAGGCGTGCAAGCTTCGCGCGAATCTGCGGCAGTGCCTGCAGCGCTGCCCGCTCGCCCTCGAGGATGGCGTTGCTGCGCTGTTCGAACGCCACGGGCCCGATGTCGTTCACATTCGGCCTGATGATCACGTCGGCACGTGCGAGTTCCTGCTGGCCGAGCTTCTGACCCATGATGGTGATCGATTGATTGAGCACACCCAGCATGCTGCCGGGCGTCTGGCCATTGGCCTTGCTGGAGATGTCGATTGCAATCACAAAGTCTGCCCCCAGTTGACGCGCCGCATCGACGGGCACAGGGCTGACGAGGCCGCCATCCACGTACGTGCTGTTACCGATCTTCATGGGTTCGAACACGCCTGGAATGCTGCAGGATGCGCGCACGGCCTGGCCGACGTTGCCGCGTACGAACACTGCGCGCTCACCGGTTTCCAGACGCGTTGCGACGACGGCAAACGGTTTGCGCAAGCGTTCGAACGGGCGCTGCTCAAGCATCTCGTTGACGTAGTTCTGCAGCTTTTCGCCCTTGATCAAGCCGCCCGAAAACAGACTGACGTCGCGAATGCGCGCTTCGTCCAAGCCTACGGCGTGCTGCTGGAGTTTGAACACATCCATGCCGCCGGCATACAGCGCGCCGACCACACTGCCTGCGCTGGTGCCTGAGACGACGTCAGGTTTGAAGCCATTGGCTTCAAGCATCTTGATGACGCCGATATGTGCGAAGCCCTTTGCGGCGCCGCCACCCAGTGCGACACCGATGCGAATGGTCACCTGCGGGCGTGGCTCAGGGCTTGGCGCTGGAGTGCTCGCCGGGACCGGCACGGGGCGCGCTGGTGGGGGGGCTGGCGCTGTGCTGCTGCAGCCGAGCACCAGTAATGTCAGCCCGATCATCAGGAGCCGCACTGTGTTCATTGATCGACCGCAGGTAATGAGGCCTGCATGATTGCACCTCTTGATTGCATCTCTCGCTTCTATCTAGGCCCATGCCGGCATACGTTGCAGCGGCGGCATGCGCACGTATCGCAGACAGGTTCGAGCATCGCTGCCGCTGCACCGCGGAGGAGACAGACGTGAGCAACATCGGTTCCCTGCCAGGCGCCGTACTGCCTGACGGCATTCGGGCGCGTATCGTGCGCGGCGTGAATGGCTTGGACATGCACGTGCTGGAGGCTGGCGATGCGAGCCCTGCGCGTCCATGCGTGCTGTTGCTGCATGGTTTTCCCGAGCTCGCATACAGCTGGCGCAAGGTCATGCTGCCGTTGGCCGCTGCTGGGTTCTACGTGCTTGCCCCTGACCAGCGCGGCTATGGCCGCACCACGGGGTGGGATGCGGACTACGACGGTGATCTTGCGAGCTTCCGGATGTTGAACCTTGCCACTGATGCACTTGCGCTTGTGCATGCGGTCGGCAGGCGATTTGTCGCAACCGTGGTCGGGCATGACTTCGGATCGCCGGTTGCAGCGTGGTGCGCATTGCTGCGTCCGGATGTGTTTCGCTCGGTGGTGCTGATGAGCGCGCCATTCGCCGGGGCACCGACGCTGCCCTTCAATACTGCGGGCGCTGAGCCCGCTGCAACGTCTGTGCGATCGGCGTCAGGGCCACCGCGACCTCAAGTCGAAGATGTGCATGCAGCGCTCGCTGCACTGCCACGACCGCGCAAGCACTATCAGTGGTACTACTCGACACGCGCAGCGAATGCAGACATGTGGCACTGCACACAGGGCGTGCACGACTTTCTGCGCGCCTACTACCACCACAAGAGCGCGGACTGGTTGCAGAACGCGCCGCAGCCACTGCCGAACTGGTCGGCTGACGCGCTCGCGCAACTGCCGACCTACTACGTCATGGATCATGCGTTGACGATGGCGCAGACAGTTGCACAGGAGATGCCGACACCCGCGCAGATCGCGCACTGTGCGTGGCTGCCCGATGCCGAGCTGCGCGTGTACAGCGATGAGTACAGTCGCACGGGCTTCCAGGGTGGGCTGCAGTGGTACCGCTGTTCGACCAACCCGCGCTTCGCGGCGGAACTGCGCTTCCTCGCAGGGCGCACGATCGACGTGCCCACCTGCTTCATTGGTGGGCGCAGCGATTGGGGGCTGTATCAGACGCCGGGCGCCTTCGAGAAGATGCAGAGCAGTGCGTGCACCTTGTTGACGGGTTGCCACGTGCTCGACGGCGCGGGTCATTGGGTGCAACAGGAGCAGCCCGAACGTGTCAGCGCGCTGTTGTGCGCCTTTTTGCAGTCGGTGAACTCGGTGCAGTCGGTGAACTCGACCGGGCCTGCGGGCTGACCCGCCCGGTATCTGGCCGCCAGGCGCTTCTGTTAGATTTCGCCGCCTTCTCTCGCAGCATTGGTGCCCGCTCCATGGAAGATGTGATTCAGATTGCACTCGGCAGGATCGACTTCGATCCCGAGGCGTTGAAGGCCCGCTACCTTGCGGAACGCGATAAGCGCCTGCGCGCTGATGCCAATGATCAGTACACCGAAGTGACCGGGGACTTCTCGAACTTTGTCGAGGACCCGTACGCGGTGCGCGTGGAACGCGCGCCGCTGTTCGACACCGTTGAGATAGCGGTGATTGGCGGTGGTTTTGGTGGCCTGCTGATGGCGGGGCGATTGCGCGAACAGGGCTTTACCGACATTCGTGTGATCGAGAAGGGCGGTGACTTCGGCGGTACCTGGTACTGGAACCGTTACCCGGGCGCGATGTGCGATGTCGAGTCCTACTGCTACCTGCCGATGCTCGAAGAGCTGAACTACATTCCCCAACACAAGTATTCCTTCGCGCCGGAAATCATGGCCCACACCCAGGCCATCGCGCGGCATTACGGGCTGTATGAGAAGGCCTGTCTGGCCACGGAAGTACGCGCGCTGGAATGGAACGAAGACGAGGCGCTGTGGGTGATCACAACCGATCGCGGCGACCGCATGAAGGCGCGCTACGTTGCGATGGCCAACGGCCCGCTGAACCGGCCGAAGCTGCCGGGGATTCCCGGCATCGAGAATTTTCGTGGGCATACGTTTCACACCAGTCGCTGGGACTATGCGTACACCGGCGGTGATTCGAGCGGCGGTTTGACCGGCCTCGCCGACAAGCGCGTGGGCATCATCGGCACGGGGGCAACCGGCGTGCAGTGCATTCCACATCTCGGCGAGTGGGCGAAGGAACTGTTCGTGTTTCAGCGCACACCGTCGTCGGTCGACGAACGCAACAACCGCCCAACGGATCCGCAATGGGCCGCGGAGCTCGAGGCCGGCTGGCAGCAGCGTCGCATGGAAAACTTCAATGTGCTGGTCAGTGGCGGTGACCAGGATGTAGATCTGGTCGCAGACGGCTGGACCGACATCTTCCGCAACCTCACCGGCGTTGCCGCGAAGGAAGCCGCACGCAAGCTCGGCCGTCGCTTGACCGGTGCCGAGAAAGGCCAGCTGATGCAGATGGCCGACTACATCAAGATGAACAAGGTGCGTGCGCGGGCGGAACACACCGTTGCAGACGCCGATACGGCTGAAGCACTCAAGCCCTGGTACCGGCAGTTCTGCAAGCGGCCGTGCTTCCACGATGACTACCTGCCGACCTTCAACCGCAGCAGTGTGCATCTGATCGATACGCACGGACGCGGCGTGGAGCGCGTCACAGAGCACGGCGTAGTTGTAGATGGCGTCGAGTACGAATTGGATTGCCTGATCTTCGCCACCGGTTTCGAGGTGGGCACCAGCTATACGCGGCGCGCCGGCTACGACGTGGTGGGTCGAGGCGGACTGAAGCTCAGTGACAAGTGGGGCGAGGGGCTGAAGACCCTGCATGGCTTCACGACCCACGGCTTTCCGAATTGCTTCTTCCTTGGCTTTACCCAGGCAGCTGTGACCGTGAACGTGCCGCACGCTTTGAATGAGCAGGCGAAGCACGTGAGCCACATCCTGCGCATGGCACGCGAGCGCGGTACGTTGACGGTGGAGGCGACGGCCGAAGGCGAACAGGCCTGGCAGGACGAAATGCAACGCACTGCAAAGATGGGCGAGCGTTTCCGCGCTGAATGTACGCCGGGCTACTACAACAACGAAGGTAAGGTGCATAACCCGAACGGCTTCTTCTCCAGCGGCTACGGCGGCGGGCCGATCAGGTTCTTCCGCATCCTCGAGCAGTGGCGGCAATCCGGGCACTTCGAGGGCGTGAAGTTCGGATAGCCGCCGCGCTTTCGTATTCGCCGCCGCCGCGTGCGACCAACGTTGTCAGCGAACGTTGGTCTGTCCGCCGTCCACGGGAATGAGCTGCCCGGTGATGAAGCGCGATGCATCGGAGGCCAGAAACACCATGACCGGGCCCAGGTCGCGATCGGGATCGCCGTACTCGCCGCCCATCGCGATGCTGCTGCGATTACGCCAGTAGCTGGCAGTGATCTGCGCTTCGGTAGCGCGCGCCATGGCTTCGAGATACATGGGCGTGGCCATGGCCGGCAGAATGGCGTTCACGCGGACGTTGTCGGCGCCCCAGGTGCCGGCGGCGGTGCGCGTCCACGCATGCACAGCGCCTTTCGCGGCCGAGTACGCCGCCGCTGTGGGTTCCGCGCGTTGCCCTGAGATCGAGCCGAAATTGATGATGGCGCCACCGCCGGACGCCTTCAGGTAGCGGTGCGCCACCTGATTGGTGAGCATCGTGCCGCGCACGTTGACAGCGAACATCAAGTCCCAGTCCGCGACGCTGACATCGCCCGCATCGGACGAGCGTTGAATGGCGGCAGGATGCGCAAGTGCATCGAGGCCGCCCATCTGCTTGACGGCTTCGGCGAACGCGGTCTCGACGCTGTGTTTGTCGGCAATGTCGACGTTCAGGTACGCCGCTTTGCCCGGTCCTTTGGCGTTCGCGTCCGCAGCGACGGTTCGGCCCGCGTCGTCTGCCAGGTCCATGCCGTAAACGTGCGCGCCGGCGCTGACATATGCACGTACCGTCGCCGCCCCCATGCCCCGTGCAGAACCGGTCACGATGATTCGTTTGCCTTGCAGATCCATGCTCGTGCTGCTCCGATGTTGTGTGTTGTTGACAGCTGGGCTGGCTGCCCGTGCTCAGCTCGCGTAGCGCTTAATGATCTGTTTGCCCAGCGCCATCATGTGCACCTGATCCGGGCCGTCAGCCTGCCGGCACCAGCGCGCGTAGTTGTAGGCCTCGGCCATCGGATAGTCGGCCGTGAGCCCGCCTGCGCCGTGAATCTGCATGCAGCGATCGATGACGGTCTGCGCCATGAGTGGCACGGTGATCTTGGACGCCGCGATCAGGTCGCGTGCGTTCTTGGCGCCAACTTCGTCCATGCGCTGCGCGGTCTTCAGTGTCAGCAGACGTGCCTGTTCAATTTCGCTCCACGACTTCGCCAGGTCCTCGAGTACCGACTGATGATCTGCCAGCTTGCGGCCGAATGTCTCGCGACTGACCGCGCGGCGACAGGCGTACTCAAGTGCACGTTGTGCGCTGCCGATCAGACGCATGCAGTGATGAATGCGACCGGGTCCCAGTCGGCCCTGCGCAATCTCAAAGCCGCGGCCTTCGCCGAGCAGCATGTTTTCTGCGGGCACGCGCACGTTCTCGAAGTGCACTTCCGCATGACCGAGCGGTGCATCGTCGTAACCTAGCGTCGTGAGTGAGCGAACGATCCGCACGCCGGGCGTGTGTTTCGGCACCAGTATCTGACTCTGGCGCAGATGCCGATTGGCGTTGTCCGGATCAGACAGACCCATCACGATGATGATCTGCGTACGCTCGTAGGGTGCGTTGGTGATGAACCACTTCTTGCCGTTGACGAGGTAGTGATCACCATCGCGCGTGATGGCTGTGCGAACGTTGGTGGCGTCGCTCGAGGCAACGTCCGGCTCTGTCATGGCATAGCTGGAGCGTATCTCGCCGGCAAGCAACGGCTCGAGCCATTGCTGCTTCTGCGCTTCCGTGCCGTACTTCATGAACACTTCCATGTTGCCGGTATCGGGCGCATTGCAGTTGAAGGCCTCGGGGGCCCACAACACGCGCCCCATGATCTCGGCCAATGCGCAGTACTGCATGTTGGTCATGCCGCCATGGTCGGCAGGCATCCACAGGTTCCACAAGCCGGCCGCGCGTGCCTTCGCCTTCAGCTCCTCCATCAGCGGCACGGTGCCGAAGCGGTTGGGCAGCGCATTGAGCTGGTCGCGGTAGGGCTCTTCGTTGGGATAGATGTGCTGGTCCATGAACGCGCTGAGGCGCAGCTGGAGTTGGTCGGCTTCGGACGGGGACATGGGCACGAATAGGGTTCCTTGATGTCGACGAGAATTGCTTGTTCGAGCGTTGCGGCGCGCGGGTTCGAATGTGCGGATGGGCCGAATGGTAACGGGCGGCCTCGCCTGGCGGGGACTGTCCGCGCCATACTCCGCCGCGTTGACTATTGCGTTGTCAGTTGACGCCTGCTTCGTTTGAATCTCTTATTTTGGACACTGCGCAAGGCCCCCATTCCGATGCTTACGCCCTATCGTGTGCTTGACCTGACTGATCACCGCGGCGAGCTGGCCGCGATGTTGCTGGGTGACCTGGGTGCGGATGTGATCCGCGTGGAGCCGCCGGGCGGCGTAGACGCGCGGCGCGTCGGTACGCTGCTGCCGTCGGATCGTGCCGCGGACGACATGTGCAGCCTGCAGTTCATCGCGTTCAACCGAAACAAGCGCTCGATTGTTCTGGACCTTGCGCAGGCTGATGACCTGCAGGCATTCGAGCAGCTGGTCGCCGGTGCCGACTTCCTGATCGAGTCCGGCCCGGGTGGGTACGCCGCTCGACATGGTTTCGATTTCGCGCGGCTGCGTGCACTGAATCCGCGTCTGGTGAACGTGCTGATCACGCCATGGGGTTGCGATGGCCCCGCCGCCGATCGCCCCGCAACGGACCTTACGTTGTCGGCCATGGGTGGGCAGGCCGCTTTGCAGGGTTCTCCCGATCGTGCGCCGGTTCGGATCAGCGTGCCGCAGATCTGGCGCCATGCGGGCGCCGAGGCCGCGGCTGCCGCGCTGATTGCGCACCAGCGCATGCAGCGTACCGGTGAAGGACAGTTCGTTGATCTGTCGGCGCAATGCGCAACGACCTGGCTGACGATGAATGCGATGGACGCGGCCCCGGTGCAGGGCTTCAACTTCGAACGCCGCGGTTCCACCGTGCAGATGGGCACGCGCGAGGTCGATCCCGTGTTTGCCTGTGCTGACGGTTTCCTGGTGGCGCTGCCCGTCGGGCCGGTAGTCGAGCCGCTGCTGGGGCATCTGCTGGCGGAGGAGTTGATCGATGACACCTGGCTTGCGGAGGAGTGGCTCACACTCGACCAGCGCCGCATGCTCGGCGAGGAGGTGCGCTTCTCCCGCGAGCAGGTGATCGAGGTGCTCGGCAAGTTCTTCCAACGGCACTCCAAGGGGGCGCTGTTTCAGATTGGACTTGAGCTGGGCATTACGCTGGCGCCGATCAATCTGGTGGCCGATCTGCTGCTGTTCGAGCAACTCAGTGCGCGCGCGGCGTGGACGGAGGTTGCGCTTGCAGACGGCACCAAGGTACGCGCCCCGGGGCGGGTTGCGTTGCTCGGCTCCGGCATTCCGCGCGTACGCCGGCCGGCGCCGCGCCTGAATGAACACGGGGCAGAGATTCGCAGCGAACTTGCAGCGGCGCCACGTGCGCCCGCGGCTGTGGCACTGCGGCCGCACCCCTCAGGACATCCGTTTGCGGGTCTGAAGGTGTTGGATCTGACCTGGATCATCGCCGGGCCGTCGACGGTTCGCCACTTCTCGGATCACGGCGCGATGGTCGTGAAGGTCGAGTCGGAGTTGCGCCCGGATGGCCTGCGTCTGCTTGGTCCCGTGCGTGGCGGCAGCCAGTGGAATTCCTCGCATTTCTACGGGGAATTCAATGCAGGCAAGCTGTGTATTCAGTTGAACCTGAAGAACCCGCAGGCGATTGCGATCATGAAGAAGCTGATCGCCTGGGCCGATGTGTTCATCGAAAACTGGGCGCCGGGTGCACTTGCGCGCATCGGTCTGGATTACTCCGTGGTGCGCGAGATCAACCCGCAACTGATCATGCTGAGTACTTCGCTCATGGGGCAGACCGGACCCGCCTGTGAGGTCGCCGGCTTCGGCTACCACGCTGGCGGCATGGCAGGCTTCTATGAGGTCACCGGTTGGCCCGATCAGCCGCCGCATGGACCATGGATGGCGTACACCGATGTGATTGCGCCGCGCATCATCGTTGCCATGGTGACGGCGGCAATTGATCACCGGCACAGGACCGGCGCGGGCCAGCACATCGATGCGGCGCAATTCGAGATGGCGCTGCATTTCCTGGCACCGGAGATTCTGGAGGTGCAGACGCACGGCTATTCGGTCTCGCGGCTTGGCAATCGCTCGCGGTTTGCCGCACCCGAAGGCATCTACCCAAGCGAAGGCACCGATCAATGGCTTGCCATCAGCGTAGAAACCGACGCGCAGTGGCAGGCGCTGCGACTTGCGCTTGGCGATCCTGTCTGGGCGCGTGATCCAACGCTTGATCAGCTCTCAGGCCGACAGGCGCGCCATGACGAGATCGATGCCGGCATTGCGGAGTGGACGCGTACGCGCGATCGTTACGCGGCAATGGACTCGCTGATTGCCGCGGGCGTGCCCGCGGGCGCGGTGCAACGCAGCAGTGATCTGGCGACGGATCCACAGTACCTGCACCGTGGCTTTCAGCGCTTTCACGAGCATCCGGTCATGGGGCGCGTGCCCTATGCCGGCGTGCAGTACCGCATTCCAGGCTATACGCCCGGTCCGTTCCGGTTTGCGCCATTGCTGGGTGAACATACCGACCAGGTGCTCGGCGAGCAGCTTGGCATGAGCGCCGACGAGATCGCTGTGGCGCGGGCAGCGGGGGCACTGCAGTAGCGGTGCCTGCGCTGGTTTACTGGTGCTGCTGCACGACTGCGGCAACCACCCTCCGATGAGAAACGAACAGGTCGTGGGAGCAGAACATGTTGAAAGCGTCGATTGCTGTTGGTGGTTACGCGCGCACGAATGCAAGGCATCTTGTGGAGATTGTGCAGGAGGCCGAGCGGCTGGGTGTGGACAGCGTGTGGTCTGCCGAAGCCTGGGGCTCTGATGCCGTCACGTCGCTTGCGTTTCTCGCGGGCCTGACATCGAAGATCAAACTTGGCACGGGCATCATGCAGGTCAGTGCGCGCACACCATCGATGACGGCGATGACCGCGATGTCGCTGAACGATCTGTCAGAGGGGCGCTTCCTGCTCGGCCTGGGTGCCAGTGGGCCGCAAGTGGTAGAGGGCCTGCATGGCATTTCCTATGCAGAGCCGTTGGCCCGTATGCGCGAAACGGTGGAGATACTGCGACTCGCCTTCGCCGGCGAGAAGCTGGTCTACAACGGGCGACATCACGTCCTGCCGCGCCAAGGGGGCGAGGGTAAGCCGCTGCGCCTGGATCATCCACCCGCGGCGATTCCGATCTATCTGGCCACGTTGGCGCCGAAGTCGCTCGAATACACTGGCGCGGCCGCGAACGGCTGGCTGGGCACATCGTTCTCGCCCGATCACCCCGAAGCGCATCTGGCACACATTCGCAGAGGTGCGGAGGCGGCAGGCCGCAAGCTGTCCGACATCTCGTTGAATGCAGCATGTGCGGTGGCCATCGGCGACAACGTGGAGCAACTGGTCGACGCGCGTCGTGCTGGCGTTGCGTTTCAGATGGGCGCCATGGGCAGCGCAAAGACCAATTTCTATAACGACGCATTCAAGCGAGCAGGCTTTACCGACGACGCGCTGGCCATCCAGCAACTCTGGAAAGCTGGCAAACGTGACGAGGCGGTGAAGCGTGTGCCGGATGCGATGGTGACGGAGTTCGGTGCCATCGGGACCGCAGCGATGGTCAAAGCCCGGTTCCAGAAGTACAAGGACGTGGGAATCGACGGCTTGACCATCCGCATCGATGCGACTGGCAAGGAACGCTTGGCTACGCTTGAACAGGCGATGGATCTGCTCAAGTCCGTATGAGCCCGTGGTGCGGCATATAGGCAAAACAAACCAGCTCTCGGTGGAACGGCCTGGGTATTGCCAGACAGTCCAGCGAAGGGGACGCGCACTCACATATCGATCTTGAACTGCCGGTGTACGCTTCCATCGACGCGACGCTCCTGCGCGTCATCCATAGTAGATTATCTCGCTCGAGACATAGACAAACGTCGCGGCAATCGGGCGAGTTCGTTGCGTCGAGCGCGCCTGTGTCGGACGACGTAGCGTATGCCGGGCGCTCAGTTGATCAAAAAACGCCCAGCGCCAGCAGCTCCATCGTGACGGCTACACCGATGTGCACGATCACCCCGCCTGCGATCGAGCGCGTCCTATAGCTGACTTCCCCCAGTACGATCCCCGCAACGATGGCGGCGAAAGCCTCCGCGGGAGGCTTGTGAAAATGCAGCATGCAATAGGGGACCATGGCAACGAAGATCGACGCGCGTCCGATTGCGCGGCCGAGACCGAGCACAAGAAAACCGCGAAAGAAAAATTCCAACGCAAGGAATTGCGTGAGATACGCCATTTCCCACACCAGGATTGTGCCAGTGGTGGCTTGAAACGCGCCGCGATAGAACGGATAGATGTTTTGGAAGTCAGCGCGCCGGGAAGCCAATACGACGATCGGGAGCACTGCGGCGAACAATCCCAGGTAGAGCCACCAATGTTGGCGCTTGATGGCGAGATTGAGGCCGTAGTCGCGCAGACGCTGCTTGAATAGCGCGCGCACCAGGACGGCAGGGACCACTAGGAACAAGGCGATGGTCCAGAGTGCCCACCACAGATGAGGGTAGAGGCCGAAGTAAGCCCCGGCCGCGCCAGGGAAGATCTGCTCGAAGAAAGCAGGTCTGGCGAAATATTCGAGGAACGTCAGCGCGATCGCCGCGTAGACCGATGCGATGCCGACGAACCTGGGGTCGGTCGGCACAATGCTCGGCGCGTTTACGTCCGCTGCATTGCGGCGTGCAGGTCGTTTCTTCCGGGATGCGTCGGCGTGCTTCATTTGCTGCTCGTAGTGTAGTTATTTCTCGCTGAACAACACCGCAGCTGCGCGTTTTTCCCGTAACGATCTTCGGCGGGCTTAGTGTTGCGATCTCAGCGGCCATCGAAAACATCGTATGGCCGCCTTGGCGTCTCTTCGTGGCTGTAGATATAGATCGATGCCGCGTTCAGCCAGCAGGCCTTCGACGTCGCGGTGACTGAGATTGAATCGATGATAGCGCCGGACCGCACCCGATCGAATTCAAAGCAACGAATGACGATCGAGCCGAACGTCACACGGTCACTGCGACTACCCCAACAATCGGACTGTTGTGCGTCACGTTGCAAACCAGCTGTGCGCGAGGGATTCGAGATCACAGTGGCCCACAACAGGGAGCCGTTCGAGGTACCAACACAAGTTGCTGTACCGATGAAGAAGCGTGTACGCCATGATGCGGCACTCGAGCGCGTCGTCGAGCGGCAGGCCGTAAGCGTCGAGCACAACGCGGAACAATTGTGGCTCTGCACACGTTAGAAATATGCCGACGGACGCGAACTCATATTCCGGCGCACCGAGCATCGCCGGCTCGAAATCAAACAGACCGCTGAGGCGCCACTCGCCGTGTTGCTGATCGACCATGAGGTGTTCGCGCATGACCTCGGTGTGAAGCAGCACGCGGCGCCCGTCATGGACAGGGCGCCAGGTCTCGAGAAAGTCGTCGACTTGATCGAGCCATGGTGACTCGAGACCCCTTACCGCTTGTCGCTCACGACACGAATCGCGCTGTTCCTGGATGAATCGGGACCAATCGACAACCAGCGGAGCCAGATTGTCGGTCGCCGTTGCGTGCAATTCGGCAAGCGTCGTCCCTACGTCGTGCACCAAACGACAACGCTCGCCGAATCCGAGAGTTGCCCAGACGTCGACGAGCGGTCGTCCGGACAAACGCGTCATGACTACGAACCACCAGCCATCCCGCTCGCCGGAAGCAACGACGTGCGGCGTGGGGATCGAGAGTCTGCCGTCGATGCGCGTGAGCGCCGCCACTTCAGTCTCGAAGTGCACGCGGTCTGATTGAGGGAACGGCGGTTTTCAAGATAGTTGTCGCCTCGAAGGGTGAATCAAGCTGCGGCTTTGTTGGGTTCTGCCTCCTTGAGTTTTGAGTGATCAGGGTTGAGGTGTGCGTATTCCGGCGCATGTCGGTACGCGGTTCTGGTCCATGTCGGTACGCGGTTCCGATCCATGTCGGTACGTGATTCCGGCCCATGTCGGTACGTGTGAGCGGGTAACCCCTAGTGTCGCCGTCTTTCGTTTGCGAGGCGGCGATGG